>JBNKGC010000003.1:0-84368 GCA_050289625.1 Polyangiaceae bacterium | reverse complement strand
AAGACCCCGCCTCGCCGCTGCGCAGCGAGGCGCCCCAAAACCGCTTCGCGGGAAGATCCCGGCGAGTTTTTCGCCGGAATCTAACTAAGCGCGATGTCCGCGAAGACGGGCGGTTCGGTTCCGGCGCATCCCGGATTGAGACTTGGAGTGGGGCCGGCCGAAGAACCATCCGTTAGGAAGAACCATCCGTTAGTAGGTGCTTCAGGGGCAGGGTCTCATCGTGACTGCTTCCGCCCCGCCCCATTGCCTTAGACGGAACATTTCAATACTCTGGGCTTGTTGGTAGCGAAAAACGCGTTGTCTCAAGACAACGCCCACTGATGAGAGGGTTGTGCGTGGCGGACGAAACGACGACTCGGAGCGGCAGCGATAAGCGCAAGCAAAGCCTGTACTTTCCCGAGACCATGCTTCAAGAGATCAAGGACGAGGCGGCACGATTGGATCGGTCGCTCTCTTGGGTGGTCCAGCGTGCTTGGAAGCTGGCTCGCCTAGAGATCAAAAAGATCCCGAGCGTCAACGACGTCGGTGACGAAGACGACACACCCGGAGCTTGAACCGGTAGCCTCGCCCTCGGGCGGCGAGTCTTCCTTCGTCGAGTCCTTTGCTCGCGCCGACGATGGTGCACGTCTGTACGTGCGTCGGCGGTGTGGGCCAGTAGTGAGCGAGAGCGAGCCGAGCGTTCGCGAACCCGGAAGGGAAGTTCCTCGGACGGACGCGGCGCCGAGCGGCGAGCCTCATCTGGGGCGCTCCGGAGTCGCTAAGTCCCCGAGCGGCTCGACTGATTGCGTCGAGCAGACCACCGCGGTGCTGTGTGATGGGCTCGTGTGCGACGGGTTCATCTACAAGTACCTTTGGGATGACCTTGCCCAGTGGATGCCTGTGGTGCACTTCCACTATCGCGGGCACGGAAGAAGCGAAGCGCCCCGCGATCGCGAGTTGATCGACGTTTCCGCGCTCGCGGGCGACCTCCAGAGTGTGCGCGGCCACGTGGGCGACCCTCCGGTGGTGTTGGTCGGCCATTCGCTGGGGACGCAGGTGGCACTCGAAGCCTATCGACAGCGCCCGGAGAAGATCCGGGCTCTCGTGCTTCTTTGCGGAAGCTTCGGGCGGGTCACCCACACCTTCAAGAACTCCGACCTGCTGGCCAGTGTCCTGCCCAGCCTCATCGCCTTCGCAGTACGGCATCCCAAGGTCGTCCGGGCTCTTTGGTCACGGATGCCCGTCCGGGCAGCCGTGCGGATCGCGCAAATGACCGGGGATATCGACGGTCGAATGGTCCGGGCGGAGGACGTGGCTCCTTACTTTCGTCACGTCGCCGACTTCGATTTCGAGCTTTTTCTGAGGATGCTTCACCACGCTGGGGAGCACAGCGCCCAGGAATTCCTCTCCCAGGTACAGGTCCCCGTGCTCGTGGTGGGGGGCGAAAGGGACACGTTCACCCCCCCCGCGCTGTCCGAAGCGATGGCAGACGCGCTGCCGAACGGTGAACTCCTGGTGATTCCCGGAGCCACCCACGTAGCTCCGCTCGAGCACCGGGAGCTGGTCGCGCTCCGCATCCAGAAGTTTCTGGACGAACACGCAGTATTGTCCTGATCGGAGCCTTGACCGACGCTGAGCCTGGCTGGCGCCGGAGGGGAGGCCGCGAGCCACGTCCGGTGGGGCGCGGACCATGGCGGAACGAATCGACGAGGTTCTCTTGAGTGGGCTCTTGGGTCTCTTGGTGCACGACCTCAGGAACCCGCTTTCCGCCTTGAGCTCCAACCTTGGATACCTCGCGGACGAGCTTCCCGATCGCACTCCGGAGGCAGACGAGGCTCTCGACGATTTGCTCCTTTCTTGTGAGGGGCTCTCTCACATCGTCGACGGCGTCGAGGCACTCGCTCGCCTGCTCAGTGATTCGAAAACGGAGGCCCTTGCACCGGTTGCTGCTTCCACCGTTCTGGTGGAGGCGGTCGAACGCATGACCCCGACTGCGCGCAGTCACTCGGTGCGCGTCGTCGCCGACCCGACGGTGCTCCACAGCCCGGAGAGGGTGCGGATAAACCAGGGCATGTTCCACAAGGCGCTCGGGGCTTTGCTAAGGAACTCCGTCCAGCACGCGCCCCCCGGGAGCGAAGTGCGCCTAGGATTTTCGGTCTCGGCAGAAGCCGTGGTTTTTCGCATCGAAGACGACGGACCGAAAACACCTCCCGATTCGGTGGAGAGGGCCTTTTCGCCACAGGGGCAGCTCGATGCCAAGCGCTGTAATTCGGGAAGGTACAGCAGGGGCCTCGGCCTCCTCTGCGCCCGGATTTGGGCGAACGCTTCCGGTGCGGAGGTTACGTTGCTGCCCAGCGCTGTCGGCAACGTGTTCGAGCTCCGCACCGTCCGGAGCTCGGCCGGCTGACCCCCGCTCGAGCGGCGCTCGCGTTGCCACCCCGTCAGGGGGCCCGCGGTAGCCGAAGCACTCTTTCGCGTCGGGATCGAGCTACGGCTGAAGGATTGCGACCTCCTCTGGGTCGCGAAACAGGACCTTGCCTGTGTCTCCTGGGCAGCCCCAGCAAGAGCTGAAGTGAAAGCGGGGGCGGATGTAGTCGCTGTAGGCGAAGGCGATCGGACCGACCTCGTTCTTCATCACGAAGCTCGCGGCCAGACGGTGCTCGTCGTCGCTGACCACGTGATAGGCGACGACGAACGAGGTGCGTTCTCCGGAGCGCCCTGCCACCACGAGGAAGCGAGCTCCGCGGGTTGGGTTCCACAAGAGAGGGGCGACAGTGAATGAGAACCCCTTCTTGTCTCCAGGACCCCGGTCGATCACTGTCTGCGCGGCTTCGGGCTCGCGGAACAGGACGACGTCTTTGGCGAGCTCGCTGGTGCGTTCGTCTTGCTCGAGCAGCTTCTTCAGGTCGGCGGTCTTGAGCTCGACCTTCTCGAAGGTGTCGCCCTGGCCTGGTTCCTTCACCTTGGCGCCGTTGGGCGCTCCATGGCAGCAGCGAAAGCCAACGGAGTCGGCCTGATTTTCGCTGAACGTCGTTCTGCGAGCGCACCGTCGCTCCTCGCCGGGGGTGTCCTGGCCGGCACCACGCACTACCGGTCCGCGCGGTTCGGTGAAACCCTTGGGAGGAATGACGTCGCTCGAGGTCCATTCCAGGATGGTTCCCAGGCCGAGCACGTCGAAACCACTGGCGCAGCCGGTCGGTCCCTTCCCGCACTCCTTTCGGAAACTGGTTCCACCTGGATACGGATTGCTCGCCGCACCTTTGCAGGCTCGCTCCCATTCGAGCTCGGAGCACAGGCGAGCGCCGCGTTCGCCACACAGGCGTGCCGCCTCGTCACGACTCTTGCCCAGGAGGGGCGGCTGATTCGGGTCGTTGGGGTAGGGCAGGCGATCGATTCGAAACGGACCCAGCCGCACCTGCTGCAGACGCGGTTCGAGCTCGGGCTGGCGCCCAGGGTCGCCCGGCTTGCTGCCCGCCATGAACGCGCCCACGGGCACGTGTGCTTGCTCGTCGGCTTGGGGACGCTGTGCCGGACTCTCTGGAGGGGGCGCCGCGGGGGCAGCGCTGCTCCCGGTCGGCTGCGCTGCTTCCTCGCCCCGCTCGCAGCCGGTGACGTTCAGGGCCCAAACCAGGGCACCGATGGACAAGAGCGTGGGGCGCAGCACGCGGCGGAGATTCCCCAAACGCGCGGCGCGAGGCAAGGGTCCGGTGCGCTCGAATGGCTTGAAAACCAGAGTTTTCCTCGCGAACTGTTCGGCCTTCGAGGCGATGCTACTCTAGGCGCCTCTCGATGACCCACCCCCTTGCCGCCCAGTTGGCGCCCCTCATGGACAGTCAACTCGACGAGCTTCGGACCATCGTCGCTCGTTGGGTGCTCGAAGCTACGAACGAGGCCGACCGCGCCCGCTACCGGTGCTTTGGAGCCGAACTCGGCGCCGTCCAGCGCCGCATCCGCGCGCGCCCGGTGCCCCCGACGCACGAAGAGGTCGAGATTGCGCTGACCGCAGTCCTAGCGATTTCAGGCCGTCGCGCCCTATCGGCTCGAGGCTGAACCGTCAGCGCCCTTTGCGCCTCACCCGACCGAGTACCTCAGTGCCTGACAGCTACCAGATTGGACCTGACACCCACGTGACGCTTTCGTACTCGGCCTTCGATGCCGAGGGCGACGCCGTCAGCGAAGCGAACTCTCGGATCGAGTTCGTCTTTGGTCGTGGGCAGCTCCTCCCCGCCATCGAAATGGCCCTCGATGGTCTTTCGCCGGGCGACTGCCGAGAAATCGAGCTGACTCCCAAGGAAGGGTTCGGCCGGCGTGACCCCGATCGGGTGCTCGAAGTGTCCCGGGAGGAGTTTCCCGACGACGTTGCGGCAGGGGATCGGTTCGAGGTGGAAAACGAAGCGGGCCACCTTCTGGTTCTCCAGGTGCTCGACGTCGGCCCTGACACCGTGCACGTGGACATGAATCACCCTCTGGCTGGGCAGCAAGTTCGTTTGCGGCTGGAGGTTGCGGAAGTGCGCCCGGCGACACAAAACGAACTCGACGAGGCCGATGCTGCTCTGACTCGGGTCTCTTCCCGACCTCTCGGAGCGGAGGCTGAAGCCCCGTTGCAGCTCGTTGGGGTCGACCGCTTGCTTCGAGGCCCGGCCCAGAGCTACGAGAAGGGCCCCGCGGAGGCACCCGACCATCCGACGAAGGAAGCCTCCCCATCCCCCAGGAGCCAGAGATGAGCACGAACGAAAACCTCAAGTACGACGTCCGCGTTCGCGAGCGCCTCGTCGCCAAGGGCGTGTTGTCCGAAGATGACGTGACCAAGTACCTCGAGGCTCTGCCCGACGTGGCCGCGGAGTCCGAAGCAGTCGACCTGTCCCAGCCTGCGATCGCGGGCGGCGGCGAACCACCGGCACCGGCAGAGCTCGAGACGCCGGCCGTCGTTGCAGCACCGACACCCATGGGGACACCGGAGCCGTCGTGAGCGCCGCCGACCAAGGGGGGGCGGCGGGTCCCGACTCGAAGAGCGCCGAAACGGGCGAGGCGGAGGCGCTCCCTGCGGTGGACTTTTCGACCTTCGTTTTGTCCCTGAGCCACTCCGCGCTGGTGCACCTCGGGGTTGCGCCGAATCCGGCCGGGGGCGAAAGGGTGGTCAACTTGCCGATGGCCCGCCAGACCATCGACCTTCTCGGTCTCCTGGAAGAGAAGACCAAAGGAAACCTCACCGGTGAGGAAGAGCGCATCTTGGAGCAGGTAGTGATCGACCTGAAGATGCGCTACGTCGAAGTCGCCAAGTCAGCGTGAGTATCGTCGAACGGCCTCCACGAATCAGCAACACGAAGGCCATCCTGGCCTTCGTCGGGTGCGGTGTACTGTTCGGCTGCGATCGCGTGGGCGACCTCGTGGAGGAAGGACCTGCGGAACCTCCTCCCTCGTTTACCCCGGCGCAGCCTCCCGCGCCTCCGACGCCGGTCAGTCCTCCCGCCGGCGCTCCGGCGAGCTTCGCAAGCCTTGCGTCGCGGGCAGACCCCTCGGTGGTATTCGTCAAAACCCTTCAGGAGCAGCGCGCCGGGCGGCGCCGGGTGCTCGGCGAGGGGCAGGGCACCGGATTCGTGTTCGACCCGGGCGGCCTGATTCTCACGAACAATCACGTGATCGAGGGCGCTCGGGACATCCTGGTGGTTTTCCCGAACGACCGTGAGATGCGCGCGAAGGTCGTCGGTCGCGATCCTCCGACGGACGTTGCGGTCCTCCGGGTGAAGGCCGACGGGCTCCCGTTCGTCCCGCTCGGCAACTCGGATGGAGCTCGAGTCGGCGACTGGGTCGTGGCGATCGGCAACCCCTTCGGTCTCGCCCATACCGTGTCGGCCGGCATCATCTCCGCCAAGCACCGGACGCGGGAGGACGTGCAGCTGGGCGACAGTTCTGGCTACTACAATTTCATTCAGACCGACGCGAGCATCAATCCGGGCAACTCCGGGGGGCCCTTGCTCGACCTGTCGGGTCAGGTCGTGGGAATCAACACGGCCATCCGGGCTCAGGCCAACAGCATCGGATTTGCGATTCCGATCAACATGGTCAAGGAGCTCCTGCCGCACCTGATCGACAAGGGTCGGGTCGACCGCAGCGCGATCGGGATCCACGTTTCCTCGGTGTTGCCGGAGGACGTCGAGCGGCTCGGTCTGTCGGGTCGGACTGGCGCGTTGGTGCGGCACGTGCTTCCCGGTGGTCCCGCAGCAGTGGCGGGGCTAGAACCTGACGATGTGATCGTCGCATTCGACGGCACGGACGTGGCAGGACCCGAGAAACTCCGCTGGAAAGCGAGCCTAGCGGGCGTCGGACGAGAGGTTTCCATGCGCGTTTCGAGGGGAAAGCGCACGCTGGACGTTGCGGTCAAGCTGGGTGCTCTGCCGGAGCAAACGCCGCAAGCGGCGCCGCGATTCGGGTTTCCCTGATCGACGGGTTTCCCTGATCGAACAGGACGAGCGCCTGCAGCGATCATCGAAAGCGACGACCGCTGCAGGGCGGTGGGGAAGGTTGGCGCACATGTGCGCGTACGTCCCCCCGAGATGGACCCGCAGTTGGCCTGTCGTGAGCAAACCGGCCCTGTGCCAGCCCCTTCCGGGGCATCGGCGAGGCTGTGCGAGGTCCCCATCGCCTCCGTCGTTGGGGGTGGGGCTACGGCGGGGCTGCGACCGAAGGGCACCCTCGGCCGGTCGAAACTCGAGGGCAAAGACGCCTTGGAGGATGCCGAGCTGGTCGAGAGGGCCCGCGCCGGCGACGAGGCGGCGTTCCGGGTTCTCGTCGAGAAATACCAACGCCCCGCGTTGGCGGTGGCGCTTTCAGTGCTGCGCGATGAAAACGACGCTCGCGAAGTCGTCCAGGAGGCCTTCTTACGCGTGCACCGCTCACTCGATCGATTCACGGGGCAGAGCGCATTCTTCACGTGGCTATACCGCATCGTGTCGAACTTGTGCATCGACCTGCTTCGCAAACCGCATCGACGAGAGCTGGAGCGGCGCGAGGCGACGACCGCTACAGACGCCGCACTGGGTCTGATTTCGAATCCATCGCGTGCCAATCCACTCCAGGAGTTGTTCTGCCGTGAGCTCCGCTCCCGACTCACCTTCGAGATCGACGCGCTCCCGCCTTATCACCGGGGGGTCATCGTTATGCGCGAAGTTCAGGGGATGAGTTACGAGGACATGGCTCGGGTCATGGGTGTTTCCAAAGGCACGATCATGAGTCGGTTGTTCCACGCTCGGCGCAAGCTTCAGATTGCTCTCCGAGACGTCTACGACGGCCGAGGCGACGAACTCTAGAGCTGGGCTCCGGCGCGAAGTGGGCTCCGGGCGTCGCGAGGGTCCGAGCATCACTATGGGGAAACGTCTGGCGCGATGGGTAAGCGCACCAAGAAGGTCGTGCCCCGCCCACTCCGACTTTCGACCGACAGTGCGCCGCCGTGACGCGTGATGATGTCGCGTACGATGGATAAGCCGAGACCGGTGCCCGTTCCGACTGGTTTGGTCGTGAAAAACGGTTCGAAGATCCGATCGAGGTCCTCTTCCTCGATGCCACGGCCGTCGTCGGTCAACGCCGCCACGACCCACCGTCCTTCCAAGGCCGTGGTGATCGAAACGTGCCTGCCGCCGACCGCTGCCGCGTGCGCGGCGTTCGTTATCAAGTTGACGAACACCTGAACCAGCTGACCGGATACGCCGCGCACGTCCGGCAACGTCTCGTCGAGGTGGCGATCCAGAAGGATGTCGTGGCTTTCGAGCTCGTGTTCACAGAACACGAGCGCCTTGTCGACCACCTGGGCCAAAGCCACACGACCCGGGATGTCGCTGGATGGCCGGGCGTAAGCGACCAAGTCGCGGGAAAAACGCAAGATGCGCTCGGCCGCCTCGGCGATGCGGTCGAGTCGCTCGATGTCGTCTTCCACGTCGAGACCGGCGGTTTGGCGGACCAAGGCCCGCTTTCGGAGGAAGTCACCGTAAGCGATGATGGACGTCAGGGGATTGTTCAGCTCGTGGACGACGCCCGCCGCGATCTGTCCGAGCGACGCGAGCTTTTCGGCTTGGATGACCTGGGCCCGCAGGCTGTTTCGTTCGTCGCTGTCTGTCTGCTGAGGGCGTCGGGATAGGGAGACGACGTGCGCAACCGTGCGGACGACGAGGGGGATCGAGCTGTCGTTCAGCTCAGCTTGTTCACCAGCGAAGTGGAGCGTGGAGCCGCCGTCGTCGAGAGCGACAATGCGTTCCGAGGGCCATTGTGGAAAGAGCCGCGCCGGATCGGCTGCTGGCTGAACTTCCGCCTCCGGTGGCGTGCGTCGTTCGATGCAGCGGCAGATTCCCACGTCGACGACGCACAGGCCGAGTGCGAGGTGCGGAAAGAGGGTCGCGAGCTCGTCGGCCAGGAAGCGAGTGACTGCGGGGACCCCGTCATTGAGCGGAGCTTCTAGAGCGAGCTCGAGCAGCTTGTCCGGCGATGCCGAGCGTCGGACGGGTCCCGAAACGGGCGGCGAGGCGCTGGTTTTCCGGACGCTTCGCGAAGGCTGCATCGTTTCGCCGCGGGGCTTGGAAACCTTCATCCGGTGTTCCCCTCCGGCTCGTCGGGTGCACTGGACTTCTCGAGGTCGACGATCTTCGTGCCGCCCACGTAGTTCTTCGTTTCGTACTTCGTGATGCGACCGACTTTTCGAACGATCTCGGCCATTCGTTCGCTCTCGGCGATGATGACGTCGACGCCCCGTCGGAGCGTCGGGTCCGCCAGTCTTCTGCGCAGGAGTTCCGCGTAGCCGATGACGCTGGTGAGCGGCTGGTTCAATTCGTGGGCCGCGGCCCCGGCCAGCTCGGCGACGACCGCGAGTTTCTCTCGATCACGGAGCTCGTCCTGGGCCTCCGCCAAACGCTCCTCCATGCGCAGGCGCTCGCGGATGTCCGTGAAGATTCCTACTGTAGCGATTGGCCTTTCGCCGTCGAGCACCAAGGAGGCCGACAGAGTGACGGGCACGCGGGAACCGTCCTTGGCGAGCATGTCGACGCGGTAGTCTTCCAAGCGCCCGTAGCCGCCGAGATTCCGATCGCGGATGCGGCTCATGAGCTCTCTCGCGGTGCCGACCGGATACAGATCTTCGACGGCGATCTTGCCGATGACCTCTGCGGGTTCGTAGCCGACGATGCGCGACGCGGCTCGGTTGAACAGCAACACATGGCCCTCGAGGTCGGCCGAAACGATGCCGTCGACCGAACTGTCGATCACCCGCTCGAGAAATTCCTTGGTTTGTTCGAGCTCGATGGCGGTATTTCGCTCTTTGGTGACGTCGCGGAAGGTGAAGAGCACCGCGTCGTCTTCGTGCAGAACGCTGCTGAAGCTCACGTTGGCGACGATGGGTTGGCCGCTGCGAATGCGAAGTTCGATGTCGACGCCGCGTGGGTAGAGCCCGTGGGCGAAGCCATCCATCAGGCGCTGGGCACGCTCCTGATGACCTTCGCTGAACAGGTCTTTGAACGACGTATCCATGAGCTCGGTCTCGCTATGACCGGTGATCTCTCGGGCGCGAGGATTGGCGAAGAGCAGACGTCCGGTACGATCGATGACGACCATGCCATCGGCCGCACTCTCGAAGAAATCCGCGTAGCGCTGAAAGAGCTGTACCCGCCGCTCGGCCTCGACGCGGGCGAAGGACATCTGCTTGGTTTCGTCCTGGAGGCTCTTCAGAATCCGTGCGTTTCGCAGAGCAATCGCCGTCGCGTTCGCGATGGTGTGGGCGAGGGAGAGCTCGTATTCCGAAAAGTCCACGGCGTGGCGCCCTCGGAGGCACAGAACGCCCATTGGGCCGTGCTGATGCAAGATGGGAACGAGGGCCATCGACGAAAACGCCAAGCCGGATTCGCTTTGACGGACCCCTTCGAGGAGGGGGTGGTGGGCGACGTCTCGGATGACCAGCGCTTCGTGCGTGGAAAGGACCTCCCGAATCTCCGGGTACTTGCCCAGGTTGATCGCCAGATCGCGCACTTGCTCGTCGTCGCTCGTCGCGACCACGAAACCGACTTCGTTGTCGTCACCGATGAGCACGATGCTGCAGCGGTCCACGTGGGCGATTTCCGCGACGCGCTGCACCACGGTGAACAGGATGTCGCGGATGTCCAAACGCGAGGCGAGAGCCTGCGTCAGCTCGAGCATCGTCTTTTGATCGGCCTCTCGCCGACCCAGGCGGTCTACGTAGCTGCGGATGCGAAGTTGCCCACGCACCCGAGCGATCAGCTCGGCAGGTCGGAACGGCTTGTGGACATAGTCGTCGGCTCCAGAATTGAAGATGCGTTCGATGTCTTCTTCGGAATCGAGCCCGGTCAGCACGACGACCGGCATGTCGTCCAAACGACGCGTGCCGCGCACGTAGGCGAGCACCGCGTGGCCGTCGGGCTCCGGCATGACGAGATCGAGCAACAACAGCGCGGGGATCTGTCGCTCGAGCCACTCGAGTGCCTTCCGCCCGCTCTCCACCAAGTGGCAGTCGAAACCTGCGTCGCGCAGGGTATTTTCCAGCACGCGACGGCTGACCGGGTCGTCATCGACCACCAGAATCGGCGGGCCTGCCACGATGTGGATGCTAGCACGCCCCTGTCGCCGTCCCGTGGCGTTCTCGGTTTGCGGGACTCGAGGAACTTGGCTCAGCGGGTTGCGGCCCGTGGTGTGCGTCCCCTAGCATCCGCGACCCCCATGGGATCCCCACGACTCCCACTCATTCCTGGGCTCAGCGAACTGGCGGGCCTGGCTAGACACTTCGAATTTCGCGCGGTCTCCCGCTGGGTCGGTCTTGGCTCGATCGTCGGAGTCCTGTCGGGCCTGGCGGCCGCGGCCCTGTACGCAGCGGTCGAGTTCGTTCGCTATGTCGTGCTCAGCCTCGGGGCGGGCTATCACGCCCTCGAGCCGGACGGGGAACCGGCCCTTTTCGGTCACGTCGTCGAGGGCGGTGAGGTGCGTACGTGGGTCGTCGTCCTGGCGCCGGCCGTCGGTGGCTTTCTCGCAGGGTTGATCGTCTGGTGGATCTGCCCCGAGGCGCGGGGCGGCAATGACGGATGGATCCGGGCGTTTCACCAAGGGCAAGCGCGCGTCCGCAGGCGCGTTGCCCTGGCGAAGTGGGCTGCCGCAAGCCTGTTTCTGGGAATGGGCAACAGTGCGGGGCGAGAGGGGCCGATCGCGCACATCGGAGCATCGCTCGGCGCCACCGTCGCACGCGGCTTTCGCTTGACCGACCGCGAGCGTCGGCTGCTCGTGATCGCCGGCGCTGCGGGCGGGATCGGAGCGATCTTCCGCACCCCCCTCGGCGGTGCGCTGTTCATCGTCGAAGTCCTGTACAGCGACGATCTCGAGGTGGATGCCCTGGTTCCGGCGCTCTTGTCGTCGGTCGTGGCCTACTCAGTGTTCACCACCTTGTTCGGTGAGGGCAATCTCTTCGCTACCCCCCAGACGTATCAGTTCGATCCTCGACAGCTGCCGCTTTACCTCCTGATGGCGGTCGGGGTGGCCCTCGTGGGTGCGGGCTTCATCGCTCTGCACCACAAGGTCGCGCACATCACCGACCACGCGCGATTGTTCTATCCTCTGCGGCCAGCGCTTGGGGGGCTCGCGGTGGGCGGGCTCGCCCTCATCCATCCCTCGGCGCTGGGGGCCGGTTACGGCTGGATGCAGGAAGCGCTTCGACCCACGGGGCTTATCCCCGCTGCCTGGGCGGGGGTCCTCACTCTGCTTCTGATCGCGGCCGTCAAGGTGGTTGCCACGAGCATCAGTGCGTCGACTGGGGCGGCGGCGGGAGTGTTCGGACCGTCGGTCGTGATTGGCGGCATGGTCGGAGGCGCGTTCGGACTCGCTTTTCACGAGTGGTTCCCCGAGGTCGTGCGCGAGCCGAGCGCCTTCATGATCGTGGGCATGGCGTGCTTCGTGGGCGGGGTGACCCACGCGCCGATCTCGACCTTGGTCATGGCCAGCGAGATGACCGGAAGCTACGAGCTTCTGGTTCCCATCATGCTCGCCGAAGTCGTTACGTTCACCCTGATTCGGCGTTGGGGGATCTACGCGGAAGTGCAGGTTGCGACGCGCAAGGATTCACCGGCGCACGGCGCCGAGTACGTCTTCGACGTCCTCCAAGACATCGAGGTGGACGAAGTTTTCGAACGGACCGAGCTTTCGACGGTGCATCGCTCGATGCCGCTATCGCGCGTCCTCCGGCAGGCTACGCAGGCCAAACAAGCTGTGTTTCCCGTCGTCGACGACGCCGGAAAGCCAGAGGGAATCGTCACGCTCGAGTCCCTGCGCGCGTTCATTTACGATGAAGATCTCGGAAAGCTGGCGATCGCGGCGGATTGCGAGTCGCCGTTCGTGTCGGTCGCTCCAACCGATTCGCTCGCCACTGCGCTCGAGCGTATGGCGGAGTCGCACTATCAACAGCTACCCGTGCTGGACGCAGCGAAGAAGGTGGTAGGCGTGGTGAGCTACGAAGCTCTGCTTCAGGCGTACAGTTCGGAGCTCGCGCGCCGCCGGTTCGGTGCCGAGGAACCGAAAGCGGTGTAAGCGACGAACGGCTTCCCGTCGTCGCGAGCGAGCAGGCAACGAGCGCGCTGATTTGCAGAGGCGCGGCTCCGGATTGGATCTTCGCCGGCACGCCCGCGGGGTGGGCATTCGCGCCCGAACGCCGTCACCTAGGCTTGTCGTTCGCGTCGATCTGGAGATCCGGAATTGCTCCGGTCGGACCGCTCTCGGCGGGAACGGCCGGACCGCTGCTGGTGGGTTCGCCGATCGAGCCCTCGGTTTCCAGGGCAATGGGGTGTGGATCGCGCACGGGAGCGGGTTCGGCGGCGAGCGCGATCTCCAGTCCCTCGGGGACGGCCGCGGCTCTCGGGACTTGCGCCTGTGCCGCCAGCGCGCTGGGATGTGCCGCGCCTGCAGGCAGCGACTCAGGCGAGACGCCCTGGGCGGCTGGGGTAAGTCGCTTCTTCACGATGGGAAAGCCGGCGGCAAACACCAAGATGGTGACGAACACGCACGAAAAGACGATGACGGGAAGAGGCTCCGTGCCGGGCACGTGCTTCGTGACGGGCAGCGTGGCCAGAACGCCGGCCGCCATTCCGCGCGGCATCGCGACGGCGATCAAGCGTTGCTCGTCCGGGGTGAGCCCTGCACCGGTGAGGGCCAGCTTGGTTCCGGGGATGCGGACTGCGAACAGGGCCAGACCGAGAACGACGCCCAGCAAGATGGCTCCCCACGGGGGGCCGAGCATCGCGCCTATGAACACGAAGAAGAACGACTTGATGATGAACGCCATCTGGTGATGGAAGCCGCGCACCGCCATGGCGAGCTCGACGTCTTCGGCAAGTCCGATCGTTTTGCTGAGCGACTTGGCGTTCCCCAAGATGAGCGCCACCGTCAAAATGCCGAGAGCTGCACTGCCGCCGGCCTTGTCGATCACCACGTACAGGCCGAGCAGTGCGGCCAGCGTGAACGGGTAGGCATGCTCGGCGTCTCGCAAGGCGCGAAGAAATAGGAGCCAGATCAGCCCAGCGACGAGCCCGATCCCCGCTCCGATCCCGAAGGAACGAAGGAGCGCCACCACGGGACCGGAGGCTCCGGCCGTGCGGCCGAGCATGATGTCGACTACCGCTGCGGTGCCCACCACGCAGAGCGCGTCAGTGACCGCGCTCTCGAGGTTCGCCAAGTTCGCCAGACGAGGTTCCACCCGAGCAGCGGCCATCGCGGGCATGATGATGATCGAGCTGGAGCCGCCGAGAATGGCGCCGAGGAGTACTCCGTGCATCGTTCCCCAGCTCTCCGGCAGAAAGCGTGCGATCCCAAACCAGTCGTGCAGCTTGTCGCTCGCCAGGCCGAAGACGGTGCTCAGGACGATCATGGCGACGACCGCCCCAACGAAATTCACCAGGGCGAGACCGGTCGAACGAGAGGCGGCTCTCTTCAGCTCCGCCAGCTTCAGCGCGCTGCCGCCCTCGAACAGCACCACGACCAAGGTCAATGCCGCGAAATAAGGCGAGATTGACTGAAGCATCGGCCGAGTGACCACTCCCGCGACCGGTCCGAGCAGGATTCCTGCCAGGATCAACCAGATCACGTCCGGGATGTTCGTTCGCTGAAAAATCAGCTCACCGATGGCACCGATCACGAAGATCGCTGCGATGGCCAGGAGAAAGAGGGAAACGCTGTCCATGGATGGGGCGCACTCTACAACGAATCCGCGGGAGCTCCTCTTCAGTGCGCCATCGGGAGCCCCCAAACGGCGGGCAGATGCCGCAGCAAGAATTGGGCCGAACCAGCCAACTGTCCATTCGTTCGGGTCCGTCGGGCCCGGTGGCACGGGGTGGGCGGGCCGGGTATACAGGTCGCGCGGTCTCCGGACCCGGTGACTAACCATGGCTGTGTGGCCCCACAATCGAAAAGAAGACGACGGACTCGACGCGATCGGGGTCGAGAGGACCGAGGCGGTCTCGGACCACAGACGCGCACATCCCCCCGCACCGAGGAACTTGCTCGCACCCGCGAGTGAGGCGCCGTCCGTCATCGTCGATCCCGCGGCGCAGAAACCCGAGAGGACCTTACCGGGCACTCGGCGACGCCGCCAGGAGCCTACGTTGGTCATTCGTGACCGTCGTCAGGTGGATCGTCTCCGTGCGTCGATCGCGGAGCAGCAGCGAGCCAACAACCGCCGTCGCGTTCGCACCGCGCTCGTTTGGATGGGTGCTGGAGCGTCCGCCCTGATCGTGGGTGCCGCTGCGGGCTTCTTCATTGGCGGCGGAGCGCCACAGGTCACCGAAGTGGTTTCTGATTCGGATGGTGTCCTCGCCTCGTCTCCGTCGGAGCCTTCTGCGAAGGTCAAGGGCGAGTCGAAGCCGCGAGCTCCGGCGAAGAAGAAGCCGGAGGCGGCCAGCGTCTCCACGAAGACGACGTCCCAACGGCACGGCGCTTCGCTCGCGATCGATTCCACTTCGGCCCCTGCCGCCGAGTCCGGCGACAAGACGGCGGCGTTCGAGTCGGGGAAGACGCCGTCGCGTCGCGTTTCCCTCGAAGATCTCGGCAAAGACAGCGTGTCGATCGACGATCTGCCCAGCGAGTGAGAGCAACAGGTCGCTCGTCGCGTCAGCCGCCTCCATCGGGGTTACCCGGGGAAGGCTCGCCCGAGGAAATCGAAAGGCGCGAGGTGAGATCGCGGTAAAGCCCCTCCAGGCGATCGAGTTCGCTCGTCTTGTCTTTCGAAAGCTCCGTCTCCTCACGGGGGTCTTCCATGACGTCGTACAGCTGAAAGCGGCCCTTGCGTCCGACCAGCTTGTAGCCCTCGCCGTCGATCAACGCTCTGCCGGTGGTGTCGTGTCCGTGAGTGGCTTCCACCAGAACGGGTCTCGGTTCGATCGTGCCGCCGAACGCCTCGTCGAGAAGATTGTGGCCGGGCGATCGGGGCCACGTCGCGTTCATCAAAGCAGCGATGGTCGGAGCGAGATCGATTTGGCTGCGGGGCACGTCGGACTTCCTGCGAAGAGACCCGGGGAGACAGACCATCAGCGGGACGCGAATCCGTCCTTCGCCTAACTGATCGTCTCGGCCGAGTGGCGCGCCGCCACTCGAAGTGAAGACGAACGCGGTTTGTCGACCCCACGGTTGTTCGAGAGCCCAGTCGACAAACGTGCCGAGGTTTTCGTCCATGTGGTGGACCCGGTTGTCGTACGCATCCCGCGGGCTGTTTCCGTACTGCGGATGCTCGGGATGAGGTGCAGCACGAACCCCGGGCTCGGGGTAGTGGATGTACGCGAAGAAACGACGGTCTCGAGTGGGCGCTTCCGGATCGCCCTCCGCGAGGAGGCGCATCGCCGCGTCGGTTACGGCGGCGCTTTCATGAGCGCCTGCGGCGTGCGTCGAGGGCACTGATTCCACGACGTCGAACCCCGTCGGCTCGTCCTTCTTTTTCACGAGGGGATCGTCGCGGGGGACCACGGCGAGGGTCTGGTGGCCGGCGTCTTTGAGGATTTCAGCAAGGCCGACGGCCGCTCCCGAGCCGTGCGCTTCCAGGTCAGCGAGTTGACTGGGATAGACTCCCTCCAGGGCTGCCTCGACCGACCGGGCCTCCTCGCTGCCGAGTGTGTAGGCGCGCGTGTAGGTCGTGCACCGTTCCGAAAAGCGCGTGAGCCATGGGGCGATCTCCCGGGCGTATCCGGCCCACGGCGCGTCGGCGCGGAGGCCGTCCACGACGACGAGCACGACGTTGTACGGGGGCTCGGGAGTGGGCGGTCGCTCGACTGCCTCGGCGGCAGCACTCGGGGGTGGATCGGTCCGAGGGGGCGTAGCCGCTCGTTCCCGATCGGGATCGGAGGCTCGTTTCGAACATCCGAAGCTCGCCAGAGCGATGCAAATCGTCGCGCACCCACGCCGCCACCTCCGGCAAAATGGGTTACCTCGCGCGCGTTGCTTCTGCATCGGTTCGGACCACCCTCCTCTGCACGGTGTAGTGCACGAGCCCGGCTTCGTCATCGACGGATTCTTTGGTGTCCCCATCGAGGCACCCCACCCGCAACGTCCGGAGTGCCATGCACGCGCCGGGAGCGACTCGCGAAGCGGTTTTGAGCCGCCTCGCCCCGCGATCGAGCTACGGTCGGGCTTCGGGGTGGTCGTTCGGCCGCCCGGCGATGTCGAGGGCCCGGATCCGCCACTTCTCCGGGCTACCCGACCGTTCCAGGTTGAGGTGGACACGCCTGCGTTCGGTGAGTTCGTCTTCGTGGGCGCGCGCCGTGAAGTCGACGTCGACGCGCGCTTCAGCCTGACGTCCGTCCACGGTCACGTCGAGATTCGATGGGTCCAGCGTGGCCTCGTCGAAGCGGCCGAGGAGGCGTGCCCAGCGCAGCAAGGCTGGTTTTCCGGCTCCGGTCGGTGGCAAGTCCACACTCTGAACCAGTACATCCTGGGTGACGTCGCGCTCGAGCAGCTCTTGAACCCGCGCGTCCCTCTGGCCGGGCATCTCCTCGGGCTTCACGGCAAGCCCCGCCGCGAGCCCTCGGATCAGTTCCTCGACGGCGTGCTCGTCGGACGAAACCCACCGGGTCAGCACGGCTCCAAGTAGCAGAAACGCCAGGAGCCACGGGAGCGTTCGTCGCGCCATGGGGAGCCCCACGTTGCCTCGCCCGCGCCCCGAGTGGCAAGTGGCAGGGCTTCCGGCGGCGACGGTCGCTCTAGCCATCGGTCGCGGGCCCGTGCGACGATGGACCTGGAGCGAGGCGCGCAGGAGGCAGCAAATGGCAAAACTGGACGCGGCAGAGATTGGAGAGCGACTCGCGGAGCTCGACGGTTGGGAGCTCCGGGACGGCAAGTTGTATCGGGAGTTTCATTTCTCGAACTTCGTCAAGGCGTTCGGCTGGATGACGAGCGTGGCGCTGAAAGCCGAGGCGATGAACCACCATCCTGACTGGAAGAACGTCTACAACCGGGTCGAGGTCGAACTCATCACTCACGATGCCGATGGCGTCACCGATCGCGACTTCAAGCTCGCGCGGGCGATGAACAACTTGGCGTCCTGAGGGAGGTAGGTACCCCTGCCAACGAACGCCGGTGCCCCGCGCACCGAGGCGGCGGCTATGATCTCGCCCCCCTCTGACTTTCCCGAGTCGAATCAGGCGGACGTCAGATGCCAGGCCTTTGGCACCGTCATGGCAGAAATCCCCTCGAGGCCGAGGGTAGCCCCCAAACCCGAATGCTTTCGACCGCTCCACGGGAGGCGTGGGCTCACGCGATCGCAGCAATTCTGGTACGCGCTCCCGACTGGAAGCTCGCTCAAGATGCTTTGGGCTCGCTCGCTGCTCGTCGTGTACACCGCTGCGGTCAAGCCGTATTCCGTGTCCATCATCCGCTCGAGGGCCTCTTCGTCCGAGCTCACCTTCATGACGCCGATGACGGGTCCGAACGACTCCTCCGTCATGAGCGCCATCGTGTGGTCGACGTCGACGACCACGGTGGGCTGAAAGTAGGCACCGGCCCCTGGGAGACGCTTGCCGCCCGTGAGGACGCGGGCGCCGCGGTTCCGCGCGTCGGTCAGTTGACCCTCGAGAAACACGAGATGGGGTTCCCGCTGTGCCAGCGGGCCCAAAGTCGTCTTGGGATCGAGAGGGTCCCCGGGCTTCAGGGCCTCGGCGACGCGCACCATTTCCTCGACGAACTCATCGAAGATCTCACTGCGAACGTAGACCCGTTCGACCGCGCAGCAACTCTGTCCTGCATTGTAGAACGCTCCGTCGGCCACCTTCGCCGCCGTTTCCCGGACCGCGACCTCTTCGGTAACGTACGCGGGATCTTTCCCGCCGAGCTCGAGCTGCAGCGGAATCAAGCGCGGCGCCACCTGTTCGGCGATGCGCCTTCCCGTGGCCAGGGAGCCAGTGAAGAACACCGCGTCGACGGGCGTGTCGAGAACGCTCCGGCCCGCGTCCCCCGCGCCGATGATCGCCTGAAAGCAGCCTTCGGGCAGGCCGGCTTTTTGCCAGAGGGCCTGCATGCGGAGGCCGCTCATGCTGGCAAGCTCAGAGGGCTTGTACAGAACCGTGTTTCCCGCAAGCAGTGCTGGAACGAAGACGTTTCCGCCCACGAAGTAGGGGTAGTTCCAGGCGGAGACGCAGGCCACGACGCCGTGGGGCTCTCGTCCCACGACTTCGCGCAGACCAGCCGTCTCGTGGACGACGCGATCCTCGAGGGCTTCGGGGGCGTTTTGGGTGAAGAAATCGATCCGCCCGAGGAAGGCCACGAGCTCGTTCTTCGATTGCGAGATGGGTTTTCCCGTTTCCAGGGTCATCGTGCGGGCGAGCTCGCCGAGCCCGTGCGCGACCCCTCTGCGGAACCGCCGCACGACGTCGAGGCGTTCGTCGAGAGGCACTCGTTTCCAGTTTCGCTGAGCCTCGTGCGCGGTCGCGCTCTTCTGAGAAATCGTTTCCTCGGTGTCCGCCTCGAGAGATTCCAGAAGCTCCCCGGTAGCGGGGCTATACACATCCAATTTTCTCATGAACCACCCACCATTTCTCGAGGCTCCCGTTTGCTCTGCCTTGCGGCTGGAAAGGGAGCCAGAGCACTTGCAGACCCTGCGTTTGGAAAACGACCTGCCGGGGCAGGCCTCGTACCCCACGACAAGGCTACAACATCTCGGTTCATCGAGTACCCTGCCTTGGTGACCCCGCTCGCCGATTCCTTCGGCTGCCGCGACCAGAACGGGGGAGGACCGATAGGGCGGTAGAGTCGTCGATGAAGATCTGGTGATCCTCGGCGAACATGTGGACTTGATGCCCGTCGAAGTTCTGGCGGGCCTCGTCGGGGCCACGCTCGGTGAGGCCGAAATCGCTCGGCGCACCGGCCTCAACGTCATCGGCGTGAGTGATGGGGCGAACCTCGAGACGAGTCCAGGGCGGCACAGCCTCTTGATGGAGGGGGGCGAACTCATCGTCGTCGGCACGGCCGAGTACCGAAAAACCTTCGAGAAAAGCTACGGCAAGAGCTGAGCTAGTCATCGTGGAGCCTGTGTGGCACACCGCCGCTGCCATGGCCGATCTCGCACGCGCCCATTCTTCTCCCCTGTCTCCTGCGACCCCTGGAGCACCGGCCGTCGCCGGATCCGGCGGGGCGAACCCGTGGCGCCCTGCGCTTGCCTACACCATCTTCGTGATCCTCTTCGGTGCCGTCGTGCGCATCACCGGGTCGGGGGCAGCCTGCGGGCAGCACTGGCCGACCTGCCAGGGAACGATCACGCACCTGCCGAGCACCGTCGAAACGGCGATCGAATACAGCCACCGGGTAACCTCCGCCCTTTCCGGATTCCTCGTTCTCGGGCTCCTGATTCACGCGTTCTGGCGCCGCCCCGAAGGACACCCGCTTCGTCGTGCGGCGACTTTGGCCGGCGTGTTCATGGTGCTCGAGACCCTGATTGGCGCGGTCCTCGTCAAGCTCGGTTTGGTCGGCGAAAATACGTCTCGGGCGCGCGCGGTGATCATGGCTTTCCACCTGGTCAACACCTATGCGCTCACCGGTGCGATGCTGGTGGCGGCGTGGGCTTTCCCACCAGACGCCCCGCGCCTGGAGCCAGCGCGCCTGAAATCGTGGCTCCTGTTCCTCGGGGCTTTGGGGCTGACCGTCGTCTCGGCCGCGGGCGCCGTCACCGCCCTCGGCGACACTCTCTACCCGGCGACGGAAGGAACCTCCGCCGCCCTTTCCCAGGTCCAGTCGCCCGAGGCCCACTTCCTCGAACGCCTGCGCGGGGTGCACCCCCTGCTGGCGATTCTCGTGAGTGGCTTCCCGCTCTGGGCAGCGCCGCGCGTCGCCCGGGGCGCTCTTGACCCATCGGCTCCGCGCGTGGCTCGTTTGGTCCAGCTCGGGATCTTCGTTCAGGTCGGGCTGGGCGTTGTCAACGTGGCGCTTTCGGCGCCGGGCTGGCTCCAGGTGATTCACCTGGCCGTAGCCGTCTTCGTCTGGTTGGGCTGGATTTTGCTGTCTCTGCGCGTGGCCGCTTGCCCTCCGAGGAGCGGGAAGCAAATCTCTTTCGGGAGCGGTGTCCCGGCAAACTGAATCTCGACGACCCTCCGACGCCCATGTAGAGGGCCCGGGGGATTCCAACGACGAGGCAGTGGATTCCGCAGCTCCGATGTCTGGTGGTCTTGCGGGGAGTTCACAGGTGACCTCGACGCTCGCTTCGTTTTTCAAGAAGCATTCACGCCTTTTCGTGCTGACGGGCGCGGGATGCAGCACCGCCAGCGGCATCCCCGACTACCGGGACGAGCGCGGGGAGTGGAAGCGGCAGCAGCCCATCACCTACGCCGATCTCAAGCGGAGTGAGCACGTGCGACGCCGCTACTGGGCACGCAGCTTGGTAGGCTTTCGACGGATCGGCGAAGCGCGGCCGAACGATGCGCACTTCGCCCTCGCGAAGCTCGAGCGCTTGGGTCGCCTTTCCCTGCTCGTGACTCAGAACGTCGACGGGTTGCATCAGCGAGCGGGTAGTCGCGATGTCATCGATCTACACGGTCGCATCGATGCGGTGGAGTGCCTGAGTTGCGGCGTGGAGCTGTCCCGGAGCGAGCACCAGAAGCGCCTGGAGGCGGACAATCCAGACTTCGTGACCTTGAGCGGTGGAGTCGCGCCTGACGGCGATGCCGATCTGGCCGGGGTCGACTACGCTCGCTTCCGAGTGGTCGACTGCGACCATTGCGGCGGGCTCCTCAAGCCGAGCGTGGTGTTCTTCGGTGAAACGGTTCCGCCGGAACGAGTGCGTCGAGCCTACGCGGCGCTCGAGAGTACCGACGCGATGCTCGTTGCCGGATCGTCGCTCATGGTGTTTTCCGGCTACCGCTTCGTGAGGCGCGCCGCCGAACGCGGTCTGCCCATCGCCATCGTCAATCGCGGGAAAACGCGGGCCGACGAGTACGCCGAGCTGAAGGTTCAGGGGGACGTGGGGACGGAGCTCGCCTTGGCAGTGCGCGAGCTCGAGCTGAACGCCGAGCAGGTGGGGCTTGTGAGCGGCGCGGGTATCGACGAGATCGCTCCCTCGGTGCGCTAGCGCAGGTCCGGCTGTAGACTCCCCGGCGGCGAAGGATGGCGTCGCCCACCCGAGGGGTGCGCTGATAGGGCGGGAGTGCCGCCGGCGAAGGAGCGAACGGAATGCAGGCAGGTGACACGAAAGATACGGCGCAGCGAGTTGCGGACCGAGCCGACGAGCGGTTCGAGAAAGCGGTCGAGGCCCTCGGAACGTACCTCGCGATCCCCGCGATCTCGTGCGAGCCAGAGCACCACGACGACGTGGCCGCGCTGGCCGAGCGAATTCGTGCGGATCTGAACGAGCTTGGCTTCGAAGCGGCGGTCCGCAGCCTCGACGGGGCGCTTCCCCTCGTGTTCGCCGAGAGGCGTTCGAAGCGGGCGGACGCGCCGACCCTGCTCATCTACGGTCACCTCGATCTTCAGCCCGTTCGAGGCGAGGCGTGGACCACCGAACCCCATCAGGCGACCCGCCGAGGTGAGCGCCTTTACGCCCGAGGGGCCGCAGACGACATGGGCGGTTGGGTTTCCCACCTCGCCGCGATCGAAGCGTGGCTCGAGGTGGCGGGTGATCTTCCCCTTCACCTGAAGCTCGTCATCGAAGGCGAAGAGGAGATCGGATCGCCGAACCTCGAGCGCTACATGGACGCCCATCCGTCGGACTTCGAGGCGAACGTGATGGTTCTCACCGACTGCGAAAATCCTGCTGTCGACATTCCCGGGCTCACGACATCGCTTCGCGGCCTCTACGAAGTCGAAGTCATCTGTGAGGCGCTCGCTTCGGACGTGCACTCGGGTCTCTGGGGCAACATGGCGCCCGACGTCGGCAATGCCCTGGTGCACTCGCTCGCGCGTTTGACCGACAGCGACGGGCGCCCGACCTTCGGTCTGTGTGAAGTCGCTGACGACTGGAGAAACGCCGCCCGCGACGTCCCCCTATCGGGCGAGGTGATCCGATCCGGAGCGCATCTCCTCGACGGAGTCGACCCTCTGCCGGAAAACGGGCGCCCGCCTGCCGAGTGGCTCTGGCGGCAGCCGGCGCTCACCATTCTCTCGACGACGCTGCCCCGTCCCGATCAGCACAAGAACGCCCTCCGGGCGCGCGCTTCAGCGACCCTGTCCATCCGCGTTCCTCCCGGCAAGACCCACGCGGACATCCGCGCCGAGCTCGAAAAGATTTTGCTCGCAGACGTGCCTGCTGGAGTGCGCCTCTCGCTGGATGAGAAACCAGCCCACGCGGACAGTTGGCTCTACGAACCACGCGGTCCCGCGTTTGCCGCGGCCGATCGGGCGTACGAACGAGCGTGGGGGCGGCCTCTGCTCCAGATTGGAATTGGGGGCTCGATTCCCTTCGTTGCGCTCTTCGGGAGGCGGTACGCACACCTGCCGTTGATCCTGAACGGCGTGATGGACCCGGAGACCGGCGCTCACGGTCCGAACGAATCCCTCCACCTGGGCGTCTTCAGGAAGGCCATCGCGGCCAACGTCTTTCTCTACGACGAGCTGTCTCGGCTCGCACCGGAGTGAGGCGCGCTTCCCGCGAGCCACCGGGGGAAGCGCAATCAGCGCGAGCGATCACCCCGTAGTGCGTCGTTGTGTTCGTCGCCCGCATCGCGGCGGCGTCGGCGCAGCGCACCCGAGCCGACCAGGAGCAGCGTGGCGAGGGCCGCGAATCGCGCCGAGCGAGCGGCGGTCGGGCTGAACGAACATCCCCCCTCAGAGGAGGAGCCCCCTCCGCCAGTCATCGAGTCCGTCGAAAACCCGTCGCTACCTCCGGTCGCTGTCAGTCCGCCGGTTCCCGTCGCTGCTCCGCCGGTTCCGATCGCTCCGCCGGTTCCGAAGGCGCCCCCGGTTCCCAATGTGCCTCCCGTGCCGGCTCCTGGACCCTCGCCGCCCATGCCACTCGAGGCTCCGGCCCGGATCGCGATGTCTGCGCACTGGTAGTAGAACGGCGCCGCCGGGCGCTCGGACATGATCTGCATCAGCTGCAGGGTGCAGTTTTCACACTCCACGTCGGGAAGCGTGATGATCTGCTCGTAGTCCGCCGGACCGACCGCATCTTCGATGCCATCGACGAGCACTGGAAGGACAGGATCGAGCTCGATGTCATTGACGGAGGCGGGATCTTCGAAGTCGTCCTGACCGTCGAGATCGAGCGCGATGCGGAAGTGTCCGAGGTGTTCGACTGTCTCCCGGAAGTGCACCGTGATCGTTTCACCCGGTTCGAAGACCGTGATGCGATTGGGATCGGTCGTGCGAGAGTCGCCAGCCTGGCCGCACGGAAAGTCTTTCACGTTCGACGAGTCTTCGGTGTCGGGAACGGGGTGTCGCGACGTCGGGTAGATCAAACGAACGTGTGCGTTCGCATCAGCCGCAGAGACCAGGAGGGCCGTTCCGATGAGCGTTGCCCAGACTGGAGGAGCGGCGGGGCGTCGTCGTGACTTCGTCAGTCGACGGTGGGGGGAGGCCGAGGTGGCCGCGGTAGAACGTGTGCCGAGTCGCATGGGTCCTTTCAGGTTGATGCGCGCCTCCGCTGGCGCCGATTGCTTTCGCCCGGCTCCGTAAGCAGGGGCCGCGCTCGATCACCCACGGCTTCGAACGTCGCATGCGCTTGGACGAAGTAGCAAGCACGTTGCGCGTGAGTCGGGGCTCAGTTGTCTGTGCGAAGAACCGTCCGGTTGATCCTGTCGTTCGACCTCGACGCGAAAATTCCAGGACCGAGGGTGATTTCAGGACAGCGCGGAAGGGGCTGCTCTCGCAATGAATGGCCGCCGTCACGCTACACTGCTAGACCGGTAGCGCTTCCTCTTACGAGCCCTGACTAGAACATGATTCGACGAACATTCCTTCCCGCCCTCGCGTCCCTTTCGACTCTCGCCGTCGCGGTGGCCTGCACCACCCAAACGGACAATGGGCCACAGGGGCCGGACAGCGACGGCAACAACATCGCCGACGACTTGGGAACCACGACGGACGTCGATCGTGACGGCGCGGCCGATCAGATCGATCTGAACCAGGACGGCACCGTCGACGGTTTCGGTGTGGACACGAACGGCGACGGTCAGCCGGACGCCGTCGCGCTCGACACGGACTGCGACGGGATCTTCGACGCGATCGACACGAATGGCGACGGCGTCGCCGACTTCATTTCGAGCCTCCTCGTCGCCAGCGGCATGTTGACCGATTGCCACGCAGTGGCTGCAACGGGTGGCACCACGGGTAGCGGCGGTGCTACGGCAACGGGTGGGACCGACCCGGGTACCGGCGGCACGGGCGGCACCGATCCCGACGTTCCGCCGCAGCTGGGGATGGCGCAGTATCAGGGAGCCGGCAACACCGCGGCGCAATATGCGGAGGGCGACATCTATCGCAACGGCGTCGGTTACAAATTCATTGCGAACGGCTGGGGCACCGGCTGGCAGAGCCATCAGATTTCGTGGAACGGAACTTCGTTCATCGTGCAGTCCCTGAACGGGACGCAGGGCAGCGACTTCTCCCCCGCCGGATACCCGACCATGTTCTGCGGCCAGTATTCGGATCCGCCCAAGCGGTCGGCGGGCTCGTGCGGTCTTCCCGCGCCGATCAGCTCCCTGACCCAGGTCAATACTGGCTGGCGCTGGAACGCGAACGGAAACAGTGGCGAATACAACGCCGCATGGGACATTTGGCTCGGCAACGGGGGAAGCCTTTCTGCGTACCTCATGGTCTGGCTGCGGGATCCACTCCGCCAGCAGCCTGCAGGCAGGGCCGCTACGGCGGGGGCAACTGTCAACGGCCTTCCTGGCTCTTGGAGCATCTGGACCGGAGACGTGAACGGTCACCCAATCGTCAACTACGTGCGCCCTGAAGGCGACGACTGGAGCGAACTCGAGTTCGACGTGATGAAGGTCTACAACGACGCTATCAGCCGCGGGTACAACCTGCCCGGCTCCGAGATCCTCAGCGTCGCGATCGGCTTCGAGGTGTGGAACGGCCCGGTAACGAACCTCGAAACAGAAGACTTCTACGTCGACGTGAAGTGATGAACAGCCCCGTCGGATGGGTGATTGAAGTCGCCGCCCACGGGGTAAGTGGTCCCCATGAAAGAAGCAGCCGTCCCGTCGGGGCGCGCCGCTTCTTTCGTTTGTACACCGCCGGTTATCCTAACGGACCAGGACGCCCGCCGATCTTGGGTTTTGGCTTCGTTTTCCCTGCGCTCCGGTGCTCAAGTACCCACGTACGTTCCGCTCCGGTGCTCGCGAAAGCCTCGCCAAAAACTCAAGCTTGACGGGCGCGCTCGCGCTTAAGGTATCGGGGATGTTCGTTTGTACTGATGCTGTTCTGAATGGGCGGCGTGGAAACGTTGCCGCGGACTCGAACCCTCTCGACGCTCCCGAGCACTCTGCGACGCGTTGCGGACAGCGAGGTTTGCAGGTCCAAAATTTCTCCAAAACTACAAAATTACAACCATTGCGGTTTTGGGTCGCCGTTCAATGCGGCAGCGCTTCCACAGGCGTTTTTCTGTGCTTTTGGTAACCTCTTGGAACCGTGAGATTTTCGGTCCTGGCCACGGCAGATTTCCATGAAAGTGAAGGAGCGGCCACCAAAGCTTCTTGATAGGGCTTTCACTCTGAGTTAAACCGCCCTCATGACTTTCTCGGTTCGTAGCGTTCTCGGTCTCTCGATTCTTTTGGCGGCAGCCGTGGGCTGCGATGACGGCACATCGGGCGGCGGCGGAAACGGCGGGCCGCAGGCTGTGACCGGCGGCGCGGCGAACACTGGTGGAACGTCGTCCGGTGGCGGGACCTCGACGGGTGGCGGCACGGCAACCGCGGGCGTGCCTCTCACGGCAACCGAGGGTTGGGTCGATGGCGCCAGTAACACGCTTGGCGTCCAGGGCGCGATGTTCTCCTACGCGGACGCTACGTCGGGCGCGACCATGACCGAGGACTTCACGGGGACCAACGCGTGCATCACCGGTACTGCGGCAAAGGTTGACCTCAACTGCACCCCGAGCGACCCGGGTGGGGACTGCTACGGCGAGTACTGGGGGGCGGCCATTGGCCTCAACCTGAACCAGCCGATCGATCAGACGACGATGATGGGCGCCGATCCGATGCCCTTCGATCTCTCGAGCGTCACTGCGTTCTCTTTCAACATCAGCGGCTCTACGGTGCCGGCGCAGATTCGTTTCAAGGTGGAGATTGGTTCTGATGCTGACCACGTCGAAGAGTACTGCACCCCGAGCACTGTGCCGGTGGTGACTGGCGACCAAACCGTCAACTTGAGCGATCTCGTGACTATGTGCTGGGGAAGCGAGGGCATGCCCCTCACCGCAAAGACCTCCGCCATCAAGATCGCGTGGCATGTCGTGACGAACGACGCGTCGGAGGTTCCCTTCGACTTCTGCGTATCCGACATCCGCGCCGTCCAGTAAGGGCTGTTTCGCTACGCCTCCTCGAGGCATGAGAAGGGCTGCCGAAGCATCGGCAGCCCTTCTTCGTTTTGCGCAATGTGCGCAAGCGAGGAGCGTGCGCGCTTCCGCGGAGCTGCCTTTCGCCTTTGCGATGCGCGCGTGGACCCGAGGGCCGCGCTGCTCTCGGCAGTGCGCGAAAAGAGAACGAGCTCGGTCGTTCCTGCCGTCCCCACGAATCACCGGAGGAAACGTTCCGGTTGACCGTTCCGCTTTACCGGAAGGGATGGTAACTTACCTAAGTTCGCCCTTTTTACGAGGAAGACTTGGAGCGCACTTCGATCAAATGGACTTATTCGGATGAGTTGGACGCCGAAGCGCCTGACTCGTCGGTCCGTAGTCTGAGCGCCTCCGAGCTCGACGTGGTGTTTCAACCCATCGTCGAGCTCTCCACGGGTCGAACCTTTGCTCATGAAGCCCTCGTTCGCTGCAGGCGCAACGAGTTCCGCTCTCCGCTCGACCTTCTTGCTCGGGCCGAGGAGGAGCGATGCTGCGGTCGCCTGGGCCGATTGATTCGCGAGGTCTGCTTCTCACGCATGACTTTCGGCGCCATCTTCATCAATCTGCACCCCAACGAGCTCGCTGAACGCTGGCTCGTGCGTCCGGACGATCCGATGACCTTCCACCGGGGCACGGTCTACCTCGAGATCACCGAGGCGGCGGCGCTCGAGAACATGGAGGTCACTCGCGGCATCCTGCGGGAGATTTCGTCGCGCATGAATTCGCGTCTCGTGGTGGACGATTTTGGGGTCGGTCACTCCGACGTGTTTCGCGTGCTCGAGCTGGAGCCCGACGTCGTCAAGATGGACCGCTCCCTCGTGATGGGTATCGATCAGGACGCGGCGAAGGCGTCGCGGCTCGAGTACCTGATCGACCTCTGCACCGAGCTCGGGTCACTCGTGGTGGTCGAAGGGATCGAGACGCCCGAGGAGTTGCGTGCCGCCCGCGCCTGCGGCGCTCCCCTCGCGCAGGGCTATCTCCTGGCGCGCCCGTCTTTTCCACCGCCGCGTCCGTCGTGGAACGAACGATGGCTCTCGGGCGTCGCTCGTCGGAGTCGGCGACCGGGACCCCGCCGCGCTTGAAGCACTGATCGGTCGCAAGCGGCCCGCGTCGTTCGTCAGAGCTCGGGGCCGCCCTGGGGCATGCCCCCGACCTGGCCTGCCACCCAGGCCGCGTATCGATTGGCCTTCTCGGCGACCTCCGGCAGCGGACGCCCGCGCGCAAGCTCGCTGGCGAGCACGGCAGTGAAGGCGTCACCGGCTCCCACCGGGTCCCGCCCGGACGACGGAAACCCGGGGGCGAACGCCCGAGTGTGACGGGTGAAGAGCGTGCTGCCTCCAGCGCCATGGGTGACGGCGACGACACGCACGGGGGAGCTCTCGAACACCCACGAGACGAGGTCGGGCGCGTCGAGCAGCGCACGCGCTGCATCCAGCTCGTGATCGTTCAGCTTGAGCACGTCGCACAAAGCGATCGAGCGCGCGGCGAGGTCTGCGCCGTCGTGCGGAGCGCGCAGGTTCAAGTCGAGTACCCGAAGAGCGCGTGGCCGTGGCCCGAGAGCTCGGGCGAGCTCGTCGAAGGCGAGGGGGGTGCGTTGGGCGAGCGTTCCGAAGCAAAACGCGTCCGCTTCCGCGACCAAGTCTACGAGCGCACCCGATGCGCGAATCCGGTCCCAAGCGACGCCGTCGCCGATGGTGTAGCGGGGTTGGCCGTCCTCGAATGCGACTCGAACGGTGCCGGTCGGCGCTTGCGGGTCGATGGCGACGAACTCCACGTTGACACCCGCGCGCCGCATCGAGTCGAGGGCTGCGCGCCCGAGCGAATCGTCCCCGACGCGACTGACGAGGTAGCTCCGGCATCCGATCTGCGCCGCGTGATGGGCGACGTTTGCGCTGGCCCCGCCCAGATGGGCCGCGTTCGGGTACAGATCCCAAAGGAGCTCGCCCCAACTTACGACGAGGGGAGCGGCAGCGGCCGATCGCTTCGATGGAGCTTGTACGAAGGCTCGTCTCGACACGGCGCGAGGAGCGTACTACGCCGGCGTCCTCATGGGCCCCGACATCCTGGACATTCTCGCCGTGATTTTCGGCATTCTGTTCACGATCCGGAAGCTCGACGTCAGCTCACGTCAGGCGAAGGATTTTCCTCGGGTCGACAAGGACAAGTTCGAAGCCTGGCGGGCACGAGAAGCCTCGGTGTACTCCGTCGCGCTCTGGGCCTGCTTTCTCAAGTTCTCGCTCGACATGGTCCTGACGTACGCGGTGACCCCCAGCGCGGTGCGGAGCATCCTGAATGGCGCTCTGGACCTGACCTGGCTCGCCACCCTCGTGGTGACCATGGTGCGGGCCGGACGCGCACGGAAAGAGCGGGAGCAGCTCGGCATCGCCCTCGGGGGCTTTCGCCCGCCACCGTCGGCGTGAAGCGCCCTGGAAGGGGCGTTTCGGCCGCGGGGAAGGGCAGGTGGCTCGCTCGCGTAGCAAGGGAGCCATGTCGCCCAACGATGCCCACGCGACCAACGATGCCCACGCGACCAACCATACCCACGTGAACGATGCCCACGTGCTCGCCATCCTGCTCTCGAGCCTTCCGAGCCTATCGCGAAGGCGTGCGGTAATGCGCTTTCCCGCGCCGCTCAGCGGCCGGCATGTTTTTCGCCAGGCGCGGGGGGCGGCGGAGTGGTGTTTGCCGGTCGAGCCTCCAGGCAGCGCTGGATTCCGGCGTCGAGCTCTGGTGGGGCCTCCCTGGGGAGGACCGGCCGCCCGAGGACGTCGTGAAACAGACGATCCCAGGTCACCCCGAGTAGATCGTGCCCGCGATTGTTGAACGAGAGCCACACGAACATCGAGCGACCCTTGATGTTCTCGAAGGGAACGCCGCCCCCTCGCCCGTGATTCCACGCGCGTGAGTCGCTGCTGTTGTTTCGGTTGTCCCCGAGCACCCAAACTTCGTCTTCTTTGACGTGGTAGGTGCGCGCGCGGCTCGCTGGTGTCCCGACCTCGAACAGCGTCAGGTAGGAGTAGTCCCCTAGGAACTCGACGTAGAGCTCGCCCTCTTTCTGGAAATCCTTCTCGCCTTCGTCGAAGACGTAGTTGCCCACGCGGCACCGAGGGACTTCCCAGCCGTTGATCGTGGGACGCCCGTCCTGGACCTTCAGCTCGTCCCCCGGTAGCGCGATGACCCGTTTGATGTAGTCCTGGCGCGGGTTCTTCGGATTGGGATCGGGGAACTCGAAGACCATCACGTCGCCGTAGGCCGGAGGGAGATCCGGCAGCAGGCGCTTCTTCGTGAGGGGGATGTTCGGGCCGTAGGCGAACTTGTTGACGAAGATGTGATCCTGGATCTGCAAGGTCGGAAGCATCGATCCGCTCGGGATCTTGAATGCTTCGACCACGAACGCTCGGAGGAGGAGCGCGACGCCGACGGCGATGAGAATGGACTCCGTGTACTCGCGGATTTCCCCGCGTTGCCAGGTAGCCAGGTGCTTGTGGATCAACTCGGCGGCTCGGTCGTAGGCATCGTTGAATGCCTCGACGTTCAGCGGCTCGGCCGCCATCGCTTGCTTCAACGCAGCAAGGCCGTCGGCCAAGGCGTCGCGATCCTCCGCCCGGAGCTTTCGCTGCACGGCCTTCTTGTGCTTGCGGAGGATTCGATTGGCCTCGTCGAGCAGCTGCCCCGCCTGCTCGTAGTCCCGGCGTAGCTCCTGGGGGAGTCCGGCACGACCCGCAATCCCCATCTTGTCCGACCACGGCAGCGAGTGACGGAACTGGTAGATGACCATTTCGAAGATCGTGAAGAGCACGATCATCGCTGGGACCTTCTGATCCTGGACGAACCATCGGACGCCGCTGAGCCCACCTCTCGGAATGGCTTGCTCCCCTGGAGACAAGAGCCACACGGCGAGCGCGGCCAGGCCGAGGGGCAGCGCGATGAACCACAGGGGCCAATAGACGAAGCGGTAGACCTTACTGTTCACGTGGCGATGTCCTGGGGAGCACGGCGACGGAACCCTAGTCGCCGGTTCTGGGGTGGGCAAGCGGCGCTTCCCGCGGAATTCGGCCCGACTCGGCTGCGAGAGCCGGGTAGTCTGCACCTGCCGCTGTCGACCATCGCAAGCGATGGTCCCTAAGGGGCGTCTCCCAGTTGCACCAAGTAGTCGACCTTGGCGGGCGCGTCGGCCGGCTCAGTGGGGGGTGCAGTCGCACCGATCACCGAGGAATGGTCGAGGACGAGGAAATATTCCCCACGAGGGAGCGGAACTTCCGCCCGAAACGGCGCACCCGGACCGAGTGTGGCCGAGAAGCTGGCGTGTGCGACCAGCGGGACGGCTCCGGGGCTTTGGGTGTAGCGCTCGAGCATCAGCTTCGCGTTGCGAGCGGGGAGGAGAACGACGTCTGCGCCGGGAGCACCGTCGAGACGCATCGTGAGGGTGAGTGCTTGGTCATCGTCGGGCACGAGCAGGTGACCGATGTAGTCCTGCTGCCCCGAGTGCACTTCCGTGCGTCCGTTGGTGAGGGTTTCCTTCGATGAGGAGACGACCGTGTAGGGTCGAAACGGCTCCTGGCCTTTCGGGACGAGTCCGAGCTCGAAGTCGGTGCTCCCGTCCTTGTCGTAGCGAATCACCGTGAAGCCGCGCTTCAGCTGACCGTCCACGACGGCTCGCCCCACCCGAGCAGCGTCGACCCCGGTCGCCTGGGCCGCTTGGGTCACGGCGCTCGATTCGACCATCAGGAGCTCGAAATCGCTCGCGTCGACTTGGGTAGCCCGGAAGTAGACGTACATCGCGTCGTCTTCCATCTGGAAGTCGGGAGCGAATTCCACCAACCCGCGAGCGCGAAAACCGATGCGACCGGTCAGGTTGGTCCATGCGTAGCCACGACCCTCGAACTGAACGACGAGGGCGTTCCGGTTGCCCTCGTCGAGAATCTGCGACTGGCACGCGTCGGCGTAGAATCGACCCATCACCGGTTGGTCGTCGTGGAGCTTCAGGGGCGCCCCGCGAACGCGCATCTCCTCGCAAAATCGCTCCAAGCCGAAGCGGAGAATGTCGAATCGCAGCGACTTGTTCGCCGGGTCGTTCACGACCCCTGACCCGACCACCGAGAGCGTGGACGTCCCGAGGGTTTCCTTGGTGGCGCACCCGGTGAACGAAGCCCCCATCAGGGCGAACGCCAGAGCGAGCAATGGTTTGCCCTGCCACGCACGGCGAAGCCGAGCAGACGAGGAGCGCCCCCGCGCAAGAGGTTTTCCCTTGGTCGAGCGAGTCATCAGTCGCATCGGGGCGAGCATATCGACGAAGCCTCTCCCGCAACAGCTGACCCCGCCTTCGCATTCCGACTCCGGGTTTTGCGCCCCGCTGCCTTGACGCCTCCGAATCGGCTGGGTTCGGGTCGAACGCGTGACACCGCCGGGTGGCGGAGTAGTCTGCGCTGCGTGAGTCGAGTCGCAGTGCTGGGAGCGGGAGCGTGGGGTACTGCGCTTGCTCGTGTTCTTGCTGGGAAGGGCCACGAAACGGCCCTTTGGACCTGGCACGAGGCGCATGCCGCGAGGATGCGCGCCGACGGTGAAAATCGTGAGTTTCTCCCAGGCGCCCCCCTGCCCGAGGGGCTGGGGGTGACGAGCGACTTGACGGAGGCGTTGGGTGGTGTCGAGTGGGGCATCATCGTGGTGCCGACCCACGCCGTTCGCAGCGTGCTCGAGGGCGCGGCTGAGGTGGCGCCACCGAGCCTGCGTTGGGTATGCGCGAGCAAGGGAATCGAAAACGAGTCGCTCATGCTGCTCAGCGAAGTCATCGTCGACGTGCTCGGAGCGGACGCAGGCCCTCGTTCGGCCTTCCTGTCCGGGCCGAGCTTCGCGAAGGAAGTGGCCCGGGGTATCCCGACGAACGTCGTCGCGGCGGCGGAGAACGAGGCCCTGGCCGGGGCGACGCAGGAGCTCTTCTACACCGACTGGCTGCGCGTCTACACGAGCGACGATCCGGTGGGCGTCGAGGTGGGGGGAGCCCTCAAGAACGTGATCGCGATTGCCGCGGGCGCCTGTGACGGCCTCGGTTTCGGCCACAACACCCGCGCTGCGCTCATCACACGCGGCATCGCCGAGATGGCACGCCTTGCCACGGCCAAAGGCGGACAGGTGCTGACGCTCGCGGGCCTCTCGGGCATCGGGGATCTCATCCTCACGTGCACGGGCGAGCTGTCTCGGAACAGGACGCTTGGTTACGAGCTCGGCAGAGGCAAGGGGGTCCAGGCTGCACTCGAAGGTCTTCCAGGCGTGGCAGAGGGGTACCGCACCGCGCGGAGCGCTCACCAGCTCGCGGGCAAACTGGGCATCGAGCTTCCCATCACCGAAGAGGTGTATGCGGTCTTGCATGAAGGGAAACCGACGCGCCAGGCGGTGCGGGACCTGTTGGCCCGGCCCCTTCATGGTGAGTGGGAATAGGCCGTCAGTTCTTCGTTGGGTCCCCCTTGCCCCAAACCGCCGCCAGTGCCCCAAACCACCGCCAGGAAGCGCTGAACACCGGTCTGCTCGGAGTCGCCAGCCGGGCGGCCGGAAACGCGAAGGGGGATCAGCGAAAGTGGTCACCGCTGTAGTACCATCGCCGTGATGAATCTTCGTTTTGCAGTCGCCCTCGGCGCTGTTCTCACCGCCGCTCCTCCGGCGGGTGCACAGGCTCCTCCCGGGTACGGTCAGCCGCAGCCCGGGTATCAACAGCCGGGCTACCAACAACCCGGGTACCAGCAGCCCGGCTATCCAACCGGCTACCAGCAACCCGGTTACCCTCCCCAGCGCGTGCAGCGCGTCCGCGAGCCGTGGGAAATCGGGCAACTCTACGGTGTCGCGGCGGCCTACGGTGCCGGGATGGGGATCTGGATCTCCACCGAGTCTGGTGTGGAAGATCCGGGCATCTATGCGATCGCCCCCGCGGTGCTCGCTGTGGCGGCCCCGGCCGGAGTGTTCTTTCTCGACCGGCCGAAGATGGACGCCGGTCTACCCATGTCGGTCACGACCGGCATGGTGATCGGCACGGGGAATGCGGTCGGGCTGGTCGCCTTGCAGCACGCTTCTGAAAAGGACGAAGACGCGTGGGGCTTTCGCGAACTCACGCGCAGCGTCGCGATCGGTTCGACGCTAGGTGCCGCGACTGGCTACGCAGCGGGTTACTACCTGGAACCGCCCGCGGAGAGTGGCCTACTCGTGTCGAGCGGCGCCATCTGGGGAGCCGCCGTGGGTGCGATGTTCGGTTACGGCCCCTCGGACTCGGCGAACGACTTCGGGGACTCGAACGAGAACGCCGCGCTGGGAGGTCTGATTGGCCTCAACGTGGGTGTGCTGGCCACCGGTGCGCTGACGGCGGGCTACAAGCCGAGCCTCGATCAGATTGGCTGGATGTGGGGAGGAGCGGCGATCGGTGCCGCCGTTTCGTTGCCCATCTACCTGTTTTACGTCGGGGACGACTCGCCCCCGGCTCGGCGCGGTCTTCTGTTCACCGGAACCACGACGACTCTCGGCATCATCGGTGGTGCGCTGCTCGGATCGGGAGGAAGTAGCTCGACGACGGCCCGAAGCGAGGGCTCCGAGATCATGAAGCTCGGATCGATCGGTGAGCTCTCCTACTTCGCGCCCGTCCAGTTGCGGGGGGGCCTCGGGCTCCAGCTCGGTGGCGCGCTCTACTGAGGGCCGCGCGGTTGATGACCGGAGCGGTTGATTGGCGGAGTGCGCGAAGCAGCGCGCCGGACGAGCATCCCAATCATGAGAGAGACCTGGTCCTGGGCCATTCAACCGGGTCGAGACGTCTTTCAGCCAACTTTTTCGCGAAGAGGGGCTCGAAGCATCGGGAAACCGCGGTAGTCCCTCGATTCGATCGGTTCGAGGGACTAGCCTCGTAGAAGCCCATGGCGACGATTCGCTACTTTCCGCCCGAGGGAGCCCCGAAGCTCGTACCCATTCACAAGCCGGTCACGACCCTCGGTCGGGCCCTCGGCAACGACGTTCACATCCCGGATGCGACGGTGCACCAGCACCATGCGCAGATCGTTTTCAACGGCCGCGACTTTCAGCTGGAGGAGGTGGACCGCGGCGCAGAAATTCAGATCAACGGGAAGCGCAAGCGCCGCGTCCGCTTGAGCAACGGTGATCGCATCACCCTGGGCGAAGCGCAGCTGTCCTTCAGCATGTTCAGCGAAGTTGTCGAGCAGCCCCATCGCGAAGGGTCGGGCGCGGGAAGCGAGATCGCGGGGTTCCGCCGCTTGCACGAGTTCAGCGAACGGCTGACCACCGCGAGCTCGGTCGACGAACTGCTCGAGACTCTGCTCGACACGGTGCTCGAGCTCACCGGCGCGGCGCGTGGCATGGTGTTGCTCGTCGACTCGGATCCATCGGGCGGAGCGCCCACCATCCAGGTGCGCGCTTCCCGCAACGTCGCAAGTTCCGCGATCGCAGGCGAGGGGGAGGGCATCAGCGACAGCATCGTTCGGCAAGTGCTCGAGACGAAGCGTCCGGTCATCGTCAGCGACGCCCTCACCGACACGACCTTCGGTCAGAGCGAGAGCGTCATCGCGCTCAAGCTTTCGAGTGTCATGTGCGCTCCGCTCTCCAATCACGGTGAGGTCATCGGGGCGCTTTACGTCGCCAACGACGAGATCAAGAGCCTGTTCGAGCGCAAGCAGCTCGATCTGTTGACCATTTTTGCTGGCCAGGCCTCCCTCCTGCTCACCAACGCGATGCTGGTGACGGCCCTTCGTGCCGACAAGGAGAAGCTCGAAGCCGAACTCGGAGACAAGCGCTTCGGGGAAATCATCGGTGCGTGCGCCTCCATGCTGGAAGTTTTCCGCAAGCTCCAGAAGGTGGCCGCGACGGACATCAGCGTGCTCATCACGGGGGAAACCGGGACGGGCAAAGAGCTCATTGCGCGCGAGGTTCACCGGCGCAGCGATCGAGTCGACGGACCCTTCGTTACCGTGAACTGCGGCGCAATTCCGGAAAATCTCATGGAAAGTGAGATGTTCGGTCACGTGAAGGGTGCATTCACCGGCGCGGTCGCTAGCCGCGGGGGCAAGTTCCAACAGGCCGACAAAGGCACCCTTTTCCTCGACGAAGTCGGAGAGCTCACGCCTCAACTCCAGGTGAAACTCCTTCGCGCGCTTCAGGAACGCATGGTGTTCCGCGTCGGAGACAGTCGACCCGAGAAGCTAGACATTCGTATCGTCGCTGCCACGAACCGCAACCTCGAGGAGATGATCACCACCGGGGCCTTCCGGGAAGATCTCTACTACCGACTCAACGTGGTGAATCTGTGGCTTCCTCCCCTTCGCGAGCGGGGAGACGATGTGTTCATCATCGCCAAAGCGCTGCTCAGCAAGTACGCCGACGAGCTGTCGAGCCCCGTGAAGGGCTTCTCCCCGGCGGCTCTCGGAGCGATCCGCAAGTACAACTGGCCTGGGAACATTCGCCAGCTCGAAAACCGTATCAAGAAGGCGCTCGTCCTGTGCGACAAGAACCTCCTGAGCCCCGAAGACCTGGATCTCGGGCCTGAAGCGCAGCAGCCCATCGTTCCGCTCGAGAAGGCCAAAGAAGACTTCCAGCGCCGGTACGTCCTCGACGTGCTCGAGCGCAACAACGGAAACCGCACCCAGACGGCGCGTGACCTTGGAGTCGATCCGCGCACCATCTTCCGTTATCTCGAGCGCGAGCAAAATCCGATTCCGAGCGGCGGCGGAAGCGGAGGCTGAAACGCGGGGCCCCCCCGGCCCCAATCGCCGCATCGTCGAGCCACGGTGTCGCGGCCGCGGTGATTGGGCGAGGTCCGCAGCTCAGAACAAACCGAGACACGCGAGGGCGCAGCCTGAGGAGTGACGAGGCGCCGCGTCCCCGCCGGGGAGCGAGCCCCCTCGCGACCCGCCGGAGACCCGGCGGACCGTGGGGTGAGGAGCGGCGATTCACTCGCCGCGACGAGGGGGGCGGGTCCGCCCCCCTGCAAACTAAACGCTGATGGCACCCTTGCGGAAATCGCTGGCTCCGAGCTTTACGTTGACGCACGACGCAACATCGCTCGAAAACGCCGCGTCGAGGGCAGGCCCCAGCTGGTCGACGGTCTCGACCCAAAAGCCTCGCCCGCCGATCGCCTCGACGACCTGGTCGTAGCGCGTGTAGGCCAGCCCCGTCGCGACGGCTCGCTCTTCTCCGTAGAGCTGAACCTGACCACGACGGATCTGCGTCCACCCGGCATCGTTGCCGATGACGGCCACGACGGGGATCTTTTGGCGCACCATGGCTTCGAATTCCATTGCATGCAGTCCGAACGAGCCGTCCCCGAACACGATCACGACCCGTGAGTCCGACCGTTCGAGGGCTGCAGCCATCGCGTAGCCCGGGCCGATGCCGAGGGTACCGAGTGGCCCCGGGTCCATCCACAGCTGGGGCCACTCGATGCCAATCACGTTCGCGGCGGTGGCGACGAAGTCGCCGCCGTCTCCGATCACGATGTCGTTGCTGCGCAGCCGTTCGTTGATGGCGGCACACACCCGCAGCGGGTTCGGCGGGTTCGACGTGCTCTCGATTTCCTCGTGCATTTTGGCGAGTTTCTCGTCCTCCTCTCGGCGCAACTCCGCGAGCCAACTTGGCGCCTTCTTTTCGGGCAAAACCTGGAGGAGTTGCGAGAGAACGAGCCCCGTGTCGCCGTGGATGGCGACGTCGACGGCGCGATTGCGACCGAGCTCCGAGCCATCGAGGTCGACCTGGACGACTTTTCCCGAGGGGTTCCAGGTGCCGGCGCGCCCGTAATCGACCCGAAAATCGAAGGGGGTGCCGAAGACGAACACGAGATCGGCGCTTTTCAGGACGTGTCTGCGGACGCGGGCGAAACGACAGGGGTGAGCCGAGCGAAGCGCGCCGCGCGCCATCCCGCTCAGGAAGAAAGGGACCCGGTAGGCGTTGGCTGCCTTCTTGATGACTTCCCGCTCGGGGGACCACCGGATTTGGCTGCCGATCAAGAAGGCTGGACGCTCCGCTCGTTCGAGAAGTTCGGCGGCACGCTCGATCATGCGCGGATCACCAGCCGGGCGCGGTGCGGCCATGGGCGTGGTCGGTGGGTCGCGGTCGTCGGCGTAGCCCATGAGTAGATCGAGAGGGACCTCCAAGTAGACGGGCCCTGGGAGGTCTGCCCGAGCGATGCGAAACGCCGCCTCGACGTACTCCTTCAGTCGCGCCGTCTCGGGCACCTGAACGGACCATTTGGAAACAGGGCGCATCAAGGTCACGGAGTCCATGTCTTGGAGGGACCCCATGTGGCTCAACGCCCGTGGACCGGCACCGCCGATGCAGACCAGGGGCACGCCAGCTCGGTGTGCGTTCGCGAGCGCCGTGACTGTATCGGTGATGCCGGGGCCAGCGGTCACCAAGCAGACACCAGGCTTTCCAGTGACTCGCGCATACCCGTCGGCGGCGTGGCCCGCCGTCTGCTCGTGGCGAACGTCGATGACGCGGATGTTCTCGTCGAGACACCCATCGTAGATGGCCTGAATGTGGCCACCGCAGAGAGTGAAGACGTGTTCGATCCCCTGTCGCCGCAGGGCCTGCGCGACCAAGCGACCCCCGTGTACCTGACCCATGACACCTACTATACGACCGCCGGCGCGGGGCGTTTGCTCATCGTCGGCCTCGCACGCGATTCCCGGGCGTTTGCTAACGGATCCCGAGGCCGAAATTCGCGGGAGCGTCGTGGTCGGGCGCCGAGCCGCTGTCAAGCGGCGCGCCGCGTCGTGTCCAGATGCTCGACGAACTGGCGGAACGCGCGTGCGCTGTCGTGGGTCGAAAAATCGTCTCGAACTCCTTCGGCGGCTCGCTTTGCTCCGGGGTCGTCGAGCAGCTTCACGACCTCGTCGCGGATCTGGCGGGTTGTTGCAGTCCGCGCTCGAACCAGGGCGGCTGCACCGGTCTTCGCCATGTGCGTCATCGCCAGGTACTGATCGAGGTTCGATGGTAGACCGATGACGGGAGTTCCTTCCGCGAGCGCTTGGTACGACGTGGTGCTTCCTCCGTTCGAGATCACGAGCGCCGCCCGTCGGGCCACCTGGTCTCCGGGTACCAACGAATGAACGGAGAAGTGGGGTGGCAGGCTTCGCTCGCAAAATCGCCCGAGTGTCGAAAGGACCACGTCAACCGGGAGATCCGCCAGGGCGTCGATGACCAAGGGCAGGACGTCGAGGGAGCCGGACGAGCCCAGCGTGACGTAGATGAGGGGACGCCCTTGCGGTCGCTCGGCGATCTTCGGATCGAGGGGGAGATCGGGGGACCAGATGACCGGGCCCAAGAAGCGGTGGGTCTCCGGCGCGTTCTCGACGGGGACGAGGCTTGGCGTGTCCACGTAGAGAGTGTGATCTCCGTGAGTGAGGACCTCGAGCAGACTTCCGATGGCCGGAAGACCATGCTTGCGCCTGAGCCGATTGACCGGGCTGGCGAAGTGGGAAAAGACCTTCGGCATTGCCACGGGGAAGTACTTGGTGGTCATCCGTTCCCCCAAGAGCTTCACGATGGGGTGGTCTGGTACGGGGAACTCCTGTCGCACCGCGAAAGGGCTCCAATAGGCGTTGATGAGCGTGGCGTGGTGCACTCTGGCGACGGCTGTGCTCGTGGCGAGCGACAAACGGAAGTCACCCACCACGAGGTCGGGCTGAACGCGATCGAACAGGCTGAGCTCGGCTTCGACGTAACGCTCCAGTGTTCGTTCTTCGTAGATGCGCTTGCCTGCCGCGAGAGCTTTGAAGACGACGTCCTTGTCGATGGTGAAAAGGGAGTGTTGCTCGAAGCGCCTTCCCGCAAACACGAAGGGAGGAAACTCGCTCGCGGCGAAGTGAACGTCGTAGCGCTCCGGATCCAGACTCCCCGCCAAAACCACGAGGCGCACCACTTGAGCGAGCGTGACGTTCTCCGAGACGAACAGGATTTTTCGGCGAGGTGGGGTCATGAATCCTCCGGTCCAGTGATGGGGCGGCAAAGGCGAAAGTCCGAGAAAAACGCCTCCACGTGGCCCTGCTCGTTCGTTGCGTTCGTGGTCAGCGCGATTCCGGTGGGAGCTTCGCTGTCCTCGAGGTCGAAGAATTCCAGGTGGTGTCGTCGCAGGTCGACGCGCGCGACTTTCCAGGTGCCCAAGTCCTTGGGTCCCGAGTCGAGTACGACCATCTGGTCGTGGGAAAAGCGCGAAGAGCGACGAGTGCCGGTCGAAAGCGTGGGGCTCCAGGCGTAGTCGATCTGCCGAACGACGAAGGGCAGCCCCACCAGCCACACGACCTTCAGTGTGACGGCTGGACCGTCGGTTGCCTCATCGGCGGAGCGGACATCGAGCCGCGCGACCTTCCAGTGCCAGGAAAGGTAGGGGTACTCGTCCAGGTTCCAGGCTTCGACACCTCGTCCAATCGTGATCGGCTCGCTCGCCGTTCGCATGCGCAGTGCCCTGCGCCCGTCCGTCTCGACGATGACGAAGGCCTTCTCGCGCCTTGCGAGCGGAAGGTTGTCGGAATCACGGGTCTCCCAACCGGTGGGAAAGGCACTGAGGGAACTTTCGGAGAAGTCGTCGACCACGCGATCGCACTCGATGCGTGCGTCGGGTTCATCGGCGGGGGAGGGGGACGAAGTGCGTGCGGGTTCGGGGAGGAGGCGGGTGCTCGAAGCGCCGCTCGAAACGACGGCTTCGTTCTGGCTTCCACCACACGAAAGCGCCTGAAGGCTGCTCAGGATCACGGCGAGGCCTGCGACCCACTTCATCGCTGGGGTCATCATGAGGCTCGCGATCGGGAGAGGACGCCCAAGCCCGCTGCGAACCCAGCGCCGCCTACGGCAACCAGGAGGGCGCAGGGAAGGGCCAGCTCCGAATAGGTGAAATCGCGCCAAAGGGCGCCTTCGAGCGCCACGATGCTCCACTTCACCGGGCTCAGATGCGTCCACGGGAGAAGCCAGTCGGGCATCATGCTGAGTGGCACCATCGCGCCGCCGAGCATTGCCATGACGATCAAGGTTCCCCATCCCGCCCCAGCCACGGCCTGTTCGCTTCGGCCCCACAGACTGAGGAGCATCGTGATGCCCGCGAAGCACAGTGCCGCGCTGAGTAGGGCAACGAGAAGCTTGTCCGGACGAGAAACTTCGATGTCGAAGACCAGCGCACCGCCCAGAGCAAGAAGCGCACTCACGGTGAGACAGGACATGACGCAGGCGAGAGCCTTGCCGCCGAGGATGGCTGACCTGTGGATTGGCGCAGCGGCAAGTCGGAGGAAGGTGCCGCGCACACGCTCGGTCACCATGGAGACGGCGAAGCACGCGGCGCAGCCGATCAGTCCCCAGAGCACGGCGGCAGGAAAGACGTAGTCGCTGGCACTCCGGACGCCCTTGCCGACCGCCGTTTGCACGACGCTTTCGTCTCGACCGATGCTCGGCGGTGCCGCTGCGCCGTCGGGCAGGTTTGCCTTGCTGAGCTGACTCTGCACGAAGGCGCCCACCACTTCCCGGGTTGGATCGACCCCGAGCTCGACTCGAAGGGGCAGCTCGCTCCCCTCGAGGGTGACGTAGGCCACCGCCTCGGAGCGGCGGACGGCATCCTTTGCCTCGCTGAGGCCGAGGGGCAGGATTTCGATGCGCGGTGACTCGGCCAGGCGACGTGCGAACTCCTCGGAAGCCGGCGTCTGCGCGCGGTCGACGATGGGGATCAGCAGGGGAGCCTGATCCCCCGCAAGCCCGGCTCGCACGACCGCGCCGAGGAACAGGGCGAAGAGTAGAGGGAACCCGAGCACCCAGAATAGCGCGACTCGATCGCGGAGGAGGAGGCGGAGATCCTTCATGGCGAGGAAAAGAATCGTGTTCATCCGTCTCGCAGCCTCCTGCCCGTCAGGCTCAAGAACACGTCCTCCAGATCGGGACGGCTCACTCGGAGCGCGCTCAGTTTTCCTCCGAGCGCACTCAGCTTTTCCACCACCTCGTCGGCGTGCTCGCACTCGAACCTGCGCCTTTCGTTTATCGGCGCCAGCGCGGTCGTCCCCCGGATTCGCGTCCCAAAGGTGACGTCGACCTCGACTTGGAAACCGGAAGCGTAGCGATTCACCAAGGACCTCGCGGTCCCGTGGGCGAGCAACCGACCCTCGTCCATGATGACGATCTGGTCGCAGAGCCGTTCTGCTTCTTCCATGTAGTGAGTGGAGTACACGAGGGTGACTCCGCGAGCGCGGAGAGCCTCGATGCAATCGAAGAGATGCGCTCGCGAGTGTGGATCGACACCGACCGTGGGTTCGTCGAGCAATAGGAGGTCGGGCTCGTGCAACGTGGCGCAGGCTAAGTTGAGTCGTCTCTGCATCCCGCCGGAGAACGTTCCCACGCGCTGATCGGCCCGATCTGTCAGGGCGGCGAGCTCGAGCGCGGAGTCCATGCGCGCGGCGAGAGTTCTGCGCGGCACTCCATGCAGCCTTCCGAAGATGCGGAGGTTTTCCCGTGCCGAGAGCTCCGGGTACAAAGCGATGCTCTGCGGCACGAACCCCACGCGGCGCCTCACCTTCGGTTGCGTTGGGTCGACGTCGTCACCGAGGCGAATCGAGCCCGAGTCGGGCCTCAAGACGCCGGCGAGCATCATCAAAGTCGTGCTTTTCCCGGCGCCGTTGGGTCCAAGAAGACCGACGCACGCGCCGGCCGCGACTTCGAGGTGGATGTTATCCACTGCGCGCCTCGTGCCGTACGCCTTCGAGAGGGCAGCCACTTCGAGGTATAGCGCCCGCCGCGGATTGCCGCGGGCAGAAACCTCGTCGAAAGTTAGACGAAACCTGGTCACAGGGGGCCGTACCTTTCGCTATTTCTAGGTACTATCTCGACAGAATCTGGTCAAGCGGTGGTGGACGGTGCCTGGGCAATGTTTGGCAGAGCGCTGGAATTCGACTGGGTCCTTGTGGGCGGAGGTCTCGCCAACGGACTCATCGCTTCCGCGTTGCTCCATCGGCACCCCGACCTGCGGCTTGCTCTCGTCGAGCGCGATTCCGTCGTGGGGGGAAATCACACGTGGTGTTTCCACGAGCGGGATCTCCCTTTCGAGTGCGAGTCCTTCGTCCGTCCGCTGGTGGCTCATCGTTGGGATCGGTACGAGGTCAGGTTTCCGGACCGCTCGCGCGTCGTCGAGAGCTCCTATGCTGCGGTGACGAGCCGTTCCTTGGCCGCGCACCTCGACGCTCTCTTCAACGATCGTCCGCGCGCGGCGCTCCTCACCGGCACTCCCGTCGTGGACGTGAAGGCGCATACCGTGCGCCTGGCGGATGGACGCACCCTCGTGGGACGAGCCGTCGTCGATGCAAGGGGGCCCGACACACGACGTGGTTCCGCCGAGGCTTATCAAAAGTTTCTGGGCCTCGAGCTCGAGCTTTCAGAGCCCCACGGAATGACGGCGCCGCGCCTGATGGATGCGGAGGTTCCCCAGATCGACGGCTTCCGCTTCGTCTACACTCTTCCTTTGGACGAGCGTCGCGTGCTGGTCGAGGACACGTACTACTCGACTTCGCCCGAACTGCAGATAGCCGAGTTGCGCGTGCGGGTGCGAGCCTACGCCGAGGCGCTCGGCTCTCCGATCCAGGCTGTCGTACGAGAAGAGCTGGGAGTCCTGCCGCTTCCTCTGCGGGGGCTGCCCGAGTTCGGTCCCGAGGACCCGTTTCGTGCTGGGTATGCCGGCGGATGGCTCCATCCGACGACGGGTTATTCCTTTCCGGTTGCGACCCGGGTGGCGGCCTTCGTCGCGCAAAAAGAGCCAAACGAGCTCTGCGGTGCGGAGCTCGGCGCGCTGCGACGGGAGCACGAGCGTCAAGCGCGCTTCTGCATGATGCTCAATCGCCTGCTCTTCGGAGCTTTCGATCCGCGGCACCGCTTCCACGTTTTGGAACGGTTCTACGGGCTTCCGGTGGACACCATCGCGCGCTTCTACGCACTGCAGAGCACCCGCGCCGACCGAGCGCGCATCCTGTGTGGCCGACCGCCGCGCGGGTTTTCCCTATCTCGCCTTCTTTCCGGAGGACCTGGACCATGACGATTGCCGCCGTTCACATCGACCCTACGGCGCCGCTCGTGCAGCGCCTTCGCCAAGCCTTCGCCGAGGATCATCTGCGCGACGTCGTTGGACATGGGGCGGAGCGCGTTTCCGAGCATCTTTGGCAGCAGGCCCTGCTCGACGCCCTCGTCGAGTTTCTCGGTCGACCGGGAAAAGAGTTTCGCGCGCGCTTGGTGAATCTCGCGTTCCGGCTCGCCGGCGGTACCGGTTCACCGCCCCAGGAGCTCTCTTGGATCGTCGAGGTGCTCCATGCGGGCTCGCTCATCGTCGATGACATCGAAGACGACTCGAAGAGTCGCCGTGGACGACCCGCTCTTCACGTCCTGTACGGCGTGCCAACCGCGCTGAATGCGGGGAACTGGCTCTATTTTTGGGCCTACGACCTCTTAAAGGAGGCTCGCCTGTCCCCGCGGCAAGAGCTACGACTCCATCGCCTGCTCACAGCGACCCTGCTGCGCTGCCACCAAGGGCAAGCTCTCGACTTGAACACCCGCATCGCGCGCCTGGCGAAACGAGAGGTGAGAAATGTCGTGGAGACGACCACGCGATTGAAGACGGGGTCCCTCATGGGCTTGGCTGCCGGTATCGGAGCCCTGGCGCAGCGTGCATCCGAAGCTGAGGTCACCGCGCTCGAGAGCTTCGGGTGTCGGTTGGGAACGTGCCTGCAAATGCTCGACGATCGCAGCGGTCTCTTCAATGAACGGCGCGTTCAGAAGGGCTACGAGGACCTCATCGGGGGGCGTCCGACGTGGCCTTGGGCGTGGCTCGCCGAACGACTGGACGACGTTCGCTTCGCTCGACTGCAGTCCCAAGCGCGACTCGTCGAGCTGGGTCAGCTCGAGCCTGAAGTCGTCGCGACGACGATGCGAGAACTCCTCGGGGATGGTCCCCGTCTGGAGATTCGCCAGACCCTGAAAGCCAGCCTCGACACGCTCGAGCAGACCTTCGTTGGGCGGCCGGTCCTCGATGAGATCCGAGCGGAAATTGCTCGGTTGGAGCAAGGCTATGAGTAGTGGTGTGCACAGCGCCCTAGGGCGAGCGGCGATCGTCGGCAGTGGATTCGGTGGGCTGAGCTTGGCCATCCGTCTCCAAGCAGCTGGGGTCCAGACGGTCCTCTTCGAAGCGCGGGACAAGCCCGGTGGGCGTGCCTACGTGTACGAACAGGACGGCTTTACGTTCGATGCGGGGCCGACGGTCGTCACGGCTCCGCATTGTCTCGAGGAGGTTTTCGAATCTGCGGGACGCACCATGAGCGACTACGTCGAGCTCTTGCCCGTCGAGCCATTCTACCGGCTCTGTTGGGAAGATGGATCGCGATTCGACTACGGGGGGGACCTCGACGCGATTCGCAAGGAGGTCGCTCGCTTCAACCCCCGAGACGTAGCCGGCTACGAAGAGTTCGCCGAGTATGCCCGCCGCGTCTTCGCGAAGGGGTACGAGGAGCTCGCTGCGACGCCCTTTCTGCGGTTCGCCGACATGGTGCGGGTCGCTCCGGATCTCGCGACCCTCCGAGCAGATCGCTCGGTCTATCGCACGGTCAGCCGATACATCGAAGACGAGCGCCTGCGGCAGGCGTTCAGCTTTCACTCGCTCCTGGTTGGAGGGAATCCTTTCGAGACCAGCTCGATCTACACCTTGATCCACCACCTGGAGCGGAAGTGGGGAGTCCACTTTCCTCGCGGGGGAACCGGAGCGCTCGTCCGGGCACTGGTGCGGCTGTACGGTGAACTCGGTGGCGAGCTTCGGCTGTCTTCCCCCGTGCAGCGCATTCGCATCGAGGGAAAGGGTGGTCGCAGTGTCCACTACGTTTGCACCGAGCGCGGGGAAGAGGTGTTCGACGTCGTGGCGTCGAACGCCGACCTTCACCACACGTACTCCAAGCTCTACTCCGAAGATGCAAACGCGCGTGCTACGGCGCGCCGTCTCGAGCGTCTCGAGTGGTCGATGTCGCTGTTCGTTCTCTACTTCGGAACCAACCGCGTCTACGACGACGTCGCGCACCATTCGGTGCTCTTCGCGAAACGGTATCGGGAGCTACTCGACGATATCTTCAACGGCCCCCGGGTGCCTGACGACTTCAGTCTCTACCTGCACGCGCCGACCGTCACGGATCCGACTCTCGCTCCGCCCGGTTGCTCCTCTTTGTATGTGCTGAGCCCCGTCCCTCATTTGGGCAAGGCCGCCGTTGATTGGGACGAGTTTGCTCCCGAATACGCCGAGCGAATCCTTCGGGCGCTCGAAACGCATCTGCCGAACTTGCGCGAGCACGTGGTGACGCGTCGGTGGATGTCCCCGATCACGTTTCGTGACGACCTGCGCGCCTACCAGGGATCGGCGTTTTCCGTCGCCCCCAAATTGACGCAGAGCGCCTGGTTCCGCCCTCACAATCGCGACAAGAAGATTCCGGGCCTTTACATCGTCGGCGCCGGCACCCATCCGGGGGCTGGGCTGCCCGGAGTCGTCAATTCGGCGAAAGCTACGGCAGGGTTGATGCTTCGCGATCTCGCTCGGGAGGCGGCAGCATGACCGCGGCAATCGAACAGTGCCGCGACAGTATCGAGCGTCACAGCAAGAGCTTTGCGCTAGCGAGTCGTCTCTTGCCCGACCACGCGCGCGATCCAGCTCGCGCCGTGTATGCGTGGTGTCGCCGCGCTGACGATGCAGTCGACGTGCTGGCGGGGAACGAGGGCGTTGTACCAGTCGTGCGACGTCTGGAAGACGAACTCGACTCGATCTATGCGGGTCAGGAGCAACGTGACCCGGTGCTCAGTGCGTTTCAAGAGGTTGTCTGGCGCTGCCAGGTTCCGAAGGAGTACCCAGTAGAACTGCTGCGAGGCATGCGGATGGACGCGGAGGGGCACCGGTACCGCGGCACCGAGGATCTTCTGCTGTACGGTTACCGCGTGGCGAGCACGGTGGGGCTCATGATGTGCCACGTGCTCGGCGTGCGAAGCCGAGATGCTCTCAAACACGCAGCACATCTCGGGATTGCCATGCAGATCACCAACATCTGTCGGGACGTTTTGGAGGATTGGGGGCGTGCCCGGCTCTACGTTCCTCACGACCTTTTGACGGAAGTGGGCGCCGGGGACCTTCCGCCACACCTGGGGAGCCCCTTCCCGATGCAGCTTCGTGGGCGAGTCGGGGAGGCGGTACGCCGGCTCCTGATGTTCGCCGACGAATACTACGATTCGGGGGCTCGCGGGCTCAGGTACCTTGATTTTCGCAGTGCCCTTTCGGTCCGCACCGCGATGCTGGTGTACTCCGACATCGGGCGAGTCGTGGCGCGTCGAGGCCATGACGTGACCGAGGGGCGAGCAGTGGTTTCGAAGACGCGGAAGGTCTTCTTGCTGTGTCGAGCGGCCTTCGAAACGCTGCTCGGTCTACCCGAGCGCCTGAGAACTTCGGCACCACCATCCCTTCACCCCCCACGTCTCGGTGGCGCGATGAGGTTTCCCCAAGATGTCCTTCCCGTCTGAGGTTGCCGTGTACGTCGGTCGCGTTCGGGAGTTCGAGCGCGTCGACTGGCAGGTCTACGTCGCCTGGGTGGGATTGATGTGCTGTTTGGTCGTGTCGACGGCAGGCTTTCTGCTGTTTGGTCACGCCCATGGGGTCCGCTACTCCCCCGAAGCCTGGCTCGTCCCGACCGGGGCTCTGGTCTTCGCGCTCAGCGTCGCCATCGACACAATCGGACATCGAACCGTCTATCGAGAGGAGATCGCCGGGGCCGAGGGACTGGTGCACGGCATCACGATCTTCTGTGGCATTTTCAGCTGCGTTCTTCTGTGCGCGGCCTACAGCCATCGTGAAGCCCTTTGGATACCGGCCATGGTGTTGACGGCTCTGAGCTTCCTCTACAGTTTGGTTGACGAGGCATTTCACTGGCACCGCTATCGGAGTCGCCAGTCGGACCGCGTCGAAATGTGGAGTCACGTGGGAATCATGGTGGGGCACGGAACCATGATGGTGGCGTGGTGGACCTGGTTTTTTCAGGGCTATCCGGGGGTCGCGGAGACCGTGGCCTTGCTCTAGAAACGGGTAGCGACAGGACCACCTTTTCATGGGAGCTTTGGAACGCGACACGCCGCATTACCGCATCGGAGCGGTCTCCAAGTTGACGGGAGTTTCGACCCATCAGCTGCGGATTTGGGAGCGCCGATACGGCACGGTGCAGCCGTTGCGCTCGGCGGGGGGAGATCGCCTCTATACGGAAGGGGACATCGAACGCCTCAAGATGCTCAAGCGGCTCAACGACGCGGGTCACGCGATCGGCAGCATTGCCCGTCTTTCGCAGGCTGATCTCGAGCGCCTCTTGGCGAGGCATCGCGTGACCACGACACCTCCGTCCACGGTGGAGACTGGAGAGCTAGCGCGCACCATCAGCGCGCGCTTCATCGACGCCATTTTCCGAATGGACATTTCCGAGGCCGAACGGGCTCTCTCTCGCGGGTCCGTCGCTTTCGAACCCAGGGACTTCGCGATTCGAGTGTTGATCCCGGCGTTGCGACAAATCGGCGCCCTGTGGGAGAGCGGGGACTTCAGCGTGGCCCACGAGCACGCGGCATCGGCCGCCATCCGCACGCAGCTCGGCATGCTCGTGCGGCTCTACTCGAACGACCCTTCGGCGCGAGGGGTGGTTTGCGCGACCCCTGCGGGGGAACTTCACGAGTTCGGCGCGATGTCTGCGGCGTTGGCCAGCGCGGCCAGCGGTTGGCGCGTCATCTACTTGGGGCCGAATCTACCGGCGGAACACATCGTCCAGGCGGTCGAGATCGCCAAGGCCGAGCTCTTGCTGTTGTCCGTCATCGTCTGCGGCCCGGGAACCTCCAGCGAGCTCGCACGCGTCGCAGCGGCGCTCCCCGTCGGCGTGGGAGTCGTTGTCGGGGGGGAAGGGGTCCGGGGCTTACGTGACGTTCCAGCACGGATTCGGGTCGTTTCCGCCCTGGAGCAGCTGCCGGCGTATCTCTGAACGGGGCTCCTGCCGCATCGGCCTGTCGATTTTCGGGGTCCTCGAGGGCGCCCGGCGACGCCCCACCCTGCGAAACGCCGGTGTTTGCCGGTCCACGCGACTCCGGCGTGCCGGTGATCTCAGCCCTTCGGCGGCGAACTGCGTCGACAGCGCCGCGCCCGCCGGTTGACGAAAATTGGGCCAAATGCGTCGGTCTGCGGAATGGGGGACCCATGACCATGGTAACCACCGCGGTAGGGGATCCCTCATCGTCTCTCTCGACCTTGGACTCGTTGGAGGACCGGGAGTGGAACGAACGGAGCGTCGTGCTGGTCGATCCAGACGGTCTCCGGGCCATGGGAAGCGAAGCGGAATCGCAGGGTTATCTCTGGGTGGAGGTCGAGCCGCCCCGCCCGATGCACCGGGGCCGGCTGGCGCTGCACATCGAGGAATGCATCGAAGATCGGCTGGTGGCGCGTGGCGCGCCTCCGCCCGGCGTCGGGGCGAGCACCGGACTCGATGCTTCTCTGAGCGACCAGCTGTACCGAGCTCGGCTCCTCGAGATGCGAGGCATCGCCGTCGGCATTCCGGGACTCGAGGGCATCACGAACCTCGGCGGCACCCTCGATGCCGAGGACAGCGCGGTGCTGCGCTGGTGGATTGCGACGAGCGCCGACCGTCCTGTTCGATTGGTCCTCAGTGGCGCGAATCGAGCGCTCCGGGTCTATCCCTCGCCCGTTCCCTTTTCGACGCTCCTCGAAGGCGTCCTCGAGTCGCCCACACCGCGCCCGGCATCCATCGAAATGGCAGCGAGCGTTGCGGCGATGGAGCTGTCGGACTTGCCTCCGGTCGTCGCTGAGCGGTCAGACGACGAGGAGACCGATGAGACCTTCGAAAGCGTCGCTTCGGCGGAAACCGAGGCCTTCGCCGAAGACGTCTCGCCCGGGCGGGGCGCGTCCGCCGAGTCAGTCGATGCGGGCGGACCAATCGTGCTCGAGGGCGATGCTCCGTCTGCGGTTGAGAACGCTTCTCTGGAATCGGATGTGCCCGCAGCAGATGCCGTGCCCGAATCGGCCGAGGAGAGTTCGCCGGCGGACTCGGGCGGCCCGGGGGTAGAGGCCGCGTCCCAACCGGTCGTGGAAAGCTCATCGGAGGACACGCGCGAGTCGGTGAGTGCGGGCGCATCCGAGGACGACGGCGCAGACGATCTGGGGTTGATGTCGATGCTTCGTGAGGCCAGCGACACGGTCGACGACGCGGACGACCTTCACTCCGACACCCAAGGGGTGGAACGAGGTTGGGACGAAGAGCTCGACATGCCCGATCTCGATCGCGCGCTCGGGCTTTCACCCCGGCCCGTCGATGAGGGGCACGCTGCGAGCGCGCCGGCGGACCAGACGACTGACTCTGCCTCGGCGGAGCCCGGGTCCGGCACCTCGATGAACTCTGATCTCGGGGATGCGGCGGCATTCGTCGCGGCTCTCGAGGAGGAAGAGGTCTCGTCTGCCGCCGCCGTCAACCAGAACGAGATTCCGACGCTGATTCCAACAGCCGAGAGCGAGATGGCCGGCTCAACGGCCGGTGAGGATGAGGAGGAGTCTTTCGCGGCCGTGGAGATCTCTCCGCCGCCGGTTGCGGTTGCCGCCGAAGAAATCGAACCCGGTCATGTCGACGAGGTACCCGGTCATTCCGCCGCAGTACCCGCGTCTCGAGTGCCATCAGCCGGTCGAATGAATCAGCTACCCCGAAGAAGTGAAGAACGAGCCGGTCTGCAAAACAAGGCAAACGGTCGGAAGCAGCTTCCTCCCACCCGAGATGATTTGAATTCCGATGTGGGGACTCCTTCAAGCGAATCAGCGGGCAATGATATGGATGATCCGTTCACCATTCTGGCTCGACGCGAGTGGCGTGCCTGGGCCAAGGAGCTCAGCGCTGCAACCGGCCCCAAGCCGCTGGCCGTTGTCGAGCGCATGTTCGTCACCGCGTACACGCGCCTCTGCGAAGCGGTTCGACGTGGTGTGGCCGACGACTCGGCCCAGGAGGTCTTGGACGCTTGGCGAGAATCGTTTGCCCAGAGCTACAGCGAAGCTTTCGACGCTCTGCGGGTGCGCGGCAAGCGACCGACGATGGTTCTAGACGTACCGAGCCTGGCTCAGCGCATCGGCCGTCTTCACGGAGCACGCCGCGTGCAGTTGCTCCTGGTCGACGCCATGCGCTTCGACGTCGGTCTCATGGTCCAAGATCGGCTCAAGGCTCGAGCGGACGCGTCGCTCACGGAACGCCTGCTCCTGTGGTCGGCGTTGCCGACGAACACGACCAACCAGCTCGAGCTGATCGGCAAAGGCCCCGAGGGTCTCAAGGATCGAAGCTCCGGCGCAGAAGCTCCCGCGGTGGTTGCCCGTGGTCAGGCTGCTCGCACACCTCGGCGCATTCGCACCGGTCGCCGTGAGCTCTTCAAGTTGGACGTCGTCGAAGCTGCCCTGCGGGAGACCGAGGGTGGGGTGACGGAACGTCTTGCGAAGATTGCGGACGAAACTTCAGCTGCGCTGGCTGAGCATTTCGCCAAGCAGGCTCCGCGTACCTTGGTGATGGTGTTCGGTGATCACGGTTTCCAGATCGACGAAGGCGCGCGAGGCACCACCGCACAGGTCACTCAAGGGGGCTCCACTCCAGAGGAGGTCCTGGTTCCAGCGTTTGCCTGGCTCACGGGCTCCGTTCACTGAAGTATCCGGCGGCGCCGCAGGTGATCCGTGAGTTGGCTATTTTCGCGCACACCACAGGGCTCAAGTAAAGTGGTAAAGATGCGCCACCGCGTCGTTTTTATCCGCAGCCGTGTGCAGCCGTGTTGCTGGCCCTCCGCCTCTTCCCTCCGAAGCGGATGAGGGCCGGAAAAGGCTACGGACGCCACTCTTCTGCACCCGCGGATCATGCTTGAGCGATCACCGCAAGCGGTCATCGCTCAAGTGGGTTACCTGCGACACCCTGGTTTGGCTCGGGTCTGAGCCTTCGACCTCGATCGCCGAACTTTCGCGCCGAATCCGACCGATAGCGACGTTCCGCGTCGGCGAGGGTTGCGGACGGTGAACGGCACCTGGCCGAGCGATGGCGCTTGGGTTTCGGCCGTTACAGCGATCATCGCTTGCGATGATCGAAGAAAACATGAGCGGCACGTGCAGTAGGGTGGCCTCCCTCCGCCGTTTTGGCCCTCATCTGCTGTGGGCCAAAACGGCGGAGGGCAATCAACGCCAGTGGCTCCCGCCGTAGTCGACTCGTTCGGCCGCCGAAACGTTTCAGGGACCACTGCGCGCCATCCTCCCAGAACCGACCACAGCGTGCATTTGGCACGCTCCATAAAGAGTCGAATCCATCGCGATGCGCGTTGACGATCCGGTCCGGCGCTCTTACCTTGATGGGTAGGTTCCCTCTGCGGGGTCCGAAGCGCATCAGTAACGAATCCCTGATAATGGCCAACCCGGGAGGTGAGGCCGAGGCTGAGAGCTGGGCCCGGAAATTGCTCACCGGGAAGCCGGACGCCTCGGACGAGCTGCCCACCTAGTGAGAGCTAGGGGTTCGGCACTGCAATTCAGCGCTACGGCTTTCGCGGTAAGGAGCCTCCCTATTTCCAAAGGGCCGGCGGTAGCCGGCCCTTTGCTTTTGGAGCTCACCCGCAGTGCTCTCTCGGGCGGCGGGCTGATTCCCTCCCACATTTCACTCCAAATTGCCCGGACAGAGCCGTTTTCGCGCTCGGAAGCCCTCTTCATCGGCCGACGAACTCGCGCTACCGTCCCGGGCCCATGCAGCGTACTACCGAGGCACCGCGCCCACCGGCCCGCTCACGCTTTCGACGCCGGGTGCTTTTGTTCGCCCTGGCACTCGCCCTGATCGGTCTCAGCGCCGAGGCGCGAAAGATCAGCGGCAGTATCACCGGTTTCATCCACTTGGAGAACCCGGTTTGGGCTGAGGCAAAGGACCCGAAGAACAAGGGCTACTCGTTTCGAGAACTCGTCCCTACGGTTCCCGCGAAGTACCGCAAGATGTTTCCGCACATCCCCAAGGAGGTGTGCCTTGCGGCGCTGGCCGAGACTCCTCAGGGTCCCAACAAGCCGGTGCTGATCCGCGTTGGTGGTGGGCGCACGACTCCGGTGACCATCGTCGTGCCGCCGAAGACGAAGCTCATCTTCAAGAACACCGATCCGTTCACCCATCGCCTCTACGCCGTGGGGAGCAAAGAATTCTCGCCCTCCGATTCAGCCAAGGGGGCGCAGCGCGAATGGACGGTTCCTGCGCCAGGCTCGTACGAAATTCGGGACGAGCTCGCGCCGAGTCTACGCATGTGGGTCGTCGCTGAACCGAACGTCGCGGCCATCTCGTACCCTTCCCTGAAGGGTGAGTTCCGCCTCAACGTGAGCGAAGACGGCAAATACCAGGTGCAGGCCTACTTTTCTGGGAAGAAGGTCGGACCTGCAACCGAAACCGTGGTTTCGGGGCGTGACGTGGCACTCCAGCCCATCGTCGTTGCCAAGCCGTCGAAGAAGTCGGACGAGACGGAGAAGGCCAAGTAATGCTGCTCTCACGCTTCTGGTACGCGGTGCTCGGACTCGCTCTCGGCGCCGCAATCTTCGTGCTGTTCCTCGCGCAAAGCATGTACAACCGGGCGGGCGCTCGCGCGATGGGCGAGGGCCTTTCCTCCGACAGCCAGTTCGTCTCCTGGTATCTCAAGGACGATGCCCGGATGCGCTCCGGCCATCTAGTCAAGTTCGCACTGAATGCCGACATCGCCAAGAGCCTCCACGAGGCGAGTCAGTCCGAGACCACGCTGAAGTCGAACTTGCGCGACAAGGTGAGCGCGGCCCTGAAGAAGGTGAACGCGACCATCCCCGCGGACCAAGCCTTCGACGCAGTGTTCGCCATCGATCAGCACGGTCGTGTGGTAGCTCACCTCGGCTACGAGCAGGCCACCGGCATGGATGACTTCGAGCTCGGTGGCTATCCGGTCGTCGCTGACGCGCTCCACGGATACATCCGCGACGACACGCTGGTGTGGGGCCGCCTCTACCGCGTGGTGGCTCGCCCGGTCGAGTTCGAAGTGGGCGCCATGCCGGCTGGAGCCATCGTCGGCGCTCGCATCGTGGACGATCGGTTCGCCCGCGAGCTCAGCTCCCGCACCGGCGCGGCCGTCGCGTTCTACATCGACACGCAGCGCGTCGCGTCGGGAGCTCCCGAGGGCTTCGATCGGGCCAACCTCGATCAGGTGTCGAGCGACATCGGCAATCTCGGTGAGGACGCGGACTACGAGGAGAAAGGTCGTAGTCAGGTTCGCGAGATCGGTCGCGGGCTTGGTGTTCAGTACACCCGCATGCCCGGCGAGGCGTACGCGCTCGGTGCTGGCTACGCCGTGGCTCGATTCCCCAACCACGTCGACTCGCCGCTCGGCTTCTTCCAGAAGGCAGACGACAAGGACAAGGAGCAGGCCAATGTGCTTTTGGCTGCCGGCGCGGTCATCCTGGCTCTGTTGCTCGGCGTTCTCTTCACGTTGCTCGAGCACACGAAGCCCCTCGTCACCTTCAAGCAGGAGGCTCAGAAGCTCGCGGAGGGGAAGTCGGACCAGCTTTTGCCCAGCAAGTTCCGGGGCGTGTACCGAAAGATCGCTTCCGATCTGAACGACGGCATCGACAAGTTGGTTGCCAGGGGAGGTGGATCGTCGCGGCGCGCGGCCGATCTCGAGTCAGTTCTCGGCGAGCTTCCCTCAGCTCCGCAGATGAGCGCGTTCTCGGTTCCCGGTGGGGATGCCGCGCCGCCGTCGAGTGGGATGGGAGCCCCCGGACCGAAAATGCCCTCACCGCCGCAGCGGGGGCCACTTCCCGCACCGCCCGGAGGCATGCCTGCGCCTCCCCCCCGTGCGGGAGCCGTGGCGGCTTCACCGGCGCCGAGCGCTCCAGCGGACGATGAGGCCGAGTGGAAGCAGGTGTTCGAGCAGTTCGTCGCCACTAAGCAGCAGTGCGGAGAGAGCACGGACGGCGTGACCTACGACAAGTTCCGCAAGACGCTGGTCAAGAACCAGCTCGCGCTGTCGAGTGAACACGGTGCGGCCAGCGTCAAGTTCAGCGTGTACGTCAAGGACGGGAAGGCGGCCTTGAAGGCTAATCCCGTGCGCTAGAGTTGCGTCGATTCGGCGCTGGCACTACGAGGACCGCCATGACCCAGCCTTCCGAAACTCCCCGGCATCGTGTCGTCATCGTTGGTTCCGGCCCCGCGGGCCTCACCGCCGCGATCTACGCGGCGCGTGCGAACCTGCAGCCGCTGTGCATCGAGGGCTTCAACGCGGGTGGTCTGATCCCCGGGGGCCAGCTCATGTTCACCACGGACGTGGAGAATTACCCGGGCTATCCGAAGGGCGTTTCAGGACAGCAGATGATGGCGGAGTTCCGCGAGCAGGCGGAGCGTCAGGGTACCCGCTTCATCACGGCGGACGTTCAGAAGATCGATCTGTCCGAACGCCCCTTCAAGATCTGGGTGGGCGAAGACGAGAACGAGCTGCACCTCGCCGACTCGGTGATCATCGCCACGGGAGCTCGCGCGAATTACCTCGGGCTCGAGAGCGAAGAGAAGCTCAAGAACAAGGGCGTGAGCGCGTGCGCCGTCTGCGACGGTGCTCTGTTCCGCAACCAGGAGGTCATCGTCATCGGTGGCGGCGACACCGCCATGGAGGAAGCCACCTACCTGGCTGGGCTTTGCGATAGCGTGCGACTGATTCACCGTCGAGACGAGTTCCGCGCCAGCCAGGCGATGCAGAAGCGGGTCGTCGAGAGCGACAAGATCGAGGTGCTGTACAGCCACGTCGTCACCGAGGTGCTCGGAGTCGACGAGGACAAAGTGACGGGCGTGCGGGTGAAGAACCTGAAGACGGGCGAAGAGCGGGAGCTCTCCGCGGCGGCGATGTTCGTGGCGATCGGTCACACCCCGATGACCGAGCTCTTCAAGGGGCAGCTCGAAGTGCACCCCAACGGCTATTTGAAGGTCCAGCCCGGCAGTACCCGCACCAGCGTGCCCGGTGTCTTCGCCGCTGGGGACGTCGCTGACTGGGTCTACCGTCAAGCGGTGACCGCGGCGGGAACCGGCTGCATGGCAGCGCTCGATGCCGAGCGTTGGTTGGGCGAGCAAGAAGCGTGAGTCGGCTCGGGGTGATTCAGGAGGACTCGTGACGGAGACGCCCCCCTCGAATCACGACCCGGAATCCCCCGAGGTCGAGCCCGATCTCCGCGAAGAGCTCTCCGAGCTCACGGCGGCGCTCCTGGCGCACGTCGAGTGGCTGAGGGAGAGCGGTGCGGATGGGCTCGGCGTCGCCAGCGAAGCGCTGCGCACCGCTCGTCACGAGCTGCCCGAGGAGGCGTGGACGGCGGCCGATGCCCCGCCCGCGACGTCTGCTCGTCCCCGAGGGCCCGGGCGAACCTCCGCCGAGCCAACTCAGCGAGCCCATTCTGCCGGCGGGGCTCCCGCGCATTCGGAAAGCGTCCCTCGCCTGCGCCGAGACGAAGAGCCGGAGCTATCGGTGGCCCGGCTCGCTTCCGACGCACCCGCGGCCGGAGGCGGTCGTGGTCCGACACGCGAGGGGCGAGCGCGCCTCGCCGTGTTGCAGAATGAAGTGAGCTCCTGCACGAAGTGCGGCTTGCACGCCGCTCGAACTCAAACGGTGTTCGCGCGCGGCAACGGCTCCGCCCGGCTTTGCTTCATCGGCGAGGGGCCGGGCGCCGACGAGGACGCCCAGGGCGAGCCCTTCGTCGGCAAGGCGGGGCAGCTCCTGGACAAGATGATCGCCGCCATGGGGTTTTCCCGAGACGAAGTGTACGTCTGCAACATCGTCAAGTGCCGCCCGCCGGAGAACCGCAAACCGGATCCCGACGAGATGGCGGCTTGCATGCCGTATCTGAAGGAGCAGATCGAGCTCGTCGATCCCGAGGTCATCGTGGCCCTCGGAGCCACGGCGGTCCAGGGGCTCTTCGGTACGACGGGGGGCATCACGAAGATGCGCGGGCGGATGCGGCTCTACCGCGGCAAGATCGCCGTCATGCCGACCTTTCACCCCGCGTACCTGCTGCGGAACCCTGCAGCGAAGCGGGACGTCTGGAGCGACCTCCAAGCGGTCCTACGGCAAATGGGGCGCCCGATCCCGAAGAAGTGACGTAGCGCGATAGTTCACGCTCCGCTCCCCAGGCGGGAGAGGTGCTTTTGCGCCTCGCGGCAGAGACTCTCCTCCCGGAGAGGCAGGAAACCGAAGCGAGGAGCCTCTGCCCACTTCACAAAATGCAGAAAGGCGCGACCGGGGATTCCGGCGCGCCTTTCTGCAACTCTCGGTTCGCTCAGAGACCGTAGACGAAGCCGAGAGAAGGTTCGATGACGAACCCGGTCTTGGGCAACATCACCATTCCGTTGACGTTCGCCTTGATGCCCAGATTGTCCGTGAACGCGAACACCATGCCGCCGCCGACAGCGACGAAGCCGATGCCCATTTGCTTGTATACGTCGACCGTCAGGTTTTGCCGGCTGTCGGCTTCGAGCTCGGGACGCACCGACGGATCGGTCGCATTCGGGTCGCAACGGTCGGTTGTTCCGGTACCCGGATTCCATGTGCCGAACTCTCCGAGCGGGCAGTTCAGCACGTCCGCCGACACCTTGCCGTCCACCTGGGCGACACCGCCGCCTGCGAACACGTACGGGCGGATACCGCTCCCCGAAAGGCCGCTACCGAAGTAGTAGCTCGCGCGCAATTCGCCGTGGATGGGGAAGAAGTCTTCCGGCGCGCCATTGATGGCATAGCCAGCTCGTGCGCCCAACGTGAAGTTCGGGCTCATTGCATACTCATAGGCGAGCATGATGCGAATGCCGGCAGGAGCGACACCCGTACCGATGCCCGTGCCCGGGTACGGATTCTCGACGGCGTCGCCCGTGTCGGGGTTACGCAGCGGGTAGGCTTGGTCCCCGGTGAAGCACTTGAAGTGCTGTGCGTCCTGGGTGCCGCTGTAGCAGACGTCCGTACCACCGAAGATGGCGAGGTCGTACCCGACGTCGATGCCGAGCCAGTTCTTTTTGTAGGGACCGGTTGGAGCTTCAACCTCGCCGCCCGGAGCGGAGCAGTAGCCACCGACGCAGGCTCCGCTTTCGCAGTCGCTGTCGGTGTCGCAGCTCGGGGCGGTTTCGCACGCACCGTCCACGCAAAGGAGTCCGCACTTGCACTCGGTGGAGTTGTTGCAGCTCGCGCCCCAGTCCTTGTCACCGCACTGCTGCGCACCCGTGTCGCAACCCGGGAAGTCGGGGGGGCAGTCCGCCGCTGAAGCACTCGCGCACTTCACCGGAGCCTCCTGGCCCGGGAAGGACGGAGGGGCCGAGGCGACCTGCGCCTTCACGTCCATCACCACGGGCTGGTTGCGGCTCCCGAGACTGTCCCAGAGCTCCCCATCCGAGTCCTCGGCCGTGACGAACCACGACAGGGGACCGGCCGTGGCGGTTGCCGAGCAGGGGATCTCCGCCTGCCAGAACTCGCCCGCCTTCTTCATGGTGATCTTGCTCCAGTCGCTCGCCCCAAACTCCTGGAAGTGGAGCACCACGACCGTGGCGTCCTCCTCGGTCGTGGTGCAGCTCACGGGCAAGGGGCGGTTCGTTTCGAGCTCGCGGACCGTAGGCGTGCAGTCCATGTCCCCCGGGACCGCCTCGGCTGCGGCTGGCGCAGTAGCAACGGGTGTTTCCGCCGGGGCTGCGGCTGAGCCTCCCCCCGTGGCATCGAAGGTGGCCTTCGTCTCGGGCGTGGCGATGGCAGCGTCGAGCTGGACTCCCGGATCGAAGGCCTTGGCAGTTGCGAATGCCTCTCCGGCACCTGCCTGGTCACCTCTGCCGCTGCCGCGCACGATGCCGACGTACATCCAAGCCTTGGCTTTGGTCTGGGGGCTGCACTTGTCCGCGCACGCCTGCACGACGCCGGTCAAAATGGCCTCGGCTTTGTCGAGCTCCATCATCAGATAGTGCTGATTGATGGCCTCGTCGATCTTCTGATTGGCGGCCTTGTCCTTGGTGTACTGCGCGAGGGCGGGAAGGGAGAAGAGCCCGACGAGCAAGACGGCCATGAGCCTGGGTATCAGTCGGCTTTGCACTTGGTGGTCCTCCGGGACGCGACGATCGCTTGGGGGGTGAGGCCTCGCCGAAGTTTTGGCGAGGGAGGGATGAGTCGGATGTTTGCGAAGGGCTTGGGATCAGTTGCTACCGGATGCCGGGCAACCCTCCTTGGCGCCTTCGGTGCGCACGAACTGAACGCGTCGGTTCAGTGCGCGATTGCGATCCGAGGTGTTGGGCACCAAAGGTCGCTCGAAGCCATAGCCCTGCGCCGTCAACCGATCCGGCGAAACGCCGTGGGAGACGAGGTACTGGAGAACGGAGTTTGCCCGACGCTCGCTGAGCCCTTGGTTGTAGCTCGCGCTGCCGCGGTTGTCGGTGTGACCCTGCACCTCGAGCTTGATCGATGAGTTCTTTTCCAGAACTTCGACCACGGCATCGAGAACGTTGTAGCTGATGGGTCGGATCTTCGCCTTGTTGTATTCGAAGTGGATCTGCTGGGTGATCTTCACTTCGCAGTCGGTCACGACGACGAGCGCGGGCTTCGCAGGACAACCGAGCGGCTCTTTGTCCTTCTCGCCGGGCGTGTTCGGACACTGATCGGTCAGGTCGGGAACTTCGTCGCCGTCGTTGTCGAGATCGGGACAGCCGTCCTGGTCCTCGTAGCCGTCCGGATCTTCGGCATCGAGCGGGCACTTGTCGCTAACGTCGAGGATGCCATCGAGGTCGTTGTCGAGCTCCGGGCAGCCGTCTTCATCGAGGTACTGATCGACGTCCTCGGGCTCGAGGACGCAAGCATCGATCGAGTCGAGCAGTCCATCGCCGTCCGTATCCGGATCGTCAGGACATCCGTCGAGATCTTCGAAGCCGTTGAAGTTCTCCGGCTGCTCCACACACCCGTCGTCAGGATCGAGAAAGCCGTCCCCATCCTGATCTCCGGGCGCGGGTTTGGGGGCGGGGGCCACCTCGACGAACTCACGCTCGGTGCAGAACTCGGGAGGGGAGAGATCGTTGGCGGAACGCGCGTTGACCTCGGCGAGGGCCAGGTGCTCGCGCGCGCTACTCACCGAGCCCTGTTCGAGCTCCAGCTCGGCGAAGCGCAGGTGAGATTGCGCCATGGCGAGCTCACGCGGGGCGCAGCGAATCGCACCGTTCCGCTCAGCCTGTTCCGCAAGCTGTTGCAGACCAGCGATCTGTCCGCGCAGCTTGGGCCCCTGATTGCATCCAGCACCAAGAGCAGTGACGGCTACGAGGAGCCCAGCGAGGAACCGCTGCCTCATCGACCTGCTCCTCGTCGTGCCTCGCGACTCAGGCGAATCGCCTTTTTCGCATAGGATTCGCTAACGGCGGCCAAGTCCGTTGCGTGGCCGTATTCCGCCTGGGCGGCCTCCTGGGCCGCTTTCTCCAGGTGAGCCTTCGCGTAGTAATACTCGTAAGGAGCGAGTTCCTCCGCCCCGAGCTGCTTGGCCTCCTCGAGGCGAGTCTGCGCAGAGCTCGCGTTGATGGCGTACATGGCGTTTCCGCAACCCGGAAGGAGGGTCACGGAGAGAATGCCGATTGGGATCAAAGCAAGTCGGAAGAGCTTCAAGTTCACTGCTCGCTCGCTCAGCACGCCGGTTTCCGGTTGCTGAAAAACCGCGCTGAACGCTACCAATCGGCTGTGGATCGCGTCAACAGCGGTTTCAGTGCGGGTGCACTTCGGTGAGCAAAATCCGGGGTCGCGGGCCGGACTGCGAAGACCCAGGTTTCGCGCGTCGCGTCGAAACCGCTGGGAAATTTCCCTGCCTCAGCGCACCCCGCGCAAAGCAGTGGGAAATTTGAGCGCACGACCTCACGTCCGTTGGCGAAGGCGCTGGCAGGCGACTTTTGGAGCGGGTCCAGCTGGAACGTCGACTCAGAGACGACGATAGACGCCGACGACCTTGCCGAGCAGCATGGTGGAGCGGAAGTCCGAGGCGCGCACCAAGATCGGCGCCATCTGCGAGTTGGCCGGTTGAAACCGGATGTAGTCCTTCTCGGGGTAGTAGTGCTTCACCGTGGCCTCGTCACCAATCAATGCCACGACGATGTCCCCGCGGTCGGCGGTCGACTGCTTGCGCACGAAGATGTAGTCGCCGCTCAGGATGCCCGCGTCGATCATCGAGTCACCGGCCACCCGGAGGCCAAAAACCTCTCGACTTCCACGAACCATCATCTTGTCGACGTGGACCGTGTCGATTACGTTCTCTTCGGCGAGAAGGGGCAGGCCTGCGGCAACGCGCCCCAACACCTGAACTTCCACGACGTCCTCGCCGGACTCGGCCACCGGCTCCGACGCAGGCTCGTCCACCAAACGAAGAGCGCGGCTCTTCATGTCTTCACGGCGCAGGTACCCCTTCCGTTCGAGAGCACGCAGATGGTCGTTCACTCCATTCGTGGAGCGAATGCCCATGTGCTCACCGATCTCCCGGAGCGTGGGCGGGTAGCCTCGCTCGCGAATCGACAAGCGGATGAAGTCGAGCGTCTGCTCTTGGCGCTTGGTGAGACCCTGCATCGCATGAAAAGCCTACTGAACGGGTGTCAGGCCGTCAAATAATGTGGGTCACCTGGGTCAGGTGAGCAAAAGTTCCTCTGTGAATCCGTAGCCTTATGTACGGCCTCTGATTGAAGTGGTCGAAGCATTCGAAAGGGGCGCGCGCAGCGGGGGCGCGCGCCCGCTCGCCTCGCCAGGACGCGGAGGGCACCTTGCCCAGGGGGCGGCGAACGGCGCTCGGCCTGCCGAGCAGTGCCGCCGTTTTTGCGTTGTGCTGCAGGGTGCTCGGATGACGTCGCTGAACGCTGGGCCCGTGAACGTTGCGAAGTGCTGAACCGCTGTATCCCAACCGCAAGTCGCGAGTTGGAGTACGCCGAGTGCCAGCCTTCCCAAGAGAAGCAGCGTCAGAACTTGTTGCTCGTCGACAGGAAGGTGAGCTTGTCGTTGGTCTCGCGCAGACGCTCCGCCAGCATGCGGACGATGCTCCAGAGCACCTCGTAGGCGAGATCTTTGTACAGGAACAGGAGATCGTCGAAGCCGTCCTTGGGGATCGCCAGGACGCGGCACGTTTCGTGGACGTTGGCGTCAGCCGAACGCGGCGACTCGTCGAGGAGCGCCATTTCACCGAACACCTGCCCGGGCCCGAGGACGACGAGCGCTTCCTCCCCCATCCCGGGCACTTCCCGACTGATTCGGACCTTGCCCTCGAGAATCAGGTAGAGCTTGTCGCCCGGCTCACCGTGGCGAAAGATCTTGGTGCCTCGGGCGTGCGTCTCCTCCGTCGCCACCTGGGCGACGAGCTCCAAGGCCGCTGGCTTGAGTCCGGCGAACAGCGTGATCGCGGAGAGCTGCTCGAGGCGATCCGTCATCTGTCGGCACTCTAGTCGGCGCTGTCGCGATTCAAGAAGGAAATTGCACCTTTTGCGCCTCGAGCGTGGATCTTTCAGCGCTGAAAGCGCACAACGAAGGGTGGTGTCGTCTTCGGGATCTTCCGGCCATCGCGGTCCATCCCCGGCGAGTAGCCGCCCTGGCGCATGGCGCAGCTGCGCGCGGCGCGGCCGAAACCGCTGCCAGGATCGGACAGTACGGTGACCTTCTCCGGTCTGCCATCGGCGCCGACGAGCACCATGATCCGAACCAGCGCCTGATTGATCTGCTCGGCATCCGCCTCCGGCGGCCATGCGCAGTTCCAGCTTCCGCCGCTCGGTGGGCGCGCTGGTTTCGACAGGTCGATGGTGGGCTTCGGGGCCTCCTTGCCACGACCCCCGGGCACGCCCTCGGGAGCGGCGGCCGCCGAACGCACTGCGGTCTTGGACGTCCCGCGCGATGCGGTGACACCCCCGGCGAACCGAGTTCCCGTGCCGCTCAAGAATCCATCGGTGAGATCGAGAGGAGCGTCAGGCTCGGCTTCCGCGGTGAGCACTTGACCGGCCTCGGCGGCAGCCGGCGCAGGTTCGGGAGGAGGCGCGTCCGTTGGCGGGGGCGGCTCGGTCGGTTCCGGTTGGGGAGGGGGCTCGGGGGCCTCCACGGGCTCCGGCTCCGGTTCGGGCTCCGGTTCGGGTTCCGGCTCGGGTTCCGGCTCGGGCTCGGGCTCGGGCTCGGGCTCCGGTTCTTCGTCGACCTCGATGTCGTAGTCCATGCGGATCTGCTCGTCGACGTGAGCGCGAATGGACGTGACGAAGGCCTGGAGATCGAAAAGCGAACTCGCCGCGAAGGGAAGCCAGCCGTGCAGTGCGATGGATCCGACGAGCCACATCGTCACGGCTGCTCCGTGCGCCGACCGACCCAGTCGCTCGACTCGATCGAACGAGGCGAGGGGCGGGTAGGCCGGAGCCGGCACGCCTGCGGCTTTCGCCGCGTCCTTCGACGACTCGCTACCTGACATGATCGTGACGGTGGGCTTTTCCGAGCGCGATCACTGTTCGATCGGCTGAACCTCACCCTCCGGTGCTGCGCTTTCGGTGCCCGGCGTCACAGCGAACGCGATCTTGGCCACGCCCGCTTGCTTCAGCAGGTCGAGGACGTGAATCACGCGGCCGTGCTCCACCTTCCGGTCGGCTCGGATGACCGCGCGGAGATCTTCGTTTTTGGCGCGCGCAGCTTTCGCGAGCTTGGAGATTGCCCCGTCTCCGGCGACTTCTTCCGAGTCGACGACGGTTTTGCCGTCCGCGCCGAGCTCGACGCTGAACACGGTTTGGATGCTCTCGCCTTTCGACGCCTGGGGCAGATCCATCTTCATGCCTTGGGAGTGGATCAGCCGCGCCGTCACCATGAAGATGATGAGGAGCACGAGGACGACGTCGACCAGCGGGGTGACGTTGATCCCCGAGATCAGACCGTCGTCATCGTTTTGGGCACCACCAGCCATGACTCAGGCCTCGCTCTTCGCCGCGGAGGCTTTGCTGCCACTCTCGGTGAGCGGCTCTCCCACGAGGTACGCCAGGAGCACCCGGCTCAAGGCCTCGGTGTTCGCGAGGATCGAGCGGGCGTGGCGCTGGAAATAGTTGAACATCACCACCGCGGGGATGGCGACGGCGAGGCCCACGGCCGTCGCCACGAGAGCTTCAGCGATGGCCGCCATCACGACCTGAGGAGCTGCGGTCGCGCCCTGAGCGGCCTGCTCGGTGGACTCGGCCGCCAGACCTTCGAAGGCCTGGACGACGCCGATCACGGTGCCGAAGAGGCCGATGAACGGAGCGTTGTTGCCCAGCGTGCCGAGGAACGCGAGGCGTCGTTCGAGCTTCATGCGCTGCAGAGCCTTCGCGCCTTCCATCGCTTCTTCGGCGGCCTTGGCGCCCCGATCGGCCTCACCGAGCCCAGCGACGACCACGGCGGCCTCCGCGCTTGGGGACTTCTGCATCGCCTCGCGGGCGCCGTCGAGGTCCCCGTCGCGGAGTTGCTGACGCAGCTTCGTGGCCAACCCGGGCACGTCGTCTCGAAGGGAGAAGTAGAACCAGGCTCGCTCGAGCATGATGGCGACGGAAACGACGCTCAGTCCGATGAGTAGCCACATGACCCAGCCGGCGCCGAAGTTCGTCATGAGGCGCTGCAGCCATTCAACGAGGTGCATCTTGTTAACCTTCCAGAGAGGCGCCCCAGCTTTCTGCTGAGGCTGAATCGGGGGCAATCGCTAGCACAGATGTCGCCAGGACGCCCGAGGAGCAGGTGGGGTGTCTTCCAGATGGTGTGGCTCGGCGACGACTTCGGGCCACCGCCCCAAGGGCCTCACGGGGACCTCGGAACGCCGAAGGGAGAATCGGGCGAGATTGGCGCGAGAACCATGCGGCATGGGCCCGGCAAGTCAAGCCAGAGCGCGAACCAGTGTTCGCAAGGGCGCTTGCTTGGGGCTTTCGGCAGGGGCCTCGTGGGTGGGTCGCATGTACCATTCCCCGCGGACCCTCGAGAGGCTTCGTCGGGGCGGTCATCGCTCCGGCTCGCGCGAATCGGCGCTCAGAGCTCGTGCGGCATCAAGTCGTGGGGAGACCGAAAGAATTGTTCCGGTGAGTAGGCGCCGAGGCAGGAAACCCGTCGCATGTAGATGTCAGCGTAGAGATCCACCTGCTGACCGAAGATGCTCATCCCGTTCATCTCCTTGAGCAGGGAGCCCCAGTAGGGGTGGAATGCGTCGTCGACGGTTCGACAGAGCGCCTCGTACTCCACCTCGAGGTGCCTGAGGGCGGCGCGAACTCGCTCGACGTGCTCCTTTGCACGGCGCCGGTTCAGTTGGTGGGAACTCGGCACGCCGTTCGTCGCGTCGCCGTTGCTCGCCAACTGGCTGATTGGTTCCGCCTTGGACAGCTCCTTGAAGCGCGCCTGGTAGAATCGAAGCTCGTCCTCCAAGAGATGCCTCGTCTCGGCGAGTTGGCGGCGGCGGGTGCGCTGGAGAGAGGTCGCCTCGAGCGCGGCGATCTCCACGTCGAGTTCCTGGATGATCATGGCCGTTCGCCAGGTGCTCTCCTTCTTGCTCCGCAGAATGTCACCGTAGATGTGGTCCCCCACGTACAAGACCGACGAACCGGGCCCGCCGATGTGCTTTTCGAACTCTCGACGGCTTCCGCCTTCGTAGATCTTGCCGCGCTCGAGTGGGCCTTCGAGGGGGCGAGCCGTGTCCCCCTCGCGCTGGAGGAAGGGAGTGCCTTCGGCGAACCATCGAGGCTTCCGAGCCGCGCAGATCGCGATGTCGAAGTAGTGCTGCCAGGTCGGGTACTCACGACTCGCACCTCCGAGAAGGTACGTCATCATCGTGTTCGTGTAGGACCAGGGCGAGTTGGTCAGCAGAAACAACTTCTTGCCGGCGGAACGCAGCTTGTGGAGGGTGCGTGAGAGTTTCTCGTCCCGGTCGATGTATCGCGGGAGGTCGCTCGTCACGTGGTGGTAGACGGCGCCTTCCGCGTGAGCCTCGTCGATGGCCGATCGGACGTCTTCGAAGAGCTTGCGATAGTCCACCGTCTCGCCCCGAGTTTCGAGGGCGTGCACGATCGACGCGAAGGCCGTTACCTCGCACAGGGCGAAGAGGGTGTCGATCCAGTGGAACCGCGGCGTGTGCGGGCGGATCTTGCGCTTGTGATAGAGCTCCTCGAGGTCCTCCCGCGAGAGCTGACGAAAGCCGTGGTAGCCCTGATGCACCACCTTGTGGCGGTCCATCTTCAGGACGTGCCCGGTGCGCTTGTCGATCAAGAGGCCGCGGATTGGAAATCGAGTGTCGAATTCCAGGTCCTCGAGATGCGCCGGATAGCCCCGGCGGATCAAACGTTCCACCGTGAGCTTGACGCTGAGCGCGTCCATCGCCTCCTGGCGGTAGATGGCCAGCGTGTAGTCCATGTCGAAGCCGACCCAGTCGACGGTCGACATCCGCAAATTGCGATTCGAAAACACGCGATCCGGTCGCGGAATCGCCATGCCGTGCGGCGGAGCGGGGATCACGCCCGGGATGGGGAGCGCGAGCTGTTTGGCTTCGGTGAGGGGCCTCGCGCCTTCTCTCGATGCGGCTTCACTCGACCGGAGGTCGCCGGTCCGCGGGCCTTGTGGGGTGGCCGGTGGCTTCGATGTCTGCTTCGTCTGTTCCGACCGCTGCGCCTGGTCCGATGTCGGTGGGAGTGTCTGATGCGATTCTGGAATGGTCACGCGTCTGGCAATCGTAGCACACCGAAAGGCCTGCTACCCTCCATGGGCCCCTTCGTGTGGGTCGAGTGGTGAGCACGCATGAGTGAACGGGACGTGAAGCTGCGGTCCTCAGGATCCCCCTCCACCAGATCCTTTTCTGCGAGGCCCCTGTCCATTTGGGTCACTGGTGCTCCCGTGCCGGAAGCCGAACGACGACGCGGTAGCTTCGCCGAGATGATTCGGAGAACCGTTGGTGACGCTTGGACGGGAGGGTGGGAGGTCATCGATTGCACCGCCGCGACCGAGCTTCCCGAGGCGGATGCGACGGCAGGGGTGATCGTGACCGGATCGCCCGCGCGCATCGGGGACCAGTCGCCTTGGATGGTGCGTGTTCAAGAGGCCCTCGCGGATCTCGTGGAGCGCGAGGTCCCCATCCTCGGCATCTGCTTTGGTCATCAGCTTCTAGGGGAGGCGCTTGGGGGGCGCTCCGGGCCCAATCCGCGAGGACGAGAGATCGGCAGCGTCGCGATGACGCTCACGCAGTCGGATCCCGTGATCGGGAACGAATCTGGCTACACCGTGGTGATGACCCATCTGGATTCGGTGCTGCGCCTTCCCCCTGGGGCCGAAGCCCTGGGAGTCACCGAGCTCGAGGCGCACGCTGCCGTCCGATTCGGCGCACGCGCCTGGGGGGTACAGTTCCACCCTGAAATGGATGGGGAGATCATCGGTTACTACATCGACGCGCGCCGCGCCGACCTCGAGGCGGAGGGTCTCGACCCGGACGCGCTTTTCGAGGCGCGGCGCGACGCTCCCGGGGGCGCGGCGGTCCTGCGCCGGTTCGCACGACACGTCGAGGAAGGGCCTTGTTCGGGCATTGACGTGACGGACCCGAGGCGATGAGCTAAGAGCCCCGCGCCATGGGTTTTTCGTGCGGAGTCGTCGGCCTTCCCAACGTCGGGAAGAGCACTCTCTTCAACTCGCTCTCCAATGCGAGGGCAGAGGCGCAGAACTTTCCGTTCTGCACCATCGAGCCGAACGTCGGCGTCGTGCCCGTCCCGGATCCGCGGCTCGAGAAGCTCTCGGCGGTCTGCAAGACCCAAAGCGTCGTGCCCACGTCGATCCGCTTCGTCGACATCGCGGGTCTGGTTCGGGGGGCTTCCAAAGGTGAGGGTCTCGGCAATCAGTTCCTGTCCCACATCCGGGAGGTGGATGCGATTGCCCACGTCGTGCGCTGCTTCACCGACGAAAACGTGACCCACGTGGATGGGCGGGTGAATCCCGTGGCCGACGTGGCGACCATCGACACCGAGCTCTGCCTCAAGGATCTGGAGACGGTGAACAAGCGTCTGGACAAGGCGCGCAAGCAGAGCAAAAGCGGTGACGCGCTCGAGCGAGTCGCCGTCGGCCTGTGCGAACGACTCTCCGCCCACTTGGACGAAGGAAGGACTGCACGGTCCTTCGAGCTCACCGACGAGAAGGAAGAGAAGATCGTACGCGACCTGCAGCTGCTCACGATCAAACCCACCTTCTACGTGGCCAACGTCGACGAGACCTCTCTCGGCCACCTCGAGGACAACGAGCACTACCAGGCGCTCGCCGCACATGCGGAAGCAGAAGGCGCCCGCGTGGTCGCGATCTGCGCCGCACTCGAGGAGCAGATCGCCGAGCTCGAGCCAGAAGACCGCCCCGACTTTCTCGCCGAAGCGGGCCTCGACGAGCCCGGTCTCAATCACGTGATTCAGACCGGGTACGAGCTGCTCGGTTTGATCACCTTCCTCACCGCCGGGGAAAAGGAGTGCCGCGCTTGGACCGTGCGCAAGGGCGCGACTGCGCCGCAAGCCGCAGGTGTCATCCACACGGACTTCGAGCGCGGGTTCATCAAGGCCGAAGTCATCTGGTGGGAAGATCTGGTCGCCCTGGGCAGTGAAGCGAAGTGCAAGGAGGCGGGAAAGATGGCGATCGAAGGGAAGGAGTACGTCGTCCGCGACGGCGACGTGATTCACTTCCGCTTCAACGTTTGAGAACAAAACGCCCGTTTTCGAACTGACTCCTGGTGCACTCGTGCGGGTCCTGGCGGCGCGCACCCCCGCGGCTCCGCGGAGACCGAGTCGTCTGTCCTGGGGCAGGGTTGCGCGACCGGGCTCGGCACCCAGCGAGAATCGCACGGGAAAAGCGGTGATGAGCCGAAAGGAGCTCCCCAAGGTCCGTAGGGGGTGTGGCGGGCAATACACACCTGTCGAGGCACCCGGGCCGTGCTAGCTCTGGCTGGATGACGCGAGCGCGTTCGGCGGTTTTCAGAGGGTGGATGGGCGCAGCGAGCTTGGCGATTGCCCTCGGCTGCAGTGCCTTCGCGTCGGACGACGACGCGGCCTCTTCCTCGGGGGGGGTTGGCTTTCCGGGGGGGGGGACCTCCGTGGTCGGACCCGGGTTCCCCGCCGGAGGGTCGGAGGGGGTCGCGGTCGGAGGGAGCAGCACCTGCTGGTTTGCCCAGTCCAGTGATGCCCCCCTGTTCGATGCGGATCAGGTCCGGGGCATGAGCCCCGCGCCGCGGGTGCTCTACGCCTGGGTGACGGCGGAGCAAGCGGAGGTGATGCGAAGTGAGCGCTCCCTGGCGGCCGGGTCCAGTGGGCGCGGCTTCGTCTTCGAGGCTCTCGACTACTTCGCCGCTCCCCTCGCACCTTGGAATGGGGGACCGGAGCTCGGCGCCGCGGGAAGCACCGCGGTCGAGGAGCCGGGAACCGAGGGCCAACGGATCGCCAAGTTCCTGAGCCACGAGCTCTTCGTGAGCCCCGTGTCCGCGTGGTCGAACCCGTGGGGCAGCCGTTGGGCAAGCGGTGCAACGGATCCCGGAGGGGAGCTCGTGCGGATCGTGCTCGCTGAGGAGGCATGGGTCGCCCTGTTTTGGGGCGACGCGCTCAGCGTCGTGGACGCGAGTGGAGCCTTCGTTCCGATGGAGGACGTCTTGGACGAGCCGCATCGGATTGGCGCTCTGTTCTTCCTGAGGGATGCGGCCTCCGGGGGGCCGTCCTGTGAGATCGAGGTGCCCGACGAGCCGCGCGAAGGCTATCGGGAGTTCATCGTCGGCAACGAGAGCATGGTCGCCGAATGGTCGCTCGGTACGGAGACTGGAGCCAGCAGCCTGCTCGCAGCCTCCGACGATCTGGCGGCGTACCTCGAGTTGGTGCGGACCTGCAGCGACTCCACGATCGCTGCGACCTTCGACGACGAGGTCATGTGCACGTGGCAGGCGGCGTCGCCCGAGAAGGTGCCGACTAACGTGCGCGAAGCGTATTTCAACTCGCTCGCCTATCCGAACGAGGCCTACGTGCCCAGTGTGCAGAACCTCGCCGGGCTCGTCGATGTCCTGCGCAGCGCGGCCACGGTGTCCGATCCCGTGACGGTGGTGCCCGCCGAGGAAGAAGGCTCCTGATGACGACTTTCGAAGCAGATCGAAGCAACGATATCGCGAGCTCGGGTGAAGCGAATCCGCAGCGCGACCATCTTGGAAGAGCGGCCCGCCGTGGCCGGGGAGGGAAGCAGATGTTCCGTAAGACCGTGGGTTGCATGGCCGTCTTGGCCCTGGGTTGCTCGTCCTTCGAGGACCCGGGTGACGAAGTCATGCCGGATTCGGCGCGTGACCCGTTTTCCAGCGTCAACGGTGAGGTGAAGACGTCTTCGGCGGCGCCCCTCTTCGGGGGAACGCTCGACGTCACTCCCGACGGAACGACCGCCGTGGCGGCCGATCCAGATCGTGGAATGGTCTACCTCGTGGATTTGCCGAGCCGTGCGGTGACGAAGGTTCCCGTCGGCGAGGAACTGGAGCTCGGGCGCGTTTTGGCGGATGACGGCCGCGCGTTCGTCGCTGCTCGACGGGGAGGGCAAGTCCTCGTCGTGGATCTCCAGGCTCAGGACGTTGCCGACACGTTTTCCGTGTGCGACTCGCCTCGTGGCCTCGCCTTGTCGGAGGATGGCGCGACGCTGCACGTGGCCTGCCGTGGCGGCGATCTGCTCTCCCTCGACGCGGCCACGGGTGAAGAGCAACGGCGCCTGCGCCTCGACAGCGACCTCAGAGACGTGCACGTGCGCGGGGCTGGTTTGGTCGTCACCCGCTTTCGGAGCGCCGAGGTCCTGGTGCTCGACTCTGCGGGGCGGGTGACGGCGCGTGGGGTTCCCTTCGCGCAAGACTTCACGGCTCCGAGCGTTGCCTGGAGCTCCGAGCTTCGCAGTGATGGTCGCCTGGTGATGCTTCACCAGGATTCGGTGACGACCCCTGTGTCGACGGCTGGTCAGGGGTACGGGGCCGGCTGCGAATCGTCGATCAGCACCCCAGTTGCCAGCGTCATCGATTTGGGCCCCGAGGACGAAGGTGAGGCGGAGGGTAGTGGCGAAGATGCGGCGGCTCCGCCCGCGGTCGTCGGCTTTGCCCCTCAGACCACGAATCAGACGGTTTTTCGGGGCAGGGCCGGTGCGATGGACATGGCTCTTCTCGGTGACAATCAACTCGTGACCGTCACGCCCGGAAACGCCATGGGACCCCAACCTGCAGAAACCGTCGCGATTACCGATATCGAGGCGGAAGCCGAAGACGTCTCCGGATGCAGCTTCGGGAGTGAGCCCGACGAAGCGCCGCCGGTTGCGGTCGCGGTGACGCCGTCGGGTCAGGTTGTCACGCAGTCGCGCCAGCCCGCCACGCTTCGCGTCATGGGGGAAGCGATCGTCCTCAGCGACGAGTCCCACTCGAGCACCGGCAACCGCTTGTTCCACATGAACACCGGAAATGGCATCGCTTGCGCTTCGTGCCACCCGGAAGGATCCGACGATGGGCACACGTGGGTCTTCGGTGAGATCGGGATGCGCCGTTCCCAGTCCCTCGAAGGCGGGATCAGTGCAATCGCGCCGTTCCACTGGGATGGCGAGCTCCCCACGTTCCGCTCACTGGTCGACGAGGTGATGGTGGGGCGCATGGGTCTCTTCGAAGTCCCCGACGACAAGCATGTCGATGCGCTGCTCGGTTGGTTGGACGAGGTGCCGGCAGCGAGCGTGAGCTCGTTGGGCGACCCCGAGAGCATCAAGCGGGGTCGTGACTTGTTCACGAGTGATGAAGTGGGCTGTTCGAGCTGCCATGGCGGAACGCTTTACACCGACAACGTGGCTCACGACGTCGGGACCGGGGGCACGTTCTTCACGCCGCCGCTCGTGGGGATTTCGGCTCGCCCGCCGTTCATGCACGATGGTTGTGCTACGACCCTGGCTGCGCGGTTCGGCGCTTGCGGCGGCGGCGACGAGCATGGGGTCACCTCACACCTGACCGAGGAACAGGTCGACGACCTCGTGGCCTTCCTCGAGTCCATCTGACCCCACGCGGTCCACACCCCGCACGAAGAGAGGTTCGCCTCTCGTCGCGCGGGGGTTGTCGTTCGAGCCCACGGCTGTCCCCCGGGTGCTCCGCTCGTCTCGAGAGACGCCGCACGACCTCAGGGCTGGTGGTTGGCTTCGTGCTGTGCGCCGCTCCACCACTCAGTGTAGGTCGTTACCGAGACAGGGCCGCCCCACGCGCCGAAAAAGCGAGCGACCCACACACCCAAAAGCGCCACGATGAGCGCACCCCCGAGAAAGGAGAGGGCGGCGCTGTGCTTTCGGCGTCGGCGTTCTCGATGGGAGTCGGGAGGCTCGAGGGCGCTCTTCTCGGGCGCGGGCATTCGCACATAGGCCCATACTGCACTGGCAATGAGGCTCACGTAGACCGGGGCGATCACGAAGACGAGGGGATGCAGATGGAAGGCGCGCGTCGCATCACCCGACAGCCAGGCCAGGGTGGCTCGGGTCAGACCGCATCCGGGGCAGGGCACTCCAAAAAAGCCCGCCGACGGACAGATGGGCGCCTGCACCGCGATCAAAAGCGCGAACGCCGCGAACACCAGGACGGTGTTCGCGGCGTGACGGGCGCGAAAGCGGCCGAACCCGAGGCGCAGATTCATTCGCCGCTGCTGCGGCGGGCCGCGTCCCAGGTCTGGTTCAGATCGGTCGGTAGGAAGTACGCCCAGAAGAAGAGGTAGAGGATGGGGTGAGCGACCTGCGGGTTCTGAATCCCCGCCATGCGCTGCGCATCAGCGACCTTCTCCGGAAGCTTCAGAACCTCGATGAGGTTGATGATCGGGATCAGAAACAGCAGAAAGCTGATGTCGTTCTTTCGCCTGAACTCGCGCAGCTCTCCCAGCATGGAGAAGAGCGCGATGAGGGCGTACACGAAGCAGACCATGCTGAGGAGCAGGGTCAGAACCGGATTGCGGCTCGTCCCCACGGGGCCATGAGCTAGCGCGCCTGCCGTAGGAGCTGGCACCACCTCGGCGGTCGCGGGGCGGGCGAGTGCCGGCTCGGGAGCTGCCGCGGGCGCGGCCGGCGCCTCGGGGGGGATCGTATCGCTCAGGTCCGGAACTTCGCTGGCCGACGCGTCCGTTCCCGAGACCATGGTCTCGCCGAGGCCACGTGCACCCGCACCCCCGACCATGTCCGGGGTGAAGGACGGCACGGCCTGCGTGGCATCGTGCGCGATGTCCGGCTGGGCGGGCATCGCCTCCGTGGGTCGTGGAGCCTCGGGAGCCGGTGTGGCCGGAGTGGGCTCGGCCGGGGTCGCGCCGGCGTCAGGTTTCACTGGCGCAGCGCCTCGAATGGCCGGTGGGGCGACTCCGATCATCGTGCCCTTGAGCTTCGAAGGCATTGCCTTCTTGGGTGGCTCAGCTGCTGCTGGCTTTGCGCTGGGTCCCGCCGCGGCGCCTCCGATGGCCGGCGGGGCGACCCCGATCATCGTACCCTTGAGCTTCGGAGCTGGTTTGGGAGCAGCAGTTCCCCCCGTGGCGGGCGCTGCGGGGCTCGCCTCAGGTGGAGTGGGAGCCGCACCAGCCTTCGGTGGCGCGACGCCGACCATCGTCCCCTTCAGGGCATCCGCCGGCTTTTTCGGAGCGGCCGCGGGAGGCTCCTGCTGGGCGAAGGGCGAGTTCGACATCAGCATCGTGCCCTTGAACTTGGGCGTCGCTTTCTTGGACAGGTCGAATCCGCACTGCCGGCAGCGCTTGGCCGATTCGTCGTTCTTGGTCCCACAGTTGGGGCAAAACACAGGCATACCTCCAGCCGCTCTCGTTCAGGTCGAGCTGACACGGCGGCAGCGAGCGTACACGTCCGGGGGTGGCAGAAACAAGAAGCCAGGCTCGGCCGGCAGCGCCTCCAAGGCGGGCGAAACGCCCAGCCGGGGTGTGGGAGGTGGTAGTCATCGCCTTTCCGTGCAGGCCGCGAGGCCCACCCTCCTGCACCCGGCCTGAGCCTCTCCCGGACCGGCCTGGAAGCCCGGGCTTCCATCAAAGCTCGGAGATTGCGCGGATTTGGGTGTGTCCCGTTCGCCGCTTCCAGCTCGCTTTTGCGCCCTTGACACCCTATCTCACGGGTCACTACGGTTCGCCACGCCCGCCGCCCGGGTAGGAGGCTCGACGAGCCGGGAAGAGCGATTTTTCTGCGGAGAGCGCGTCTCGAATTTCCCGCAGACCAAATCGAGCCCACCGGTTTGAAAGCGAAGAGCTCGGACGGAGCGGATGAAAGACCCCAAGGCTAGAAGAGAAATGGGATTTTCCCTGAGCGCGGAGCACGAGAAGGAGGTCGAGAACATCCTCTCGCGCTACCCGAACAAGATGGCAGCGTGCATCCCCGTGTTGCACCTCTGTCAGGACGCAAATGAAAACTGGGTCAGTGAAGACGTGATCCAGTTCGTGGCGGACCGGCTCGACCTGAGCACGGCGCACGTCAAGGGCGTCGCGACGTTCTATCACCTCTTCAATCACGAAAAGCCGGGGAAGCACCAGGTTTGGGTCTGCCACACCCTGTCGTGTGCGCTGCGTGGTGGCGAGCGCCTGGTCAAGCACTGTGAGAAGCGCCTCGGAGTCAAGGTGGGTGAAACCACCAAAGACGGGAAGATCACGCTGCGCACGGCCGAGTGTCTCGCCTCGTGCGGCACGGCTCCGATGATGCAGGTCGACAAGACCTATCACGAGAACCTCACGACCGAGGAAGTCGACCGCATCCTCGACGGTCTCCTCGCCGACTGATTTTCCTCGCCAGACGTCGCCAGACTCGCCGGGAACGGAAACGCCTCCGCCATGCTCAAGCGAACGAACTACCTCTCCCACAGCTACGACCAGCCCGACGGCTACACCCTGGCCGCCTACGAGAAGGCCGGCGGGTATCAGAGTGCTCGCAAGGTGCTCGGCATCATGAGCCGCGAGCGCGTCGTCGACGAAGTCAAGAAGGCCCACATCCGGGGGCGCGGCGGAGCCGGCTTCGACTGCGGCACGAAGTGGAGCTTCATGCCGAAGGAGTCGAAGAAGCCCTGCTACCTCGTGGTCAATGCCGACGAGGGTGAGCCGGGTACCTTCAAGGACCGCACCATCATGGAGCGGAACCCGCACGCGCTGATCGAGGGTTGCATCATCGGTGCCTACGGCATCGGCGCTCATGCAGCCTACATCTACGTGCGGGACGAGCTGCATCTGTCGAAGGCCCGCCTCTGGGGCGCCATCGAGGAGGCTCGCGCGAAGGGCTACCTCGGTAAGAACCCGTTCGGGAAGAACTACGAGATCGAGGTTTACGTCCACACCGGTGCAGGCGCCTACATCTGCGGTGAAGAGACAGCGCTCTTGAACTCTCTCGAGGGACGCCGCGGAGAACCTCGCTTGAAGCCGCCGTTTCCCGCGCAGGTGGGTGCCTTCGGCTGCCCCTCGACGGTGAACAACGTCGAGACCATCGCCATCATTCCCACCGTCTTTTCGGTCGGAGGCGACCAATTCAGCAAGGTGAGCGCCTTGCACGAGTGGAACGACGGTGGCGCACGTCTCTTTGGCGTGAGTGGCCACGTGAAGACTCCCGGCGTCTACGAGTGTGCAGTGGGCCTCACGCTGCGCGAGTTGATTTACGACCTCGGTGGCGGAATCCTCGGCGACAAGAAGCTCCTCGGAGTGATTCCGGGAGGTTCATCCTGTCCCGTGCACCTCCCTGACGAAATCGTCAACGTGCCCGGCGACCCGCGCTTCGAACCGTACAACGGCAAGTCCTTCCTGGATTTGCCCCTCGGTGTGGACACGTTCCGCGGCTTCGGCAGCATGCTCGGGACGTGCTGCGCCATCGTGATGAGCGAGGATGCGGATCCGGTGCTCGCGATGCAGAACGTGATGCGTTTTTACCGGCACGAGTCCTGCGGTCAGTGCACTCCCTGCCGCGAAGGTTGCGGCTGGATCGAGCGAATTCTGGACAAGATCGTCGCAGGTGAGGGCTCCATCGAGGAGCTCAATCAGGTGAGCGAAATCGCGTCCAACATCACAGGCAACACGATCTGCGCGTTTGGCGACGGCGCGGCGCAGCCTGCACTTTCCTTCGTCGCCAAGTATCGAAAGCAGCTCGAGGACTACGTCCTCAAGGGCGGCAAATCTCAGACTGGGAGCCTCGAAGCATGAGCGCTGGAGTCCTCCTCTTCGTCGTCTGCAGCATCGCCTGCTTGGTCGGTGCGCTTTCGGTGATCATCGCGAAAAACCCCATTCGTGGCGCCGTCGGCCTCTTGACCACCATCGTTGGAATCGCGGGTCTCTTCCTTCGGCTGAACGCGCAGTTTCTGGCTGCGATTCAGCTGATCGTTTACGCCGGCGCCGTCGTCGTTCTGTTCGTCTTCGTGATCATGCTGCTGGGCCCGACGGCGGGCGTCAGCTCTCGGGCGGAGGTTCACTCCAGAACCAGTCGTCTGCTGGCGGGGACGCTGATGGGCGCCCTCGGCGTCGTCGCTCTGACTTTCCTCGCCGGAGGAGCCGAGCCGGTGGTCTTCGGCCCCGTCCCCGACGCGCATGGCAGCGTCGAGGCGGTGGGAGGGCTTCTGTTCACGAGAGGCTTGGTTCCCTTCGAACTGGCAACGGCTCTTCTCCTCGTGGCGGTCATCGGCGCGATCGCGGTGGCCCGGTCCAAGCCTCACGCCAAGCTCCCTAAGCCCGTGGGTCATGAGACCCGGCGCCTCTTTCACGGTCCTCTCGTCGCGCGCGATGCGGGGCGGCCTCTGCCGAAGGAGCAAGCGTGAACACTCTCGGATTGGTGATCCAGCACTACGTGCTGCTCTCTGGCGTCATCTTCACGATCGGCGCCATCGGTTTCTTGGTTCGTCGCAACGTGCTCGTTCAGCTGATGAGCATCGAGCTCATGCTGAACAGCGTCAACCTCGTCCTCGTCGCATACAACCGCCAGCACGGCGGCGCGATGAACGGCCAGATGTTCGCGTTCTTCGTCATCGCGGTCGCCGCGGCGGAAGTCGCCGTTGGGCTCGCGATCGTCCTTCAGTTCTATCGACTCCGCGGCACCGTCAATAGCGACGAAGCGGACAATCTCCGCCACTGAGCTCGGAAGGCTCCAGCAAGAGATGGAACAGCTTTCGGCACTCTATCCGCAGAATGACTTCGCGCTTCTCGGCGTGATTCTTTCGCTCCCCCTGCTCGGCGCGTTCGTGAACGGCGTCTTCGGCAAGCGTCTCGGTAAGGAGGCTGTCTCCTTGATGGCGCTGTCGGCCGTGGGCCTAGCCTTCGTGGCAAGCCTCGTGTCCTTCTTCATGTTGAAGGACGCCCAGGCGAGCGCTGCGGCGGTGAGGTTCAAGTGGACCGCTTGGGAGTGGTTTTCGGTTTCGCTCCGAGGTGACGGAGCTTCCCTTCCCCTCGAGGTCGCTTTTTCCCTCGACGCGCTGAACGCCACGATGGCGCTCATCGTCACGGGGATCGGCTTCCTCATCCACCTGTACTCGAGCAAGTACATGGAGGATGACCCAGGGTACTACCGCTTCTTCACCTGGCTGAACCTGTTCATCTTCTCGATGCTGGTTTTGATCCTCGGTGACAGCCTCCCGATCCTCTTCGTCGGTTGGGAAGGCGTGGGTCTCTGCAGCTACCTGCTCATCGGCTTCTGGTTCAGCGAAGAGGCGAACGCGGCTGCCGGCAAGAAAGCCTTCATCACGAACCGCATCGGTGACTTTGGCCTCCTCGTCGCCATGGGGCTTCTGCTCTACTACGTGGGCGCGCTCGACTGGGCGGGCATCGAGGGCGGCAAGGCAAGCCTCCTGACCCCGGTGAAGATCTGGCCGGTCGCCAACGAAGTGCCGATCGCCGCGGTGCTCCCCGACTCGTGGCAGGCTGCCGTCAACACCCCCCGCTACGTGAACGGCGCTACCCTCGTGGGCCTTGCCGTGTTCTTGGGCTGTGCGGGCAAGAGCGCGCAGCTGCCGCTGTACGTGTGGCTTCCCGACGCCATGGCGGGTCCGACGCCGGTCTCCGCCCTCATCCACGCCGCGACGATGGTGACGGCGGGCGTCTATCTCGTCTGCCGCATGGCTGGTGTGTTCGTGCTCAGCCCGGCGGCCATGTTCACGGTAGCGTTCATCGGAGCCGTAACCGCGCTCTTCGCGGCGACGATTGCGCTGGTCCAGAACGACATCAAGAAGGTGCTGGCGTACTCCACTGTGAGTCAGCTCGGCTACATGTTCCTCGGCGTCGGCGTCGGGGCGTTCGTGGCTGGCTTCTTCCACGTTCTCACGCATGCCTTCTTCAAGGCCTGTCTGTTCCTCGGGTCCGGTTCGGTCATCCACGCGATGCACGCCCGGATTCACGACACGGACAAGTCCCAAGACATGCGGAACATGGGCGGCTTGCGGAAGTTCATGCCCGTGACTTTCGTCACCTTTGCCGCTGCCTGGGCAGCCATCGTCGGCTTTCCTCTGACGAGCGGCTTCTTCTCGAAGGACGAAATCCTTCTCAAGGCGAACACGTCGTTCATTGCGGGTGACAAGGTCATCTCCGATGGCACGCAGCGCATCGAGAATTTCGTCTGGCCCGAGTGGGGCTTTTCGTTCCTGTACGGTGTTGGCGCGCTCGCCGCCGTGATGACGGCCTTCTACATGACGCGCCTGTTCATCGGCACTTTCTTCGGCGAGTTCCGCGGCTGGAAGATCGTCAAGGGCTACCAGGTGCACGGCCACGCCGATCACCATCACCATGCCGAGGAGCATCCCGGACCCACCATGGAAGGTCCGACCCCCCACGAGTCCCCGTGGCAGATGACGTTGCCGCTGGTGGTGCTCGGTGCGCTTTCGATCTTCGGGGGCCTGCTCAGCGCCCACCTGATTCATCTGCATCCCCTCGACGACTTCCTGAACCCGGTTTTCGCCACGGCGTCCGGGAGCGTTCAGGAAATCGAGGGCGCCGAGTCTCGGGTGGTGCCACTCCTCATCGTGGCGATCGCCGCCTTCGCCATCGGCGTGGGCGTCGCCTACTGGATGTACGTGAAGCAAGGGGGCAAGCCGGCCGAGGAGCTCGCCGAGCGGTTCCCGGGCCTCTACGCGCTCGTGTACGACAAGTGGCGCGTCGATGAGCTGTACCAGGAGACCATCATCGGGGCGGTCGATTCGCTCGCCGACATGTGCGTGTGGTTCGACAAGTGGGTCGTCGACGGCATCCTCGCGCGGGCATCCGCGTTCATGGTCGCCATTAGCGGAACCATCCTCCGCGTGTTTCAGACCGGGCGCCTCCAGGCTTACGCCGGAGCAATGGCGGTGGGCATGGCCGTCATCGCCTGGTTCGTTCTCACCCCGCACGCCAATGCGCAGGCCAGTGAGAACCACGCAGCTGGTCAGTACTCCGTGACTGCATCTCCGGGCTTCGGCTACCAGTACCGCTGGGACGTCGACGGAGATGAGCAGTGGGACGGGGAGTTCGGCGAGGTCCGCCAGGTGAAGTTCGATCTCGGCGTCGAGGAAGAGCGGAAGGTCCGGCTCGAAGTGAAGAACGCCTTCGGCAACACCGACGAGCGTGAGTTCTCGTTCGTCCGCCCGAAGCCCGACAAGTCGGGCGCCGGCAGCATGACTCGCATCAACGTGACGAGGGGTGCTGACGGTGCGCTCCGCGGGGAGCTCCCCGGCGGCACCCAGCAGCCGGGCGGCCAGCTGCCGAGCGGCCATCCGCCCATTACCGGCGAGCAGGCTGAGAGAGTGAAGAAGGCCCTCGAAAGGGCGGTGGAGAACCAATGAGCCCCGCAGCCAAAGCATTCTTCGAACTTGCGCCGTATCTCGGCGCCTTCGCCGTCGGCGCCTTGATTCCGCGCCGATCGGGCTGGCTCGAGCGCATTGCCGTGGGTGTCGTCGGTGTCCTGACCGCCCTCCTCATCTCGGGCATGTGGCCCGGAGCCGCGGTCACACCCGAGGCGGCTCCGGCCGAAGAGTGGCCCCATCTCCTGAACCTGATCGTGTTCCTGCCCATCTTCGGGGCAGTGGCCATTCTGTTCATGCCGCGACAGGCACCCGGCGTTCTGCGAAGGTTCACTCTCGTCGTCCTCGGTTTGGACTTCCTGGCGTCGCTCTTCTTGCTGGGCACCAGCATGAGCACGGGCTGGCACTTCCAGTACGTCACCGAGTGGATTCCGAGCCTGGGCATTCGCTACCACGTCGCCGTCGACGGGGTGAGCATGTGGATGGTGCTGCTCAGCACCTTCTTCACGCCGATCGCCGCGTACGTCTCGTTCGGCTCGATCAAGAAGCGGATCAAGGACCTGTGCTTCGCGTTCCTGATGCTTCACGGGGCGATGCTGGGCGCCTTTGTCTCGCTCGACCTGTTCCTGTTCTTCGTGTTCTGGGAGCTCATGCTCGTCCCGATGCTGCTGATGATCGGCGTCTGGGGCGGGGTGGAGCGAATCAAGGCGGCCTACAAGTTCTTCATCTACACGATGGTCGGCAGCATGATGATGCTGGCCGCCATCCTGTACATGGTGTGGGCCCACAACGAAGTTGCTGGCTACCTGACGTTCGACTACCTGGCGCTCAGCAAGCTGACCTTGCCCCGGCAGGCGGCGTGGCTCTGCTTCTTCGGGTTCGCTCTGGCGTTCCTGATCAAGGTGCCGATGTTCCCGTTCCACACGTGGCTTCCGGACGCTCACGTCCAGGCGCCGACGGGCGGTTCGATCATCCTGGCAGCCATCCTCTTGAAGCTCGGTACCTACGGCTACATCCGCTTTTGCATGGGGATGCTGGCCGGGCCCGCAGGTGAGGCCGGCACGACTTTGGCGGGCATCGCCATCGCCCTGGGCATCCTCTACGGCGCGCTGGTCGCCTGGAAGCAGGACGACGTGAAGCGGCTCGTGGCCTACTCCTCGGTGGCGCACATGGGCTTCGTCATGCTCGGTGTGTTTGGCGCGACGCAGTCGGGCGTCGAGGGCGCCATCCTCCAAATGATCAACCACGGCGTGTCTACGGGCGCGCTCTTCCTCTTGGTCGGCGTCATCTACGACCGGCGCCACACCCGGCTCATTCGGGAGTACGGTGGCATCGCCAAGGTGATGCCCATCTACACGGCGATCTTCCTGATCGTGACGATGTCGAGCATCGGCGTTCCCGGCACGAACGGCTTCGTGGGCGAGTTCATGGTGGTGATGGGGACCTTCACCTCGATGAACCTCGGACAGTTCTCGCACCTCCACGGCATTTTGGCATCGGCCGGCGTCATCTTGGCCGCCGTGTACATGCTGAGCGTCGTGCAGAAGGTGTTCTTCGGACCGCTCACCAACCCGAAGAACGAGTCGCTCACCGACATGAACGTTCGCGAGAAGATCGCGGTCGCTCCGCTGGTGGCGCTGGTCTTCGTGATCGGCTTCTTCCCCTCGCTCTTCTTGGGAAGCATGACGGACGCCGTGGGGACCACCCTGGACCGCTACCGCGAGGGCAGGATCGCGTTCTCGCAGCTCGGGGATTCCGACGAGGTGATCTTGCGGCCGCGCCGCGGCGGGCCCGTGGAACGCGGATATCCCGAGCCACCGGCCGCCAATGCCCCGGCTGAAGAAGGAACCGTCGCCGCGTTGAACGACGAAAAGGACGCCGCCTTGAAGGGCGAGGTGCAGTGATGGAAATGTTCTTCGCTCTTTCGCCGATGCTGGCGGTCGCCATTGGTGGCCTCCTGTTGATGCTCGCCGAGGCTTTCGGATCGCCCGCCACCAAAGACGGTGTTCACGCTGGTGAAGTCATCGACGCCGGAGCGGGTCGGGGGGCCGAGCTCGCGCTGGGCTGTACCGTGGTCATGTTCGCAGGCGCCATCTTCAGCTTGGCTGTCTGGATGGTCGGTCCGGAAAAGCTGGAAGGCCTTCGGGACGTCGCGCCGTACCTGATCATCGACCGGTTCAGCGTCTTCATCAGTTTCATCGTGTGCCTCGGTGGCGGCTTGGTGTCGCTGTTAGCAGGCGGGTACCTGCCCGAGCACAAGATCGACCGCGGCGAGTTTTTCCCGCTGATCATCTTCGCCACGGTGGGCGCCCAGGCGCTGGCCGCTGCTGGGGATCTCCTCAGCCTGTTCGTGGCGCTCGAGACCATGTCGCTCGGCGTGTACGCGATGATCGGCCTTCGTCGAGGGAGCGTGCGAGCCTCGGAGGCGGCCCTCAAGTACTTCCTGCTGGGTAGCTTCGCGGCGGCCCTGATGCTCTTTGCTTCCGCGCTGCTCTACGGCGCGACCGGTCGCACGGACCTGGCCGGCATCGGTCAGGCCATCGCTGGCCTGAGTGGGAGCGCGCTGGATGCGCAGGCCGCGCCGATTCTGATCGCTGCGGTGCTCATGCTCGTCGGTCTGGCCTTCAAGGTGAGCGCGGTGCCGTTCCACATGTGGGCTCCGGACGCGTACGAAGGGGCTCCGACGCCGGCGACTGGCTATATGGCGGTCGCCGTGAAGAGCGCGGCATTTGCCGTTCTCGTTCGCGTGCTGGTGGTGGGTTTCGGCGACGAGCGCTTGGCCAGCTGGGGCACCGGATGGCCTCCGGTCGTGGCGACCCTCGCGGTGCTCAGTATGTTCGTCGCGAACTTCATCGCAGGCCGGCAGGAGTCGGTGAAGCGCATGCTCGCTTACTCCTCCATCGCCCATGCAGGTTACGTCCTGGTCGGTGTGGTGGCCTGTTCCCGTTCGGGTGAAGCGCAGGCGAGTGTGCTCTTCTATCTCTTGGCCTATAGCGTTTCGACGGTGGGAGCGTTCGGCGCACTCATCCTGGCAGGTCGCTATGGCAAGGAAGCCGTCAGCTACGAAGACTTGGCGGGGCTTGGCCGTCGTCATCCCGCGGCAGCGCTCGCCTTTTCGTTCTTCCTGGTGTCGCTCGCGGGCGTACCGCCGACGGCCGGCTTCTTCGGGAAGCTGTTCGTCTTCAAGGCTGCCATCGATAACGGCTTCTACTGGCTCGCCGTGTTGGGCCTCGTGAACAGCATCATCGGCGCCTACTACTACCTGAAGGTGCTCGTTTACATGTACATGCGCGAGCCGAAGCCGGGGGCGCCCTTCGCGACGCCGATGCACTCCGGTTTCGTCGCGACCGCCCTGGTGATCGCAGCATGCTTCGTGCTGGGCCTCGGGCTTCTGCCGAATACCTCGCTCGGCATGGCGATGACCGCCGTGATCGGCGGCTGAGCCAAATCCTCTTGGGCTGACGCCGTCTGCGATCACCGCAGACGGCGGTCACGATGAGTCAGCGCCCTCGGGTGAACTCGAGCGCGGTGTTGCCTGTCGCAGGCGCAGTCGCCAGTTAGCGCGGCAGGACGAACTCGAGCGCACTGTCGCTTCGGCCGACGACGAAGGGTTCGTAGCGCAGCTCGAAGCCGGAAGCGGTCTCCGGCACGTCGAAGTTGACGTACCCCTTCGTCGAGAACCCCTTTTGAATCCGCTGCGCCGGCAGGTTCGGTCGGCAGCCGACGAGGGTGGCTGCGTGCGAGTTGCCCTCGGAGTCGACGAGCTTCGCGTGAAGGGGATTGACGGGTACCTCGTGATCCGAGAGCCCGGCCAGCTGAACCTCCACACCCAGTACGACATGCCCAGGTTTCGGCTGAAAATGGACCTCGACCTCGCACGTCCGGACGCTCACCACACGCATCCTGTAATCCTCGGTTTTTGCCCATTCGCCGACGGCGGTACCCGCCTCGGGCGGGGCAAGGCGATCGGGGGGCTTTTCGGGATCGAAGGGCGAACGGATCGTCTCACTCGCGCTGGGCGCGGGAGCGGCAGACGGAGCGGAGGAGGTCGTGTCGGACGACTTTCGCTCGCAGGCCACCACGCAGACGAGCAAGACAAGAGCTGAGAGGCGTGGGCGGGGGGACGTCACGGCGTTTGACTCTCCGTCGGGTCCAGAGGGATTTGGGTGGGAGCTGAGCCTGGTTGATGGCCGACAAGCTCCGGCGCGTACTCGAGCGTCAGCCCGCGGGCGCCGCTCGGGACAACGAAGTTCAAGTAGCCCTGAGCGCGCTCTCCGGCGCGCAACGGCGGGCCACGAAGTCCTGGCGTGCAGCCGTCCGGAAGGGCGCCGATGCGATCGCCCTTCGGGGTGAGCAGGCTCGCATAGAAAAAGTTCGCGGGAGTGCCGTGACGGTGACCCCCAAACAGCTCCACCTCGATGCCCATTCGCTCGTGGCCCTTGGGTAGTTCTTCGTGGTCTGGCGGAGGGCAGGTCTTGATGGACAGGATTTGGAGGCGGTAGTCGCGTCCTTGGGAGGTGTCCCCCGCGTCTCGGTCGAAGAACTCCCAGCCGTCGCAACCGACGAGTGCGATAGCCGCAAGGATTGTCAGTGCCTGGACACGGAGCCCCAGGGTCATAGCTGTTAGCACTT
>JBNKGC010000002.1:0-92235 GCA_050289625.1 Polyangiaceae bacterium | reverse complement strand
CATCGACGGTGACGGAAAGCGGGACACCCGGCGCAAGGTCCAGGTGGTTGACCTCCGCTTCAGACACAAGCGGAACGATGGATTCATCGAGCTACGTAGCCTTCCGATTTGGCCTTCGGAGGCGAAGCGAACACCGGAGGTGAACTCCCGGGCGATCCTCTCGAGCTTTGGAGCGACGCGGGTGCTCGAGAAGGGGACGAGCACACTCGCGGGCAACGAGGCCTTCACCGTCGTGTTCGACGTCATCGACGAGAAGCGCGCGAGCGTGGGTGCAGATGCCATCAAGAGGCGGGTCGAGGTGGTCGTTGGGCGGACGCCCATGCAATACGCTCTGGTGCAGCGTACGGGCGGGCTCAACGCGCCGGCAGGAGCGACGACCGCCAAGTTCCCCATGCTCTTCGTCGCGGTGCTCGCTGCTCACCCTTCGGACTTCGAGGCTCTGCGCTCCGAGTTCACCGATCTGCTGAACCGCGTCGACATCCATCGTCAGGCTGGGTACGTGGGGCCCGAGGGGGGGACGGCGCCCGACGAGGAGGGCGATTTCGATCTGGGCGAGGAAGGAGTCGCCGCGAGCGACGGGCCCGAGGGGCCTGGGTCATCGAGCGAAGGCGTCGAACCGTCGATGGACGACGAATCGGATCCTTCGCTCGACTTCGGCGGCACCGAAGAAGACGAGACGGAGGATGCGTCCGAGGAGGAGCCGTCGGACGACTAGCGCCAGTGGGAAGGCGCGCCCCCCCGGCACGAGGCGAAGACGAGTCGGGCGACGTTCGTCTTAGCCCGGAAGAATGAATCGAGGGGCCATGACGCCAATGCATCTCTGGTTTTCTCCATCGGCCGCCCGAAGGATGGGGCTCGTTCTCTTCCTCCTCGCCTTCTCGTCGCTCGTCGCGTGTCGATCCTCGGAGAGCACCGGCGCCCCTTCGGCGAGCGCTTCGGTGTCTCCGGCGTTGCCTCTCGAGAGCTCGTCCCCGCCCACTCCGGCGCCGACGGAAGCAAAACCCGCGCCCATCTCGCCGGCGCTGCGTGCCCCTCGACCCGGCGAGAAGCCCTTCCTCTGGAAGGTAGTGGCGAAGAGTCCCGTCTACCTACTTGGCTCGATTCACCTCGGAAAAGAGGGGCTCTACCCCTTGCATCCCGCCGTCGAAAAAGCCTTCGCATCGGCCGATACGCTCGCGGTCGAGGTGCACATGACACCGAAGGCGAAGGCGGACGCGCAGACGCTTGCGCTCGAACTCGGCCTGTACCCACCCGGTGATTCGCTGCCCAATCATCTGACCCTTGCCGTGAAGAAGCGCTACGAGTCCCATCTCGCGACCCAAGGGCACCCTCGGCTCATGTTCGATCGAATGCGTCCGTGGCTTGCCGCCACGACCCTGCTCACACTCGATCTTGGAGCCTTGGGTTACGACCCCGAGCAGGGCATCGACCTCTATTTTCAGGAGCGCGCGGAAGAGATGCAAAAGGAGATCATCTCTCTCGAAAGTGCGCGCGGACAGATCGAGCTGCTTGCTGAGCTGCCGGAGCGCGTGCAGCTCTTGATGCTCGATGAATACTTCCGAGAAGCGCAAACTCTGGGTGACCGCATGAAGGCTGGCTTCGCTGCGTGGGAAGCAGGCGATCCGCAAGGTCTCGAGAAGGCGCTTGCGGAATCCATCTATCAACCGGAGTACGCGCCCCTGTACGAGGGCCTCTTCGTACGACGCAATCACGAGATGGCGAAGAAAGTCGCCGAGTTGGCCGAAGGACCGAAAGCCGCGTTCGTCGTCGTGGGTGCCATGCACCTGGCCGGACGGAAGAGCATTCTCGAGCATCTCCGGGCCGCGGGACTACCGGTCGAAAAGCAGTAATCTCGGTACCGCGCGCAAAATCGACGTTGGGGGAAAAATAGTCGCGAAGGCGCGCGGTTGGCGATTGAGGCGGACGACTGAATCGAGGCCGAGAAGTACTTGGCGCGAGCGAGAGCCGAAGGAGTTTCCGATTCGGTCATCTCAGCGGTTGCCCAACCTTGCCGCGAAGGCAAGGCTGGTTTCGGGCGACGCAAGTAGCCGAGAGCCGCGATGGCTCAGGGCCGGAAAGGCGGAGGGCGGTCAACGAGAGCTGAACACCGCTGCGGGAGCATCAGTAGCGGGGAGGAGGGGGCGGAGCGAAGCGATTCGGGAACGGATCGGCCGTTTGACGTCGTTCGACCTCCCAGGAATCGTAGCTCCAGGGCGCGTTCCTCTCTCCGAACAAAGCCACGCCGACCACCCCCACGTTGCGGTCCTTGCCGCGGCGAGCGGCGTACGAATCACGCACCGAACCAAAGCGGAAAGCGGCGACTTCGTCCTCGCTCTTGCGAAACCCTTCGATTTCCAGCGTGGCCCAGGGGGACACCAGGTATCCGCGCTTGGCGAAGCTGCCTTCGCCGCCATCGATCACGTCGAGACCGTCGACGGTGGCGACGACCTCGAAGCGATAGGGGGTGTGGTTGTCGACGCGAATGACGTAGCGGTCCCCATTTTCACCAATCACGCAGGTACGACCGGACGCTCGCAACGCCGAGAGGGGGCGTCCGTCGTCGTCGACCAGACTGACCGTGAGCGCACCGCGCCCCAGGGAGACCACTCCCGGCGTCCATCCTTCGAAGCCGCGCCCGGTCATGGCGTGGACGCCTGCTTCGTCGTTGTAATAGAGCGTGGTGACGGCGAACGGGTTTTCCCCGTCGCGGCGCTCGAAGGGCACGTTTCTCACTTCGCTCGTGCGACTTTCCCCCCACTCCGTTCCGAGTCCGGGTCGCGTCTCGGGCGCCGGCATCGGCGGGGGGGCGCTTCCCCCGTGGCGGGGTGCCCGATAGGCGCCCCGTTCCTCCGCCTGCGCGGCAGGTGCGGGAGCTGACGAGTGGCCATTCGGGCCTCGCGGTCCCCACCAGCCCTCGCCATCGGAGGCTTCGGCTTCCTGGGGGGCTGAGCGTTCCTCCGCAGAGCCGTACCTCGAGGGCGGGTGCTGGGGGCCGGCGGCAATCTCCTGCTGCTGGGTTCCGCAACCGAGGGCCAAACCCCCCACGAGGATCGAGATTGCACCGATTGTCTTCTGCATGGCCGCCGTCCTTTCATTCGTGGCTTTCACACGACAAACGGGGTCCGTGCCGAGGGCTTACACTTCGGCCGAGAATTTTCGCGGAGGAGCGGGACGGGGCCGTCCGGTCCATGCTGAGGCAAGATGTGGTCATCGCTCTTGCGCGGTGGCGCAGGGGAACTTCTCGAGCTCGCGTCGCCCAAGCTGTTTTCGGTGCTCCCCGCGCGGGATCTGGTGCGCTCCCTGCGGGCTCTTCGGAGGAACGCGAGCGATGGGGTGGGTCGTCGCGCGGCGCTGGCAGAGCGCCAATGCTCGCTGGAAGCGCACCCCTTCGGTGTCGTTTTGGGACGGGTCGACGAGACGCACGTCAGCGGTCTGCGCCTGTCGTCCCACGAGCGAGGTCATCGCGTCCTTCGCCTCTACTTTCACCAGCTCTACGCGCCAGGTCCGACCTTGCTCGATCTGCGGGCGAAGACGTTTTCGCATGGCTCGGATGTGCTCTTTTGGACTGGTGGGGCGGTGTACGTTGCGTGGGACGACACCTTCATCTCGATGCTGCGAAGCTTGTACGCCGGCTACTACCGCGACGATGCGGAGGAGTTTCGAGCGGCGCTCGACGCACTCGGTTTGGACGTCGCGGAGAAGGAGATTCGCTCGCACTTCGGAGGGGCGGATCCTTCGGCAGTGAGCTTCGCACTTCCACGGTTTCGGACGACGTTCCTGGACATTTTTCGACGCTGCCGTGAAGCTGACTCGAAGATTCACCCCGACTTCGTTCCCCTTGGTGTCTACCTCACTTGCCTTTACCAGCATCTCGAGTTCCTCGGCGGAACCTACGACGTGCGGTGTGCCTTCGAGCAGGAGGCGGGCGCGTCGCCCGGGGACCAACGCGTGCGGTGGAGCGGAGCATCGCGCTGAGCGGGGCTCGCTGCGCCGTCGAGACCGGTGAGGCGGCGCGCTTGCGGCAGCGTCGACGGAGGCATTGGTCGTGCGGACCCGCAGTCGGGGTGGCACGCGGGTTGCTGAAGGCCCGGTCATGAAACGACACCACGGCCTGGCGCTGACCTTCGTCGCTTTGCTCGGATTGACCGCGAGCGGGGTCGGCGCGGACTGGTTGGGGGGCGACGCGTTCGAGAGCGATCTCCTTCCGCCGGATCCGAACGGGGCTCGGGTCGACGATCGCCCGGCGGAGCCCCGAGCGGTGGTTCGAAGCGCCGTCGCGGAAACGGCTCCTCTCCAAGAGCAGGAGGAGCCGAAAGAACCTCCTCCTGCGGCGCGCCCGCATCGAACGCCACCCCTCACCGACACGCTGAACGTTCTCTTGGTGGGCCTCGATCGCCGCCCTGGCGTCAAGCGGGGAGGGCGGCCGGACACCATCGTGGTGGCCGCGCTGGCGAAGGACACGGGTCACCTCGGTCTGATCAGCATCCCCCGCGACCTGTTCGTCGACATCCCCGACCACGGCCCGGACCGCATCAATGCGACCTTCGGCGCGGCGTGGGTCGCGAAAAAGAAGCCGCTCGAGCTCTTGAAACGTGTCGTCGAAGACACGCTGCAGTTGCCCATCGCACACAGCCTGGCGGTGGATCTTGGCGGGTTTGAGCAAGTCGTGGACGCACTCGGAGGTGTGGAGGTGTACGTGCCGTGCCCGATCGCGGACGACTTCATCGACGCGCGCACCGAATCGGGGCGGCGCCCGTTGGACCTGGACGACGGATGGCAGTACCTGGATGGATCGACGGCATCCATGTACGTGCGTTCCCGGCACGGTCGAACCGACTGGAGTCGGGCCCGTCGTCAGCAGGCGGTGCTCCTCGGGATGAAACGTCGCTTCACCACCATCGATGGCCTGAGCCGCGTGCCCGAGTTTTGGGATTCCTTGGGCGAGGTCGTCACGAGCGACATGACGCGTGGGGAAGTCCTCGGGCTCGTGCGCCGGGCGTCCCGCCTCGATGCGTTCAAGATTCACGGTTTCGTGATCGGCTACGAACAGACGCTTCCCATCCGCACCGAGGACGGGAAGGCCGTGCTCATGCCCGACTTCGAAGTCATCGACGAAGCGCTCGGAGGCCTGTTCTCGAAGCCCGCACCGGGAACTCTGCCCGAGGGCGCGCGCTGCGTTCCGAAGGATGCTGCGCTAGTCAAATCGCGGCGGTCGTCGAGGGTTCCTGGTTTCTAGCGGTGAGCACGTGCGCGCGTCGCCCAAGGCGCTTCGGCGCACAGATCATTCTACGGGTGGCTCAGTGATGGTTTCGCTCGGTTGTTCGCGACGCTCCCGCGCTTGAGCGGCGACGACCGGCTCGGGGTCGTCGCACAAATGGTCCAGTGGACGCCCTGTTGCGCGCTTGGCCACCTCCAAGCGAACCGACCAGTCGGGATCCGCCGCCAAGACCCAGTGGAGCTCCGGCTCGCATCGGCCTGCGACAACGGCCCGAACCGCGATCTCGCGGTCGTGGGCCAATAGGCGCAAGTGGATAGGAGCGATGCGACGGGCGACTTCCAATCTGACCTGCGACTCGTGGTCCGCCGCCATCCCCCGAAGAAAGACGGGTGGGATGCGCCGCGCCACCACCACGCGCACGTAGTAGTCGGGATCGGAGCGAAGAAGATAGAGTTGCGGGGCAGAAAGCCGCTGGGCTACTCGAATTCTCACCTCACGATGAGGATCGTCGACGAGTTCGCGAAGCAGCCGTTGAGGGACCCGCATCGCAACGGACATGCGCACGGTCTCGTCCGCGTCGTGGAGCAGGGGTCGCAAGCGGAATACGCTAGCGTATCGAACCGCGAGGGCTCGAACCTCGAAGTACGGGTGGTTGAGAGACGCCTCCGCCAACTGGGGGTTCTGGCGAAAGAACCGGTCGATGCGATGCGCATACCGATCTTCCCGACAGGATCGGCCGAGGGAACAGGAGACTCCCATGCCCGCGTCTCGCAGAGGGCATGCCTCGCAGCGCAAAGGTTTGCCCTCGAAGTCGACCGGAGGCGGTCCCTGGTCCACTGCTGTCAACTCGGAAGATGCTACCACGTTGAGTGCTGTCCGGAAGAGAGTGACTGATTCAGGGGGTGCCGTCGTCGCTGGGCAGCTGCTTCTCGTCACTGCAGCAGGCTTGCGCTTTCGGGTCCGTGAACGTCAGACCCGTCTGGGTTGGAGTATCCACGAAGTCGATGACGACGCCATCGAGCAGTGGGCGGCAATCTGTCGGTACGAAAAGGGTGACGTCACCAAAGTCCAGCTTTACGTCGTTGGCTTCCGGTCCGGCAGCGATCGTGAAAGTGTCTTGGAGTCCTGAGCATCCCCCGGGAGAAACCACGAGCCGAAATCCTGCGCTGGCTCCCATTCCGGACATGCGAATCATTCGCTTGATGAAGGCGAGAGCGGAAGGGGCGATCGTAAATGCGTTCGGCGCGTGAGTGTTCGGGGTCTGCATTGTTGTGTCTCTCCGAGTCGGATATCGCGAGTGAGCGAGCAGGAAGGGTCTTCTCAGCATGCTTCGGTGGCCACGCAGGAATGACCGAGTACGTCCGCTCGCGAATTCCGCGGGCGTGGTGGGTTCGTGTGCCTTCCCAGTCGCATTGGTCGCCCTGGCCACCGATGTCGTTGATGGATCTCTGCTCCGTGAGAAGCCAAGTTCGTGCCAGAGAGAAACGCCGCGGTGCATGGCCCAGTTCCCTCGACCATCGCTTGCGATGATCGAAAGAAACAAGGGCCGGAGAAGAGAAACGGGAGCAAGCGTTCCCGCTGTAGCGATCTACAGCGGTTTCCAGTTGCCTTGAACCTGCACTCCTCCGATTCGGTCCCTCGAAGTGGGGGCCGAATCGGCTGCGAGCAGCGCGCAGTCTGCACCCGCCGCTCTTGCTTGATGGGAGCATCGCAAGCGATGATCGCTGTAGCTTGCGAGGTGGTTGTCGACATCAAGCGCGCGGCTTGCCGATCGGGTGGCCACGTTCGGCCGTTTGGCACTCGACCGATGTGCGTCGAAAGGGCGTCGGGTGCGGGCGCAAGGTGGTTCCTGATGGATCTTGCCAGGTGTCGCGTCCCCGACAAATGCGACAGCAAGAATGTCGGTGTTGCCGTCCGTCGTGAGGTGTTGGAAGAGCGAGACCAACAGAACCGAAGCGCGCAGAAGAGCGCAGAACGTGCGCGGATAGCCGTGCAGTCAGCCGGGTTTTCCGTCTGGATCACGCAAGGCTTCTGGAACGCTACGGGAGCATTTCTAGCCGGTAATTCAGCAAAGCTTCGTGCGGTCCAAGTTGGCAGGCTAGGCGAGTGGGGTTAACTATCCCCATGACGCGTCACCGTTCGCAGCGGCCGCCGGGACTGTCCAGTTGGTTGGACGGTCTAGTCGATCTCCCTGGTTCGGATCCGTTCCGGAGTCAAACATCATGTTAGCAGCGCGGCAAAGTCGAGGGGCGAACAGACTGGGTGAACGAAGAAACGGCGCAGACGTTGCGCTGTACGGCATCTATGAGATCTCTAAGATCCTCGGTCAACCTGTGCGACTTGAGGTGACCCTGGGCAAGGTGCTAGGCCTCCTGTCGAGCTTCCTCGACATGCGCCACGGTCTCATCGCCCTTCTGGACGATCAGGGCGGCCACGACCTGGTCGTGGGATCCGGGTGGAGCGCAGAAGGCTCGAGACGGTATTTCGAGAGTTTGCCCAAGCAAGCGATCGGGCGAATCGTCGTGACGCAGATGCCTCTCGTCGTCGAGAACGTTGCCGACGACGCACTGTTCGCCGGTTCCCCACTGTGTGAAAACGACGGCGATCACGTTTCTTTCATTGGAGTCCCCGTCAAAGACCGTGGGCACGTGATCGGCACCCTCACCATCGACCGTGACCTGAAGTCCGTCGGGGAGGCGCAATTCAGCTTCGACGACGACGTCCGGTTCTTGCGTATGGTTGGCAACCTCTTGGGGCAGACCGTTAGACTTCAGCGCTTCATCGCTCGAGACCGAGCGCGCATGTTCGAAGAGCAGCGTCGTCTGGAGCAGGCCCTCGGACGTCGCGTTGATTCGGAGGCAACCGCGGAGGACGGGGGCGAGGAAGCCTCCGGAATCGTCGGGGAAAGTTTGGAGATCAAGAGAGTCATCGACAAGGTCCGGACGGTGGCACGCAGCCAATCTACGGTGCTTCTGCGAGGCGAGTCCGGTACCGGCAAGGAACTCTTCGCGCGGGCGCTGCACGACTTTTCCCGGCGGAGCGACAAGCCCTTCGTGACCCTCAACTGCGCAGCGTTGCCCGAGGGCGTCCTCGAGTCCGAGCTCTTTGGTCATGAGCGCGGCTCCTTTACGGGTGCGCAGGGGCAGCGCAAGGGGCGCTTTGAGCTGGCCGATGGGGGCACACTCTTCTTGGACGAGATCGGAGAGATATCTCCTCAGTTCCAGGCCAAGCTCCTTCGCGTTCTGCAGCTCGGGGAGTTCGAGCGCGTGGGTGGCACGACTACCATGAAGGTCGACGTGCGGATCGTGTCCGCGACCAACCGCAATCTGGAGGCGGCCGTCGCGGCGGGGGATTTCCGCGCTGACCTCTACTACCGCTTGAGTGTGGTGCCGATTCTGCTCCCACCGCTTCGCGAGCGGCAGGGGGATATTCCGCTGCTGGCGATGAACTTCCTGAAGCGATTCAACGAGGAGAACGAGACCAAGCTCCAAATGACCGACGGCGCCTTCGACGTTCTGATGTCCTGCTCCTTCCCGGGCAACGTCCGCGAGCTCGAGAACTGCGTGTGCAGGACGGCCACCTTGGCGCGAGGGCCGGTGATCGATGCCGGCGATTTCGCCTGTTTTCACGACGAATGTCTGTCGGCAATGCTCTGGCGAAATGACGACGGTCTCATTAGACCAGACCACCTCGTCCGCTCCGTTTCTCACGACAACGGGGCGAGTGCCCGCTCACTCCCGCCATCGACCGCCGAGGGGCCCGCGGATGGAGATCTGGCCGACCGAGAACGCCTGGTTTCAGTGCTGGAATCGGTCGGTTGGGTCCAGGCGAAAGCCGCCCGCGTCTTGGGACTCACGCCGAGGCAAATCGGATACGCGATCCGCAAGCACGACATCCAGATCAAGAAGTTCTGAGCTGTGAAGGCCAACGTCGCACTTCCTACACGCCGTCGGGGTTGCGACACGGCTCGGAGCGGCATCTGCTCAAATACCTGCGTTTTTGCCTGATCGTGTAGTGGCACGGCCATTGCTCACTCCAGTCCCATTCGACAGGAGTTGTACGCGTGGCCAACCTGATATCCCTGGATACCCTCAAAGCCCCGGTTTCTAGTGAGAGCATGCGCGAGGCACTCTCCTCGTCATCCTCAGGGTGCTCTTCGAGCAGTTGCGGGTCGTCCGATACGGCCTCCGACATGCCGGCGGAGATCTGGGACAAGGTCAAGGATCATCCTTGCTACTCCGAAGAAGCGCACCACTACTTCGCGCGCATGCACGTGGCGGTTGCGCCTGCGTGCAACATCCAATGCAACTACTGCAACCGAAAGTACGACTGTGCCAACGAAAGTCGTCCCGGTGTCGTTTCGGAGAAACTTACCCCGGAGGAGGCGCGACGCAAGGTCGTTGCCGTCGCAAACGAGGTGCCTCAGCTATCGGTGCTGGGCATCGCGGGGCCAGGCGACGCCTGCTACGACTTTCGCAAAACCAAGGCAACTTTCGATCTGATCGCAAAGGAGATCCCGGACATCAGGCTCTGTCTGTCGACTAACGGGCTCGCGCTGCCAGATCACGTCGATGAGATCGCCGAAATGAACATCGACCATGTCACTCTGACCATCAACATGGTGGATCCGGAGATCGGTACGAAGATCTATCCGTGGATCTTCTACAAGCACAAGCGCTGGACCGGTCTCGATGCCTCGAAGATCTTGCATGAGAGGCAGATGCAAGGGCTCGAGATGCTGACGGAACGTAACATCCTGTGCAAGGTCAACTCAGTGATGATCCCCGGAGTGAACGACGAGCACCTAATCGAGGTGAACAAGGTCGTGAAGTCAAAGGGTGCTTTCTTGCACAATATCATGCCCCTCATCTCTGACCCTGCTCACGGTACCCACTACGGTCTCACCGGTCAGCGTGGCCCGCGGGCGATGGAACTCAAGGCCCTCCAGGATAAGCTCTCCGAAGGGACTAAACTGATGCGGCACTGTCGCCAGTGTCGCGCAGATGCGGTCGGTCTGCTCGGCGAGGACCGCGGTCAGGAGTTCACCCTCGACCAGGTTCCCGACGAAGTCACCTACGATCCATCGAAGCGCGACGAGTATCGCGAGATTGTTGCCAAGGAGCGCGGCGAACACGTCGCAAAGAAGGCCGAGGCACAGGAGAACCTTGCTGGCACAGTGAATGCGGAGACCTCCGTATTGGTCGCGATTGCCACCAAGGGCGGCGGGCGCATCAACCAGCACTTCGGTCACGCCAAGGAGTTCCAGGTGTACGAAGTATCTGGTGGGGGCATCGAGTTCATCGGTCACCGTAAGGTGGACAACTACTGCCAGGGTGGCTTCGGTGAAGACGCGACCCTCGACTCCGTCATCGAAGCCCTCGAAGGAGTTACGGCAGTACTTTGCTCGCGTATCGGGGAGTGCCCCAAGGACAGCCTCGGTGCCGCGCAAATTGAGGCGACTGACGAGTACGCGCTCGAGTGGATCGAGGCGGGGATCGCCGCCTGGTACAAGGCGGCGTTTGGCCACAGTGAGGTCGCGAACGTCGGGTAGCAGATACCGGGGGGCAGGGCATTGAGCCTGAACCCCCTCTCTGGATCTATCGCGAAAGGAAAGCTGTCATGGCATATAAGATCATTACGAGTCAGTGCACCGTCTGTGGGGCATGTGAGTTCGAGTGCCCGAATGCGGCAATCGCCTTCAAGGGAGATACCTACAAGATCGACCCGAAGAAGTGCACGGAATGCGAAGGTCATTTCGACGAGCCGCAGTGCGACGCCGTTTGTCCCGTTCCCCAAACCTGCGTTCCAGCTTGATGTGACGCACAGCGGCGAGTTGCCTCATGGGACTGGGTAAGGAAGAGGTTCTCGAAGTCAACCTACCACCGAAGTTCATGCCCGGATTGAAGGTTCGATCCACGAAGTACGTGAAGAACGACGGTACCTTCCCAGGCGCGGAGATTGGTGAGATCTTGGTGAAAAAGGGCGACGTTGGCTACGTGCGCGACATCGGGATGTTCCTGCAGCGGTACTATGTCTACGCGGTCGAGTTCGTCGAGCGCGGGACAATCGTGGGGATGCGTGGACGCGAGCTCGTGCTCGTCGAAGATAAGTCCTGATCTACAGGGATCACCGCTTGCGATGATCGACGGAAACAAGAGTGGAACGTGCAGACATTGGCCTCAGTTGGCCGTCTTGGCCCTCACTTGATGTGGGCATAAACGGTGGAGGGGCAATCAACGCAAGTGGTTGCCACTCTAGAGCGACAAGCGGTTTACCGTTTGGCGCGACCAAACAAGCAACTAGAGCGGCGATTCGTGCAGCGCGCCGAAGCCGAGCAGGCGAAAACCGCCCCCTCGACAAGACTGGTCAACCAACGCAAGTAACCACCGCCGTAGAAGTGAGACAGTGATGAAGGTCATGATTCGAAGAGTCAACGGTAACTTCTCCGCCTACGTCCCCAAGAAGGATCTCGAAGAGGACATCGTTGAGTTGGAGAACGAGCAACTGTGGGGAGGTTGGGTCCGCCTGAAGAACGGGATGGTCTTGGAGCTGCCACCGATGGAGGAGCCGCCCCGTCTGCCGATTACGGTCAACGCTCGCCTACGGAGGGAGGATTGACGTCATGCAGTTAGCGATCGAAAGCAGCGGAGCGACCTCCTCGTCAAGCCAGGTACGCGACTGGGTCAATGACGTGCGATCGGGTTTCCAGGCGGGAGAGCTTGCTCCCTACCTCGGACCCGGCGTCCTTTCGCGTTCGACGGGTCTGAGGTCCTATGAAGGTGTAGCAGAGTTCCTGGGCAGCAAGGTTGCGCTCCCGCGGCGGGCCCGGGGGAACCTGTGGGCGAGCGCCCAGTTCATCGAGGGGCGCAAGCACCGGCAGACTCTGGATGCTCTCATGAAAGAGGCATTTGCGTCCTTCTCGACCCCACTGCCGATTCACTCGTATCTCGCCTCTTTGCCGCTGCCATTGATTGTGGACACCTGGTACGACGGGAGCATGCGCTCGGCGCTGGCGACACGCCGCGACTGGGTCGAGGTCCAGGGGGGAAGTCGCGCGGGGATTGGTGAGGCGCGCTGGTACCGGACCTACGGGCACGACGGTGCTGAGCTAGCGCCCGAGTCCGCGGTTGATGCGACCACGGTCCTGTACAAGCCGCACGGCGCGGTGACGCCTGACCAGAACTTTCTGGTGTCGGACGCGGACTACGTGGAAGTACTGACCGAGATCGACATCCAGACGCCGATCCCGGACGTGGTGAAACAGCGCCGGGGCAGTTTAGGCTTTGTCTACTTGGGGTGCCGTTTCCACGACCAAACCCTGCGCATCTTTGCTCGGCAGATCGGAAAGCGCTCCAAGGGGCCGTGCTTTGCCGTGGTAGATCCAGCGGTTGGGATGACACGGAACGAGGAGCGGTTTCTCGCGGAGAGTGGCGCGCGGCTCATTCATGCTTCGGTCGACGAAGTCTGCGCTGCGCTGGCGCAGGGATAACCATCGAATAGAACAAGGGCGGCACGTGCAGACGAGTGGCGCCCCTCCGTCGTTCTGGCCTTCAGCTGATGTGGGCCTGAACGGCCGAGGGCGATCAATGCAAGTGGATCCCGCTACAGCCCTAGGACTCGAAGCCCCGAAGACCGTCAGTCGGCAAGGGCCACAGCCTTCACGTGAGCGAAGACTTTCGTGCCAGCGCGCACCTTGAGTTGGTCCAGTGTTTTCGCGGTGACCCGCGCCAGGAGAACGCAGCCCTCGGCGTCGAGGCGAAGGAGGCGATGGGCTGGGTCTGGCTCCTCGTGGACATCTAGCACGCGACAGGGGATGACGTTTTGCATGCCCGACGTCGCGGGCGGTACCGTGGAAATGCTGACGTCGCGGGCGCGAACATGAAGGCGGACCAGCGCGCCTACCGGAAGCTCACGTCGTGAGACGGTGAAGAACGCCTGCCCGACGGACAGCTTCATCAGGTGATATTCTGGCTCGTGGGCCGAGACCGCGGCATCGATCGCCGCGCCCGCGTCTTCGAAGTGGCACAGGGGCAGCTCTGGCCGTGTGAGGACATCGTTGATCGGACCGCGTGCTGCGATCCTGCCATCGGATAGGTACACGATCTCATCTGCGAGCCGGATCACCTCAGCCGGGGAGTGGGTCACGTAGAGGACGGGGATGGAGAGGCGTCTTCGAACGGCAGCCAGGTAGGGGATGATCTGAGCACGACTCGTGACGTCGAGGCTTGCGAGGGGCTCGTCGAGCAAGAGTAATTCGGGGCTGGTCAAGAGAGCACGGGCTATCGCGACACGCTGCCGTTCACCTCCCGACAGGCCGCACGGGCGCTGGGATAGGAAGGGAGTGACGCCCAGCAGGCCGACCACTTCTTCGAAGCGCAGCTGTCGTGCTCCTGGCGACGCGCGACGCATTCCAAACTCGAGGTTCTTTTTCACGGTGAGGTGTGGAAAGAGGCTGGCCTCTTGGAATACGTAGCCGATGGGTCGCTTGTGAGGGGGGACGAATTGGGACTTCGATTGCCAGACCTGCCCCTGAAAGGCGATGTCTGCGGAGCCTGTCCGTTCGAGTCCTGCGATGGCGCGCAGCAGCGTCGTCTTGCCGGAGCCGGAGGGGCCGATCAGAGCGACGAAAGCAGGGCCCTCGGTCGAAAGCTCGACGTCGAGCTGAAAGCGCCCGCGATCGACATGGATTGAGCAGCTCAGGCTCATGGGCAATCATCACCGATCGAGCTGCTTCGCAGAGTGAGCTGAACCACGCTCACCATGGCGAAGCCGAAACAAACGAGGACTGCCGAGAGCCGGTGTGCTGCCGTATAGTCGAGCCCCTCGACATGCCCAAAAATGGCGGTCGAAAGCGTGCGCGTGCGCCCAAGGATGTTTCCGCCCACCATGAGGACCACACCGAACTCTCCCAAGGTGTGCGCGAAAGACAAGACGAAGGCGGCTAGGTACCCACGCCGTGCCATGGGAAGGACGACGCGGAAGAATGCTGTCGCGGGAGAGGCTCGCAGGGTGGCGGCGGCTTCCCAGGGGCGTTTCCCCAAGCTCGAGAACGACGTGTGGAGTGGTTGGATCACGAACGGTGCCGACACTACGAGGGACGCTATCCACAGCCCGGAAAACGAGAACGCCGGAGTTGGTAGACCTAGTGCGGAAACGGCCCTCCCGAGCATGCCGTGGGGGCCGAGCCACAGAAGCAGGTAGAAGCCGAGAACCGTGGGAGGCAATACGAGAGGCATCGAGAAAAGGGCGTGGGCGACTGGCACGATGCGCGACCGACTCAGGGACAGCCAGAGAGCAACCGGCGTGCACAGCACGAGCAACGTGGCACTGGTCAAGAGCGCCAAGCGCAGAGAGAGCAAGAGGGCTTCCGTGTCGGCGCTGCTCAGCAAACTCTGACTCACAGGTGCCCTGGAGCGAAGTAGCCGTTGCTCGCAATCAGGGCGCGAGCCCTGGGGTTGCTTCGCAGGAAGGTGAGGAACGCCGTCGCACCGGCATTGTGCCGACCTCGCGCGAGTAGCACCGCCTCCTGATCAAGTGTTCGCGAGCTGGGAGGCATCCAATAGGAGCCTCGTGGCCTTCCGCTGGAACGGTCGATGACCTGAGATAGGGCAACGAAGCCCAAGCGAGCCGTTCCACTCGCGACAAACTGATAAGCTTGGGTCACGCTGCTGGCAATGGCGAGCCGTCCCTCCTCTTCCAATTCATCCCAGAGTCCGAGTGCACGAAGCACCGACGCTCCGGCGGCACCGTATGGTGCGAGCCGAGGATCCGGGACGGCGACGACTCCCAAGTCGTCACGGGACAGCACGCGGCCACCGTCTTTGAGCAAATCGCGCTCGGGGCTCCAGAGAACGAGGCGCCCTCTTGCGTAGACGAACTCGGTGCCGGACACGCCAAGACCAGCTTTAACGACCCGTTCCGGTCGCGCGACGTCGGCCGAGAGGAAAACGTCGAAAGGCGCCCCAGCGTCGATTTGGGCGTAAAGCTGGCCGCTCGACGCGGAGCTCGGAACCACGCGGTGGCCCGTGGCTTTCTGAAACTCGGGCGCAATGAGCTCGAGCGTCGGCGCAAAGTTGGCGGCGACCGCCACGTGAACGTCAAGTGCGTCGACCCGTTCGCAACTGAGAAGAGCCCACGCGAACACGACGCAACAGAGCTTTCTGATGTTTCCCATGCCGAATCTCTCCTGGCACCGGGCGCGAAGGTCCGACCGGTGCCGAGTGGAGGAGCAAACCGCATACCACCCAGGCTCTCTTCGGAAGGCTATGCGGCCGCCTCTACTTGAAGCGGTCTGGAGCGAGGTTGGAAAACAAGAGCCGGGGGTGCCCGTCTGGACGCCCGGGTTGCCGCATTTCAGGGCTCCCTAACCGGATTTGGGCCGAAATGGCCGTCCGGAATCGAGTCCGACTGAGCGAAGGCGCCATCTGCACGTCCTGAGTGGGGGGAGGAACGCCGACTCTCCGGTGGGTTCTTCCCGAAAGATTCGGAGGCTCGGGACGGGGCGAGGGAGGGCGTCGACGCGCGACGGGCGGCCAAGTTGTTCGGTTTGTCGGACCTCGTACACGTCGCAACGCGTGGGCACCCCTTGTTTTGCGCGTTTTCTTCGCTCCTCGGGAGGACGGGACAGTTGGCACACCGGATGCACTGGCCCCCCGGCGAGGGCGGTCGAACACGCGAAGCCGCGCAACCGAAAACTACACGATTGAACAGAGGACAGAAGTAACATGGGCAACCTTCGTCAGATTGCGTTTTATGGAAAGGGCGGGATCGGGAAATCGACCACCTCCCAGAACACGCTCGCAGCCCTGGTCGATCTCGGCCAGAAGATCCTGATCGTCGGCTGTGACCCCAAGGCCGACTCCACTCGTCTGATTCTCAATGCCAAGGCTCAGGATACCGTCCTGTCGCTTGCGGCAGCCGAGGGCTCGGTCGAGGATCTCGAAATCGAAGACGTACTCAAGATCGGGTACAAGGGCATTAAGTGCGTCGAGTCGGGTGGTCCCGAACCGGGCGTGGGCTGTGCCGGCCGCGGTGTCATCACTTCGATCAACTTCCTCGAAGAAAACGGCGCCTACGACGACGTGGACTACGTCTCGTATGACGTGCTCGGTGACGTCGTTTGCGGCGGCTTTGCCATGCCGATTCGGGAGAACAAGGCGCAGGAGATCTACATCGTCATGTCTGGCGAGATGATGGCGCTCTACGCAGCAAACAACATCGCCAAGGGTATTCTCAAGTACGCCCACTCAGGGGGCGTCCGCCTCGGCGGTCTGATCTGCAACGAGCGCCAAACCGACAAGGAGCTCGAGCTCTCCGAGGAGCTGGCAAAGCGCCTCGGTTCCAAGCTGATCCACTTCGTGCCGCGTGACAACGTCGTGCAGCACGCCGAGCTCCGCCGCCAAACGGTGATCGAGTACGCCCCTGACTCGAAGCAGGCCGGAGAATACCGGGCGCTGGCGGAGAAGATTCACGCCAACTCGGGCCAGGGTGCGATCCCGACCCCGATCACGATGGATGAGCTCGAGCAGATGCTCCTCGACTTCGGGATCATGAAGAGCGAAGAGCAGCAGCTCGCGGAGCTCGAGGCCAAGGAAGCGACGGCCTGAAGAAGCGCGCGGTTTGCCGTGGAGGCGGGCCGCGCAACGCTCTCGACAAGAGAGTGCCGCACTCACGAACAAGCGACCATGTGAGGAGAGTTTTCGAGGCCCCCCTCATCCGACCCCGGGGGGGCCTCGAAAACCGCGGGTTCACAGGCGACCCGCTTCGCGCCCGGTCTGCCTACCGTCATGTCATCCGGGCGTGCGCCCCACGGCAGCGCCCCTCACCGACACCCCAAGCCAAGGCAAAGCACCATGACTGCCATGTATCAAAACGACTCCGAGCTTCACGCGCGTCTGATCGAGGAAGTGCTCGCAGCCTATCCAGACAAGCTCGCGAAGAAGCGCAAGAAGCATCTCAATACCGCTGACGCTGCCGAAGAGGGCACCGAGGGTGAGACCTCTGCCTGCAGCGTGAAATCGAATATCAAGTCCGTCCCAGGCGTGATGACGATCCGTGGCTGCGCCTACGCCGGTTCCAAAGGCGTTGTGTGGGGACCTGTCAAGGACATGGTCCACATCAGCCACGGTCCCGTCGGTTGTGGACAATACTCCTGGTCACAGCGTCGCAATTACTACATCGGAAATACGGGCGTCGACACCTTCGTTACGATGCAGTTTACCTCCGACTTTCAGGAGAAAGACATCGTGTTCGGGGGAGACAAAAAGCTCGAAAAGATCATCGATGAGATCAACGAGCTGTTCCCACTGGCCAAGGGCATCACGATTCAGTCGGAATGTCCAATCGGCTTGATTGGAGACGACATCGAGGCTGTTGCCAGGAAAAAGAACAAGGAGAGTGGAAAGACCATAGTCCCGGTCCGCTGTGAAGGCTTCCGAGGCGTATCCCAGTCTCTGGGCCACCATATCGCCAACGACAGCGTTCGTGACTGGGTTTTCGATAAGCGTGAGGTCGAGCATGAGGCTGGTCCGTACGATGTCAACGTGATCGGTGACTACAACATCGGTGGCGATGCTTGGTCATCCCGCATTCTTCTCGAAGAGATGGGCCTCCGAGTCGTTGGCAACTGGTCGGGTGACGCGACGCTCACAGAGATTGAGCGTGCGCCCAAGGCTAAGCTCAACCTCATCCATTGCTACCGTTCGATGAACTACATCTGCCGGCACATGGAAGAGAAGTACGGAATCCCGTGGACCGAGTACAACTTCTTCGGGCCGACTCAAATCGCTGACGGCTTGCGACGTATCGCGGCGCAGTTCGATGACAAGATCAAGGAAGGTGCCGAGCGGGTAATTGCGAAGTACAAGAAGCTCACTGACGAGGTGATCGCGAAGTACAGGCCGCGCCTCGAAGGCAAGAAAGTCATGCTGTACGTGGGCGGGCTGCGACCTCGCCACGTCATTACAGCGTACGAGGACCTCGGCATGGAGGTGGTCGGCACTGGCTACGAGTTCGGTCACGGGGACGACTACCAGCGCACCGGTCACTACGCCAAGGAGGGTACGCTGATCTACGACGACGTGACCGCCTACGAACTCGAAAAGTTCATCGAAGGGATCCGTCCCGATCTAGTCGGCTCAGGTATCAAGGAGAAGTACCCGGTTCAGAAGATGGGCATCCCGTTCCGTCAGATGCACTCGTGGGACTACTCCGGTCCCTACCACGGCTACGACGGGTTCGCGATTTTCGCCCGCGATATGGACCTAGCCATCAACAACCCCGTGTGGGGTCTATTCAACGCACCTTGGCAGCAGCCTGCGGCTGCCGAGTGAGCCCCCCCGGGCTACCGGGCGTTCGTTCGTCGAACGCCCGGTACCCAAGGTCCGCGTGCAACACTGAATCGCGACGGACCCCGCAAGCAAGCCGAGCCGTTTAGCTGAATCGCTCGCCCCCCTAAATTCGAACTCGCCGCTTTCGGCAGAAGGAATCGTCATGCCTCAATCAGCAGATAAGGTCCTAGATCACGCCCCCCTATTCCGGCAACCCGAGTACGTCGAGATGCTGAAGCAGAAGGGCGAGACGGAGAATATGCCGCCCCGGGACGAGGTCCAGAAGATCGCCGACTGGACTAAGTCGTGGGAGTACCGCGAGAAGAACTTTCAGCGAGAGTCTCTCACGGTCAATCCAGCCAAGGCATGTCAGCCTCTCGGAGCGGTCTTTGTTGCCAGTGGTTTCGAAGGCACGTTGAGCTTCGTGCACGGGTCTCAAGGGTGTGTTGCCTACTACCGCTCCCATCTGGCACGCCACTTCAAAGAGCCCTCATCGTGCGTGTCGTCGTCGATGACGGAGGACGCGGCGGTGTTCGGGGGGCTGAGCAACATGGTCGACGGCCTCAAGAACACCTATACGCTGTACCAGCCGAAGATGATCGCCGTTTCCACGACATGTATGGCAGAGGTCATCGGGGACGACCTGAAGTCGTTCATTCGTACGGCGAAGAACAAAGGGTCAGTTCCGGCGGACTTTGATGTTCCTCACGCCCACACGCCGGCATTCGTTGGTAGCCACGTGACCGGCTACGACAACATGCTCAAAGGCATCTTGGAGTACCTCTGGGAGGGCAAAGAGCGAACAGCCAACGGTAAGATCAATCTCATCCCAGGGTTCGACGGGTTTGCCGTGGGGAACAATCGGGAGCTCAAACGCATTCTCGAGCTCATGGGTATCGAGTACACGATCGTGTCCGATGTGTCCGACCAGTTCGATACTCCGTCTGACGGGGAGTTTCGCATGTTTGCCGGGGGAACCACGCTCGACGAAGCGCGGGACTCGCTGAATGCGAAGGCGACCCTCTCACTCCAGGAAGCTTGCACTCCCAAGACTCTGCAGATGGCTGAGCAGCTTGGCCACGAGACCGCTGCCTTGCGGTACCCGATGGGAGTTGCAGGTACTGATGAGCTCCTCACGAAGCTCTCCGAGCTGTCCGGTAAGCCGATCCCCGAGGCGCTGCGGCTCGAACGAGGTCGGTTGGTCGACGCAATGGCCGACAGTCAGGGCTGGCTACACGGGAAGACCTACGCAATCTATGGTGACCCCGACTTCGTATACGGAATGGCACGCTTCATCATGGAGACGGGCGGGGAGCCACGCCACTGCCTTGCCACCAATGGAAGCCCGGCTTGGGGCAAGAAGATGGAAGAGCTCTTTGCTAGCTCGCCTTACGGGAAGGACTGCAAGGCCTACCCCGGCAAGGATCTCTGGCACATGCGTTCGCTCCTCGCCACCGAACCGGTGGACCTTCAGATTGGCAACTCGTACGGCAAGTACCTCGAGCGTGACATCGGCACGCCTCTCATCCGGCTCGCGTTCCCAATCTTCGATCGTCACCATCATCATCGCTTTCCCGTGTGGGGATATCAGGGGGCGCTGCGCGTCCTCGTGACTTTGCTCGACAAGATCTTCGATAAGCTCGATGTCGACACGAACGAACCCGGAGTTACCGACTATTCATACGATCTAACTCGCTGATGCGTCTGGCTATACGAGGTGTCACCGCGCCGCGAGACGATCTTCGTTCCGTGTCGTCGCCGGCGCGGTGCACCTCAAGCCTCTAACAAGAAACCATCATCCTGCCGTTGGAGTGCACCGCCATGGGCGACGCGTTGAAGGCCAAAGTTCTGGATCTTTTCGAAGAACCGGGTTGTGAGAAGAACCAAGCCAAGGGCGAAAAAGAACGCAAGAAGGGGTGCCAGAAACCGCTGACCCCGGGCGCGGCTGCCGGCGGATGCGCCTTTGATGGAGCGAAGATTGCCCTTCAACCGATCACAGACGCTGCTCACGTTGTCCACGGTCCACTCGCGTGTGAGGGAAACGGTTGGGATAACCGACACGCTGCATCCTCGGGGCCGCTGATCTATCGGAGTGGTTTCACCACGGACCTGTCCGAGATGGACATCGTCATGGGGAATGGGGAGAAACGCCTCTATAAAGCGATTCGTGAGATCGTCGAGCGTTTTGGTCCGCCAGCGGTCTTCGTTTACACGACTTGTGTCCCTGCGTTGATCGGCGACGACGTGCAGGCAGTTTGCAAGCACGCGTCGAAGAAACTGGGGGTGCCCGTCATTCCTGTGGATGCGCCGGGTTTCGTCGGTTCGAAAAACCTCGGCAACAAACTCGCTGGGGAGGCACTGCTTGACCATGTCATTGGGACCATCGAGCCGACCGAGGTATCTCCCCTGGATGTCAACATCCTCGGCGAGTACAACCTTTCGGGGGAGCTGTGGCAGGTACTCCCTCTGCTCCAGGAGCTAGGCATACGGTTGCGCGCGTGTGTAACCGGGGATGCACGCTACCGGGACGTCGCTTCCTGCCATCGTGCAAGCGTCAACATGATGGTTTGCTCGACGGCACTCATCAATCTGGCCCGAAAGATGGAGGAGCGTTACGGTATCCCGTACTTCGAGGGCTCCTTCTACGGTGTTGAAGACACTTCCTCGGCGATTCGAACTCTTTGTCGCATGTTGGTCCAGCGGGGCGCTCCCGAGGATCTGATCCTGCGCGCTGAAAGTCTCGTTGCGCGCGAGGAGGCTCGCGTCTCGGAGCGCCTTCGAACGTATCGCGAGCGGCTCGAGGGTAAACGGGTCCTCCTCTACACCGGTGGGGTCAAGTCGTGGTCAGTAGTGTCTGCACTCCAGGAGGTGGGCATGATCGTCGTGGCTACCTCGGTGCGCAAATCCACGAGTGAAGACAAAGAGCGGGTCAAAGCCATCATGGAGGATCCGCACCTGGTGGAGTCGATTCCTCCTCGAGAGATGTACGAGCAGCTTGCGCGCGGCGAAGCGGACATTCTCTTGTCGGGTGGTCGAACTCAGTTCGTGGCCCTGAAGGCGCGCACGCCATGGCTGGACATCAATCAGGAACGGCATCATGCGTATGCCGGATACGAGGGCATGGTGGAGCTGGTGCGCCAACTGGACCTCGAGATCAACAATCCGGTATGGCGTGAGGTGCGGCGTCCCGCACCTTGGGAACCCGCGGAGAGGAGGAGCTGAGGAATGGCCAAAGTCGTTCACGCGAAGAAGTCCTGCTCGGTCAATCCACTGAAGTCGTCCGCGCCTCTCGGTGCGGCACTCGCGTATCTCGGGATCGAGGGGGCCGTCCCGCTCTTTCACGGTTCCCAGGGCTGCACGTCTTTTGCGCTCGTACTGGCTGTTCGCCATTTCAAGGAGGCGATCCCTCTACAGACGACCGCGATGAATGAGGCTGCAACGGTGCTGGGTGGTCGCGATAACCTCCAGGAAGCGCTGTTGAATGTGACGAAGCGCATGAAGCCGCGTTTCATCGGCGTTGCTTCGACCGCTCTGGTGGAGACGCGCGGTGAGGACTTCGAGGGCGAGCTCAAAGTTATCCGGGAAAGGTGCCGCGAGCTAGACGATGTTGCCGTTGCGTTCGCGTCGACGCCGGACTTCAACGGCGCGCTCGAGGAAGGTTGGTCCAAAGCGACCGCAGCGGCGCTTCGGGAGCTTGTGAAACCGGCCCGAGGCATTCGCGACCTGCGACGGATCAACATCTTGCCTGGCGTTCATCAGACTCCAGGGGACATTGAGGAGCTTCGGGACATCGTCGAGCGTTTCGGACTCCAGGTTACCTTCCTACCGGATGTGTCGAGTTCGCTCGATGGAAACATACCGCAGGAGTACGTGGGCACGAGCCTCGGGGGGACGCGACTTCAGGATGCCGCCGCGATGGGTGAGGCGGCGCACACCATAGCAATCGGCGCGCACATGCGCTCTGCCGCAGAAGTGCTCTGCGAACGTACGGGGGTCCCATTCAGCGTGCTGCCGTCAGTTACGGGCCTCGCTTCGAGCGACGCGCTCGTTTCTCTGCTCATGGATATCAGCCGCCAGCCTGCCCCGGCGGCTATCGTTAGACAGCGCAGTCAGCTCGTCGATGCGCTACTCGATGGGCACTTTTGGCTTGGTGGGCGACGGGTCGCCATCGGCGCCGATCCGGATCTGCTGCTGGCGTTGTCGCAGCTCGTCCATGCCCTAGGCGCCGAGATTCCGATTGCGGTTTCGTCGACCGGGAGCTCGCCTGCACTGGAAGACGTGCCCTGCGGGGAGGTCGTGGTCGGAGATCTCTCCGACCTGGAGGCTGGCGTCGAAAGGAACTCTGTGGACCTCTTACTCACGCACAGCCACGGCCGGATGGCTGCGGAGCGGCTCGGGACGCCCCTCTTTAGGGTGGGCTTTCCGATCTTCGATCGACTCGGCGGACAGCATAGACGTTCTGTCGGCTATCGCGGCACGCGTGACCTGGTCTTCGCGCTTGCCAACGCGTTCATATCGCAGCTGCGTGAGCCGCGGCCGGAGGACTGGACGCGAGCCGGCGTGGGAGACATCGCTGGAAAGGAAGTGAGGTATGTCGATGCGTAGACTTGCATTGGTGCGGCCGGCGGAGGAGAGGAGTGCAACATCGGAGTACCTCAGGATCGCGATTGCGAGTCGGGATGGTCGGGCCGTCAACGCCCACTTCGGCTCCGCGAAGCGCTTTGTCGTCTACGACGTCGCTCCGAACGAAGCTCGGCTCGTCGAAACGATCGCGTTCGATGACGTATCCGACGAGTCCGGCACGCATACGACGGAAGGCGACGACCGCAATGGGATGAAGATAAGGGCGCTCGATGGAGTTCAGCTGTTGGTTGTGCAAGCGATTGGTGGACCAGTTGCGGCTCGGGTCATCCGGGCCAAGATCCATCCGATCAAGCTCACCGACTCTGAACCGGTAGTGGTGGTCATTGATAAGGTTCGCGCTCTTCTGTCAGGCGACACGCCACCGTGGCTGCGAAGGGTGATCAATCAGGGAAGGTCCAGAAGCATGGACTTTCTGGACGAGGACGAAGATGAGCAGGACGGAGAAGCCGCCTGCCAATGAACAACACTTGCGCGGGTCGCGGCGTGCCGCTGAGCCGCGGGTCGCTGGAAGGAGAGCATTGTGTCTGAGTACGACGAGAAAAAGGACCAGGTGAGACGGCTTTCGTCGCGAGCCATGCAGCTCAAGATGGACCTGCACGATCTCTCGGAAGAACTGCCACTGAACTGGGAGCTCGTCCCCGGCATCGCTCAGAAGACGCACGACGCCTTCAAGGAGCTCGAGGGGGCGCGCGCCGAACTGAAGGCCCTGAAGGAAGCCCAGGACAGGACCTAGTCTGGCTGAATGGAGATTTCGATGGCTACGATTTCAAGGGATGGTCGACCGTACTCGCCTGAGTTCTTAGACAGTATTGATCCGGAGACGTGCATCGGCTGTGGTCGCTGTTTCAAGGTTTGTGGACTCGGCGTCATGGATCTGAAAGGGTATGATGGCGATGGCGGCTTCGTGGATCTCGATGACGAAGATGATGAGGACGAGATCGAGAAGAAGGTGATGGTCGTCGCCGACGGTGGTGCCTGCATTGGGTGTGGTGCGTGCGCCCGAGTCTGTCCGACGAGCGCCCAGACCCACATCAAGGCGTAGCAGGGTGCTCGAGCGACAAGCGGGCGAACCGTTTGTCGCGACCGACAACCAAGTGAAGGCCGAGTTTGGAAGCTCGCCGAAGGCGATAAGTCGAGAAACGCTACCTCGCAAGAGGTGGCGGGGGGCTTCGCCGCTCCACTTTGGCCCGCAACGAGTGAGCGTCGCAACGGGCTGCGGAAGGCAATCCTTCTGCACCTGACTGGTCTTGCTTGTGCGGTCACCGCGAGCGGTCGTCGCCATACAACGGGAACCGCTTGCGTTGAGTGCCTTTCGCCCTTTGACCCTCGTTGAGTGAGAGCCATAACGACGGGACGCGTTATCCATTGATTGCGCTGTCGCGCGCGATGGTCGTCTGTGCCTACACGATGGCTACGGCGTTGCACTCGTCCCAATGACCTTGGCCAACCACGGTGGTGGAGTGCCCGCGAGGACCTCCTGCAGGGACGCCAGGGTGTCTCGCGCGGCGCCTCCCTCAGCGTGCTGCGAGATGTGGATGTCGGACTTGATGACTTTGGCCATGGCCGGACCCCCGATCGACACAGTGTAGATCATGCGGCAGTCTTCAAGCAGGGCGACCCGCGCGGAGTTCTTGTCGCCGGACAAGTCGGCGGCGAGGGTGGGGCGGATGTCGACGAGTCGCACTTCGTCCGGTGAAACCTGATAGATCAAAAACCGGAGGCACGAGCCGAAGTGGCCGTTGAGCTGTTGACCCTCATTCGAGGCCACAGCGACGCGGAGGGAGCGTGGCATGTCGTCGGCGTATTCCTCGATCTCGGGTAGGTCGTCCTTAATGCTTTCGCCCCAGAGTAGGCGCACAGCCTCCTTGAATGCCGCGATATCGGTAGTGTCGGGGCTTTCCGAGCCGTCTTCCTCGCCGTCCAGGTTGTAGACGCCCTTGAGGGATTCCTTCAAATGGGTGACGGTGATGCGGCCGAGCGATGCCTCGTCCAGAGGCGACTCCAGGCATGTTTCCAAGGCATTGATGAGGTCGGTCACGGATGTTCCCGGCAGGGCGTGGGCGGCAAGGCCAATTCGGAGGGCCACTTCGTTCGATATCGGCTGGTCACTCATTGCTCTTCCTCCGGCTTCGAGAGAACCGGGCTTTGACGGAGCATCGCTCCAGCGTCCGCCCGGTCGCTGGTGGTTTGAGGTGCAAGGTCCGTTCCCACCCAGCAGTGGGCGTGTGAAACCGGCGAGTTGGAGGACGGGCGAGGCGTGCGCCAAACGAGCGACTCCCGCCGTGTGAACCGGCCCGGACCGAAAGGGGCCAAGACGGCCGACGAAGGGCGTTTTTCTCCGCGCGGCGATCTTGGTTTCAACGACGATCGCAGGCTCCGGTCGTCAGAGACCCCCTCCTGGTGAAGGCGCCCATGACCGTCGTCGTTTGCTACAGGAATTGTCGGAAACGGAACATCAAGTCGGTGTTCCGACACGTTGGAAGGGGGAGGTACGGCATCGCGGTCGGGTGACAAGCTCGATGCGGAGCCGGGGAAAAGTCGTCTCGAGAGCCGGTTCGCACTTGCGTGATCAGGCTTCGGGCGGGCAATGGCGCCAGGGAGGAAAGCCTGGCACGCCCCATGCTCAAGGGTGGTCTGAACGCACCGCACGCCCTCTTGGGGCGTGCAGGAGGAGCCACCCGTGACAGCAACCCAAGCGACCTCGACCGAATCCACTACGACCGGCACCGATGATCTGCCCTTCGTGAAAGCCCTCATCGGAATCATGCGGGCGGAGGACAGTTATGGTGCATGGGACCGAAAGACCGATGAGCAGCTGCTTCGCGAGTTCATCGTCACCAAGGAAGAGCGTCGCGCTATCCCCATCATCGGCGATCCGGATCCTGACACCCTCCACCGAGTGGAGCAGTTCTACCGGGCGGTGGGGCTGCGCATCGAGCAGCTTACGGGACTGATGGCATCGCCAATGATGCACATGAGCCACGAGGGATTTGGGCGAGTGATCCTTACCACTGGGAAGCTCGTGGCGTTTGCCAAAACGCTCCGCGACGTTCACCGCTTCGGCTACGAGAGCCTCGAGGCGCTGGATGCCCAGGGCCAGAAGGCAGTCGTGGCGGCGATCACTGCGATCGAGGAGCATCCCGAGGTGGCGCGCGCGTGAGATGCGGCGGTCACAGACGCATGCCGAGGAATTCGAGACTGTACCCACACCTGAGAGGATCCGATGTTGAAGGCACATGACGTCTACCGTTGGCTGATGAGCGCCGGCAAAACGAGCGCGTGTGAGGCCTTCGATGCGCATGTGCTCGCTTCTGCATTGGCGCTCGCGGTCGAGGACAATCAGCGCGGGGTACCGCTCACGGCCAGTCTCGGTCTGACACCGGATCTCTTGAGAGACACGTTCAAAACGACATTTCCCCATGCGGCACCCATCGTCGAGTCGGCAGCGGAGGATCCCGAGCTCGTAGTTGGGACTGACGAAGCTGCCCTCCGCGATCTGCTCTTTCGCGGCAGTACTGAGCAGAGCCGACTCGAGGCGCGCCTTTCGGCCGTCATCGCACGACGCGCGCTGTCGCCCAACCACTTGTGGCAGGATCTCGGTCTTCGAAGTCGCCGCGATCTCAGCTGGTTGATGGATCGACACTTCGAGCAGCTGGCGTCGAAGAACGACAGGGACATGAAGTGGAAGAAATTCTTCTACCGAGCGATCTGTCGCGACACGGGTTACGCCCTTTGCGTTGCGCCTTCCTGCGACGAATGCGCGGACTTCGATGACTGTTTCGGAGATGAATCCGGCGAAAGCCTGCTCGATCGTTCCGCACTCTTGAATTCGCGCGAAGCCACTCGGCCTCGGTACGTTGGAGAACCACAATGACGACTCGCCCCAAGACAGCAGGACGTGCCTCCAAAAAGAAAGAGCTTCCCGAACATCTCAAGGCCTATCGGCATGTCTGGGTGTTCATGGAGTTTGAACACGGACGCATCCACCCCGTGTCCCTAGAGCTCTTGGGCGAGGGGCGGAAGCTTGCCGACAAGTTGCAGGTCGAGCTTGCCACGGTCATCTTGGGTGGACAGCGCGAAGCGCTGCTTAGCGCGGCGGCGGAAGCATTCCAGGTGGGGGCCGACGTTGCGTACGTCGCCCACAGTCCGGTGCTCGAAAACTACCGCAACGAGCCGTATACGCGCGTGATGACCGACCTGGTCAATGAGTATAAGCCTGAAATCTTGCTGCTTGGCGCGACCACCCTCGGGCGCGATCTCGCAGGTGCGGTGGCGACGACCCTGCTGACGGGTTTGACGGCGGATTGCACAGAACTAGCCATTGATGACGAACGCTCTCTCGCTGCCACCCGTCCGACCTTCGGTGGTTCGCTGTTGTGCACGATCCATACGTTGAACTATCGGCCGCAGATGGCGACCGTCCGTCCGCGGGTGATGCAGATGCCACCACGCGATCCCGAGCGTTCTGGACGCGTCATCGAACGCGCAGTCGAGCTGGACGAGGACACCATCGTCACAAAAGTGCTCGACTTCTTGCCAGACGCGGAGTCGAAAGCGGCACAGCTTGCGTTCGCTGACATCGTGGTCGCAGGTGGTCTCGGCCTCGGGGGGCCTGAAGCCTTTGAGTACGTCAAAGAGCTTGCTGGGGTGCTTGGAGGCGAATACGGAGGTACCCGCCCGGTCGTGCAGAAGGGGTGGATCGACCACGAGCGTCAGATTGGCCAAACCGGCAAGACGATCCGTCCCAAGCTATACATCGCGGCTGGCATTTCCGGGGCGATCCAGCATCGGGTCGGTGTCGAAGGGGCAGACCTGATCGTCGCGATCAACAGCGATCCTACGGCGCCCATCTTCGAGTTTGCTCACCTGGGCGTAGTGGCAGACGCCACCACGCTCCTGCCCGTGTTGACGGAGGCCTTCCGCAAACGGTTGCAGGTTAATCGCAGGGCTGGATGAAGGGTATGGAGTCATGAACAGAGCAAGTTTCGACGCGATCGTCGTCGGCGCGGGTCCCGCGGGAAATGCGGCTGCGTATACGATGGCCAAGGCTGGGCTACGCGTGCTTCAGATTGAGCGCGGAGAGTATCCTGGCTCCAAGAATGTACAGGGTGCGATCCTATACGCGGACGCCTTGGAGAAGCTCATTCCCGACTTCCGAGAAGAAGCTCCCCTCGAACGCCACGTCGTCGAGCAGCGGCTGTGGATGCTCGATGAAACATCCCACATGGGCGTGCACTACCGCTCGGAGGACTTCAACGAGGAGCGCCCGAACCGCTACACGATCATTCGAGCTCAGTTCGACAAGTGGTTCAGCCAGCAGGTCCGCGACGCCGGCGCCCTCCTGGTGTGCGAGACCACCGTTACGGCTCTTTTGCGAGACGAGAAGGGCAGGGTGATCGGGGTGCAAACCGATCGCGAAGGTGGTGAGGTCTATGCTGACGTTGTCGTGCTTGCGGACGGGGTGAATGGTTTAGTGGGACAGCGCGCGGGCCTTCGTTCCGAGCTAAAGCCCGAGACAGTCGCCTTAGCGGTCAAAGAGATGCACTTCCTTCCGCAGGACGTCATCGAATCGCGTTTCAACCTGAAGGAGGAAGAGGGCGTCGTCATCGAGGCCATGGGCAGCGTGACGCAGGGCATGGTCGGGATGGGATTCATCTACACCAACCGAGAGTCGATCTCGATCGGTATTGGGTGTCTCGTATCCGATTTCTCCGACGCCGATTGTTCGCCGAATGACGTTCTGGAGCGTTTCAAGTCACACCCCAGCGTGGCGGCGCTGCTCGAGGGGTCGGAGGCCAAGGAATACTCCGCTCACCTGATTCCCGAGGGCGGGTACCGCGCCATGCCGGAGCTCTTCGGTGATGGGTGGCTCGTGGCGGGAGATTCTGCCCACCTGGTGAACGGCCTTCACCGCGAGGGCAGTAACATGGCCATGACCAGTGGCCAACTGGCTGGCGAGACCATCATCGAGCTCAAGGCTGCCGGGAAGGCGTTAACCCGACGTGCGCTTGCCGCATACCGCGAGAAACTCAATAGCACGTACGTGATGAAGGATCTGAAGAAGTACAAGAACCTTCCGGGCTTCATGCACAAGAACAAGCAGATGGTGGATACCTATCCGTCCCTCCTCGGCCAGGCAGCCCAGACGTGGTTCCGGGTGGATGGAGTCGATAAGCGGACGAAGGAAGGGGAGATTCTCCGCAGTTTCCGCAAGGCTCGGTCGATCCCGGGTCTGTTTGGGGATGCGTTCAAACTAGCGAGGGTATGGCGATGACAACCAAGATCAATAACGTCGAACAGAAGCTCTTCCAGAATCGATACCTGGTAGACACAGGCCGTCCCCACATTACCGTGAAACCCCACGACAAGCCCAGCAGGGCGCTAACGTCCCTGTTGCGACTCTGCCCAGCCGGCTGCTACGAACGCACCGACGAAGGCAAGGTCCAGGTCACGGTGGACGGTTGTCTCGAATGTGGCACCTGTCGAGTCGTTTGCGCCAAGACGGGCGATATCGAGTGGACCTATCCCCGCGGCGGTTTTGGCGTCATGTTCAAGTTTGGGTGACGCCTCGATGCTCGATCCGAACAGCGCTTGGCTGTCGCAGCGCCGCTACCCGGACCTCGACCCCCGCGCGGAACGAGCTCTTCGTGAGGCGGGTCTGAGGTTCTCAGAGGGAGCGGTGGCGGAAGTCTACCTCCGCCAAGCGGCCGCCATCGCGCCCGAGCACGAGGCTGTGCTGGTTGGACAATATCGGTACTACCTTTACAAGCACCGTTATGGCGAAGCCGCGCGTTTTGCTCGTGCGTGTATCTCGCAAGCAGCGGAGCGGCTTGGGATCGCTTCCGACCCAATGAGCGTCTCCGCGTCCGAGCTGGACCTTTCGGCGCGAGAGTCGCTCGCGCGTTCTTGGCTCTTCGCGTGCCAGGCTTACGCGTATGTGCTGCTACGGGCGGGGCAGAAGGCCAGGGGTACGCGGCTGCTCGAGCATCTCGTCGCCGTGGATACGGAAAACTTGAGCAAGACTGTGGAGCTCTGCGCGGTGATCAAAAAGGCCGAGCAGAACGAGGACGACGATTGAAGGTCGTCCAGTGAAGTGTTGGGCTGGTTACTGCGATCAGCGCTTGCGAAGATGGATCCTTGCCCCCAATGGGGGAGCACCGCAGGTCCTCTGCGGGCCGGTGCTCATTCTGGGGAAGTGTCTTCAAGTTCCTGGGTGAGTTCGTTCACCAGGCAACCAAGTGGATCGCCCAGGCGGCGGTCGGCGTCTTCGAAGCGCACCAGGTAGACCGCGATCTCGGGCGAGGCCTCGACGTGCCCCACCTGCACCACCATGCCCCGCGTACCGCGGGGGACGAGAATGTCTCCGTCGGCCTTGCCGGGTACATGGCCGTCGCTGAGAAGGTTGGTGGTTGCGTAGACCAGATCGCCTGTCTGAAATCGTTCCTCGAACATCGGTTCTCGACCTTTCCGGGGTAAATCGATGGCTCACGCGGCGGTTCCCGCAGCGCTGTGCCAGGAGCATCCAAGTTCCGCTCGCCGCAAGCAATACCGATGCCCACCGTGAGCCCGAACGGTTCGCTCCTCGAAAATCCCTTCCTTCTGAACGAGCACTTGCAGTCTGGTGGCCTCCCTCCGCCGTATTGGCCCTCATTCGAAGGGGCCAATACGGCGGAGGGCAATGGGGCAAGTGGTTGTCGCTGTGGACTCTCGGAACTGGTTTCCGGGCGGCCCGCCTGCGTGGCGAGAATCTGTGTGCAAAGAGCCGCCCGCGAGCTCGTAACGGTGCGGTTATCAGGGGGTTTCTGGTGTTCGCTGTCGATGCGAGGGCATGTCGCAAACGCGACAATGGTCGCAAACCGAACGCGTTTGGCATCCGCGATCTTCGCACGTTCTGGCGACTTTGTACCTGGCACAGGCCTTGCGTCAGGCAAGGAACAGATCCGGCGAGCAGCCGGACTTGCGGAGGAACTACGATGATCGAGCTCACGGATAGCGCAGTGGATGCGATTCGCTCTGCGATCTCCGGTGCGTCAGAACCGGTGACGGGGCTGCGCATCATGGTCGAGGCCGGAGGCTGCGCCGGACACAAGTACATGATGGGTCTGGTTGCTGCGGGGGAACCGTCCGACGTGGTCGTGACGAAAAGTGATGTGACGGTCTTCGTGGACGAGCAAAGCGCCCCGCTTCTCCAGGGCACCAAGGTGGATTTCACCATCGGTCCTGAAGGGGCCGGTTTCGTTTTCTCCAACCCGAACGCCGAGTCGAGCTGCTCGTGCGGAAAGTCCTTCGGCTGAACGAAGGGAGAGCGTGTCATGTGGGAATACTCCGAAAAAGTGAAAGAACTGTTTTTCAATCCCAAGAATTCTGGGGTGTTGGAACAGGCCGACGGTGTCGGGGATGTCGGTGCGATCTCCTGTGGTGATGCGCTGCGGCTCATGATCAAGGTCGACCCCGAGACCGACATCATCACCGACGCACGCTTCCAAACGTTCGGGTGCGGTTCAGCGATCGCGTCGTCATCTGCGCTCACCGAAATCATCATTGGCAAGACCCTCGAAGAGGCTTTGAAGGTCACCAATCAGGACATTGCTGACTGGCTGGGCGGGCTGCCTCCGGAGAAGATGCATTGCTCGGTGATGGGGTACGAGGCTCTACGCGCCGCGGTGGCCAACTATCGTGGCGAGGAGTGGGTCGATGACCACGAGGAAGGTGCGCTTCTGTGCAAGTGCTTCGGAATCGACGAGGGTATGGTGGAACGCGCCGTGCGCAGCAACCGCCTGACCACGCTGGAGGCGGTTACCCACTACACGAAGGCCGGGGGAAGCTGTGGCACCTGCGCTGAGGGTTTGGAGGGGCTCTTGGCTCGGGTCAATGGGGAGATGGTTCGGGAAGGCCTGTTGAGTGCGGACGAAGCCTTCGATCCGAGCGGTGCGACCATTCCCACGCGTAAGAAGCCCAAGCCTCTTGCGGGGGGGAATCGCAAGCTGACGAATTTGGAGAAGATCCGTCTGATCGAGCAGTCGATCGAAGAGCTGCGTCCGCACTTCAAGCGCGACGGCGGGGACTGCGAGCTCGTCGATGTGGAAGAGGACCGCGTGTTCGTGAGGTTTTCTGGAGCCTGCGCCGGCTGTCAGATGGCGGGAATCACCATCGAGGGCGTTCAGGAGCGAATCATCGAGAAGCTCGGTACGCCGATGCGCGTCATCCCAGTCATGGCGAGCTGAATTCCGTGACCGCTTGAGACTGACGATTCTTGTAGAAGGAGCGCAACGATGTCTGGTTCAGTGGGGCAAAAGGCAGCTATCTACCTCGACAACAACGCAACCACCCGCGTTGATCCTCTCGTGGTGAACGCAATGCTGCCCTATTTCAGTGAGCAGTTTGGCAATGCGTCTTCGATGCACGCCTTCGGTGCGAGTGTGGGCGGTGCCCTGAAGGAGGCCCGGAAGCGGGTTCAGGCGCTTCTGGGGTGTGAGTTTGACCACGAGATCGTTTTCACTTCGGGGGGGTCGGAGTCGGATAACACAGCGATCCTTTCTGCTCTGGAGACGCAGCGCGGTCGTGATGAAATCGTAACCTCCGTTGTCGAGCACCCCGCTGTGTTGTCTTTGTGCAAGCACCTCGAGCAGTCGCGGGGAATCAAGGTGCACTACGTCCCCGTCGATTCATTGGGCAGGTTGGACGTAGAGGCCTACCGGAAAGCCCTTGGTCCCCGGACGGCCATCGCCTCGATCATGTGGGCGAATAACGAGTCGGGTACGATCTTCCCGGTAGAAAAGCTTGCCGAATTGGCTCACGAGGCAGGGGCTATCTTTCACACCGATGCGGTTCAGGCCGTTGGGAAGATTCCCATGAATCTGGCCGAGAGCGAGATTGATATGCTCTCGCTGTCTGGTCACAAGCTTCACGCACCAAAAGGTATAGGTGCCTTGTACGTTCGAAAGGGGATCCGTTTGCGTCCGCTCCTGCGGGGAGGACACCAGGAGCGTGGCCGACGAGCGGGCACCGAGAACGCTCCTGGGATTGTTGGCCTCGGGAAGGCCGCCGAGCTTGCCCTGCAGCACATGGAGGAAGAGCAGACTCGGGTGAAGGCCATGCGTGACCGCTTGGAGGCCGGCCTCCTGGGGACGATCGACAAGGCTCTTCTGATGGGGGATCCGGAGAACCGTCTGCCCAACACGACCTGCGTTGCGTTCGAGTACATCGAAGGAGAAGCCATCTTGCTCTTGATGAACCGGGCGGGTATCGCCGCCTCCTCCGGATCTGCATGCACCTCCGGATCGCTCGAACCATCGCACGTCATGCGCGCGATGAATGTTCCGTACACTGCCGCTCACGGAGCGATCCGTTTCTCACTCTCTCGGGAAAACACGGAAGAGGACGTTGATGCGGTCCTGAGCGTGATGCCGGGAATCATTCAGCAGTTGCGGGAACTTTCGCCCTTCTGGGACGAGGGGACGGGGGCCGACAAGCCCGCGTTCGAACCCACCTACGCTTGAACGAATATCATCTGCCTAGCCAGCGGTTCGATTCGTGAACTCCATGGACAGCCTAATTCGCGTCAATGACAGCACCCTTCGCGATGGGGAGCAGGCGCCGGGCGTAGCCTTTCGGCTCGACGAAAAGGTGAAGATCGCGCTTGCTCTCGAGGACGCAGGAGTGGACGAGATCGAGGTGGGCGTGCCCGCAATGGGGGGGGCGGAGGTTCAGGCAATCAAGGCCATTGGCGAGGTTCTAGAGCACGCAACGCCCATCGCCTGGTGCCGCATGACGGAGGCCGACGTGGACGCAGCCGCTTCGACGGGTGTCTCCCACGTGCACCTGACGGCGCCGCTGTCGGATCGTCAGATCGCCGTCAAGCGGGCGGGCAGTCAGCGAGCGGTCCTGGCGCGCCTGCGCCGCGTGGTAGCCTACGCGCGGAAAGTCGGGCTGGTCGTGTCGTTGGGAGGAGAGGATGCCAGCCGTGCCGATCGCGTCTTCATCCAGAGGGTGGTGTGCGCGGCAGAGGAGGCAGGGGTCACGAAGTTTCGCTACGCGGATACTCTCGGGGTGCTCGACCCCTTCTCGACGCTCGAGCTCTTTCATGAGTTGCGTCAGCACACGGAAATGGACTTGGAGTTTCATGGGCATGACGATCTCGGGCTCGCTACCGCGAATACCTTGGCGGCCGTTCGCGGGGGAGCAACTCACGTGAGTGTATGCGTGCTGGGTTTGGGGGAGCGCGCGGGAAACGCTCCGCTCGAAGAGGTGGTGGCGGCACTGGGTCACGTGGAGATGAGGGGGACCGGTGTGCGCCTGGCCGCGCTGCCTGCACTCGCGCAGCTAGTGGCGAGCGCGTCGAATCGTGCGATTCCAGAGGCAAAGGCCATTGTGGGTACGGCCGCTTTCTCTCATGAATCGGGGATCCACGTCTCGGGGCTTTTGCGCGATCCCCGGGCCTACGAGGCTCTCGACCCGGCGTTGTTCGGCCGCGAGCGCAGCATCGTGCTGGGTAAGCACTCCGGACGAGCAGCGTTGGCTCACGTTCTCGGGACGCTCGGCTACGTTGCGAGCGAAGCGACTCTTGGGCCCCTGCTCGAGCTCATCCGCGCGACCGCCACGGAACTCAAGCGGCCCATTGAAGCTCACGAGCTCGCGGCTCTTTTCGCGCATGTCGAGCAGTCGCCGAAACACCCGCCATCCTGATGTCTTGGTTTTGGAGAGCAAAACGATGCCAGTGATCGAAGATCTGCAGCAGTTGTCTTCAGCCGAAGAGTTTTTCCGATACCTGGAAGTGCCATTCGAACCGGCGGTGCTCAACGTGTCGCGGCTGCACATCATGCGGTTGCTTGGCAACCTCCTGCGTGAGGAGTCGGTCGGCGACGAAAGCGCTGAGGACGCAGTCGTACGTCAACGCATTCGTGAGCATCTGCAGTGCGCTTACGAGCAGCTCGAAAGCGAAGGGCCACTGTCGAAACGGCTCTTCAAGGTGCACCAGGACGCCGTCAGACCAGCATCACCTGGGCAAGCGTTTGTTTCTCTTTCCACCATCGTGTCCCCTGGCGGACGCGATGAAACCCTTTGAACGAGCACCGCGCGACACGAGGAGTTTGCCATGCATATCGTCGTTTGTATCAAGCAGGTACCGGATAGCGCTCAGATCCGAGTTCACCCAACCACCAATACCATCATGCGCCAGGGCGTCCCGGCGATCATCAATCCCTATGATCTGTTCGCGCTCGAGCAGGCCCTCCGTTTGCGCGATGAACTGGGTGGTGAGGTGACCGCGCTCACGATGGGGCCGCCGATGGCGGAAACCTCGCTGCGGCGAGCCATGACCTACGGTGTCGATCGTGCAGTGCTTCTGACAGACCGCTTCTTCGCAGGCTCGGACACGCTAGCGACGAGCTATGCGCTGGCCACGGCCATCCAGAAGATCGGTGCCATGTGGGGCATGCCGGCCGTCGTATTCACTGGCAAGCAGACCATTGATGGGGATACGGCACAGGTGGGCCCAGGCATTGCCAAGCGTCTTCACCTCACGCCGCTCACCTACGTATCAGCTATCCGGGAGCTCTCGCTCGTGGAGAATCGGATCATTGTAGAGCGTCGCGCAGAAGGAGGGACACAGGTTCTCCGGAGCGCGCTCCCGGTCTTGATTACGATGCTGGAGAGCGACACGGAGATCCGGCGAGGGTCTATGGACGATGCGCTCCGCGCGGCTGAAGCTCCTGTGGTTCGGTGGAGTGCAAAAGACGCAGGGATCGAAGACCTTTCCAAGTGCGGCTTGAAGGGCTCACCAACGGTCGTGAAGAAGGTGTATGCGCCGAGCCCCCGGGCAGAGAAGGCCGAGATGGTGACGGTCGAGCGTCCAGGCGAACACGAGCACAGCGAAGCGCTCCTCGATGCGATCTTCGGCCATAGCCCGCACTTGCTCGAGGAGCTGTCTGGGCAGGTCGTCTGACGAGGCGAGTTCAACCCGGCCCCCGGGGGTGACCCGGGGGCGAGATGGCGTTCGACGCCGCCTCTGGGGAGAACGAGAGCCGGTGGCTCCGTACGTCGCGTTCTCGGTGTTTGCGACTATGGGCGGTTTCAGCGCACACGCGCGAGCAGTAGGCAGTCTCGCGAGATCCAGGCGTCGCTGACAGGTTGATCGTAGCCGAGGGCGTCAGCGCGGCTGGATGCTGCCGATCCCGGCCAGGCTGTAGCTCCCGCCCTCAGCCGTCGAGCTTGGCTCGAGCGCAGACCGGAGGGGTTGGGCGTACTCGTGCTTCCTATCCGCCTCGAGCGCGCACAATGCAATGTCGAGCCACTGCGAGGTGAGCCGAGGGACCTCAACGCTGAAATCCGGTTCGGCTGCGCGTAGGTCGCGCAGCGCAGCGCGTGCGGCGTCGATGTGCTCGGACTTTTCCGCGAGTTGCCTGAGCAGCGTTCGCGACGGGCTTTTCTCGTCGAGCCAGCGACGCGCTTCGGTCTGAGCAGCGAGTGAAAGGACGAGCTGCGCGACGTTCGCTTCCAGCCACGAAGCGGGAATCCGGAGAGTTTCCACGCGGGCGGTGAGCGCCTTCGCCAGATCACCACCGCATCGCTCTCGGTAGAGTTCAACGGAGTGTTCGAGGTGAGCAAGCTGCTGTCGAGTGCGTTCGATGGCAGCGCCAGAGTCGTCGGTGGTCGGCGCGTAAGCTATCGCCGCGCTTTCGACGCGAAGGCTTGCGGTCTGGAGCCACCCGCGCCAGCGAAGGTCGGCCGCGGTTGGCACCGAGGGACGAGAACGGCGTTGCGCTGCAGTGTTCATCTGGGCTCCTTCTCCAGGTCATCCCCGTCAACGGGGAATACCGTCTCCCGTGCTTGGAGCACGCGTCGTGCCAACGAGGTGACAGGGGCGGTCGCGGCACCGCGCGTCGATTTCCCGAGGCCCTCGGAGAGAAATCCGCCCCCCGAGTTGCCCCGCCTCCGTGTTCTGTGTGTCGAGTTCCCGACACACAGAACGAGCTCGCGTTCGGTTTGTCGGGACATCCAAATTCAATAGCGAAAGTCCCGGGCGGCCCCTGCTTGCTGGAGGGTCGCCGTCTTGGCCCGGAACCGACGCGGGCCAGACAGACGGGTAATCGACACCCCGCGAGGCGCACGCGAGTCCAGTGCCGGCTGAGCCGAGCGTCGGGGCTGTGCCTCCTGCCGGCAGCTTTGGCGTGCGGCCGCAATGAGGGGCGGCTCGGCACCTACAGCGGGAACTACCTGCGTCCGCTGCCCTCTGCTCGTCGGAGCCGAATAGCTCGGAGTCGAATGTCCCGGGCGGGTGAAGGCCAGACGGCTACGAGAGGCCACCTGCCTGCGCGTGCCGTTCTTGTCTTCTGCGCAAGCGATGACCGCAATGGCAAGGGTTTAGTCGCGACAAACCACTACGGTTTGTCGCGCTAGAGCCCGTGCTTCTTTCGTTCCGCCTTGCTGTAGTGGCTGAAGTGTCCCTCGCGGGCCGCGAGTGCACGGCCGTGTCGCAGAGCCGATGGGAGGCGCTGGGGACCGGCCGGGATAGACAGCAAGCGCTGCAGATTGGTTGCTCCGCACTCCGGACAGGCCACTGTCTCGTCGCGGGACAGAACGAGCAACTCGAACTCCCGATCGCACGCTTTGCAGTGGTACTCGTAGATGGGCATCGGGGTGTTCCTTCGGTCGCCGACAAGCTTTGTCGTCGGCTGGCATGATTTCCGGGGGGAACACTGCAAACCTGGTGCCAGGAGAACGCGCAGCGTCGAGACGTCAGGGTCCGTGGGGCCGGCGACCGCGAAAGTCCGGCTCTCACCCCTTGACGGCAACACTATCGAGCAGGTTGTCGAAGGCCCTGCGCTGCTGGTCGACGGTCTTCGCCGGCCCCGTCATTTTAAAGAAGTAGCGACCACTCGGAGCTTCAACGATGGCGCCAGCCAAGCCCCAGTCCTTCTGCGGACCTGTCGGACCGCCCGGCATTCCGGAGGAATAGGTCCCCTTCGCGACGGCGACCGTGTACACCTTGAGGCCGTTGACTTCGCGGGTGTCCCGTTCGACCGCGTCGTGCGCGCGGTCTTGGAACTGTCCCACCCAGCGTTCGATGTTCGACTCGACGTCACCGCCTTGACCTGGACCGAAGTAGTACACGGCCGTTTCTGCGGGGCCAGCATCGCCCGGCACCTTGTAGGTGGCCTGACGCATCGGGCTTCGCCGAGGCATTTCTTCCCAACCCGCGGGAGCCTTCCAGGTGATGGCGGCTGGAGGGAGCGCCGCGGGGCCACCAGGGCTCACATGCGGATTGGTGGGAGGCTCCCCGGCGGGGCGGGCGGGCGGAGTAGACGGCGCGGCAGGTGGTTCGGTTGCCGCCTTCGATGTGTCGGAGGCGGCCGACTCCTTTTGCGACTTGCACCCGAGGGTGAGCAGTGGAGCCACGGTCAGCAGGGAGGAAACGAGCACTCGTGCGAGTCGGCGAGTCATGAGCACCGCTATACGACTGTAGGGTTCAGAACGCGACGGGTTCGTGTACAAACCATCCATGGTCGATTTCGTGTTCACGATGCAGGAGGTCACGCGCGTTCACCCCCCGGACAAGCGCGTGCTGGAGAACATCACCCTCGCGTTTCTGCCCGGTGCAAAAATTGGTGTCATCGGAAGCAATGGGTCCGGCAAGAGCTCCCTCTTGCGCATCATGGCCGGGGTGGACACGGAGTTCATGGGAGAGGCCAAGCCGCACCCTTCGCTGAAGGTTGGGTATTTCGCTCAGGAGCCCGACTTGGGCGACGCGAAGACGGTGGCGGAGGCCGTCGACCAAGGGGTTTCTGAGACACGGGCGTTACTCCAAGAGTTCGAGGAAATCAGCGCGAAGTTCGCCGAGCCGATGGACGACGAGGAGATGAACGCTTTGCTCGAGAAGCAAGGAAAGCTCCAGGATCGCATCGATGCAGCCGACGCGTGGAACCTCGATCAGCGGGTCGAGATCGCCCTGGACGCCCTTCGATGTCCGCCACGAGACGCTCTCATCGAAAATCTCTCCGGTGGTGAAAAGCGTCGCGTCGCGCTCTGTCGCGTCCTTTTGGAGCAACCCGACATGCTTCTGCTCGATGAGCCGACGAACCATCTGGATGCCGAGAGCGTGGCGTGGCTCCAGCGCTTCCTCGGTGAATATCCGGGCACAGTGGTGGCCGTGACGCACGACCGCTACTTCCTCGACGAAGTGGCCGAGTGGATCCTCGAGCTCGATGGGGGTCGGGGGTACCCGTACAAGGGCAACTACAGCGGTTGGCTCGAACAGAAGGCGGCTCGCCTCGCGCAAAAGGAGAAGCAGGAGAGTGCTCGGCAGCGCAAGCTCAAGCAAGAGCTCGACTGGGTTCGCGCCTCGCCGCGGGCGCGGCAGGCGAAGAGCAAGGCGCGTTTGGCCGCCTACGACGAACTCGTGGCGCAGTCCGAGGCGCGGTCCAGCGATGGCGGAGAAATCAGCATTCCTCCGGGCCCGCGGCTCGGGCAGGTGGTGCTCGAAGCCGACGGACTCACGAAGGGCTTCGGCGATCGACTGCTCGTCGAGGATCTATCCTTCCGGCTTCCTCGGAGCGGCATCGTCGGCGTCATCGGACCGAACGGTGCGGGAAAGACGACTCTGTTTCGCATGCTCGTCGGTGAAGAACAGCCCGACGCCGGCACCCTGAATGTCGGCGAAACGGTGAAAATCGCCTACGTCGATCAGAGTCGCGAGGCGCTGACGGGCAACCACAACGTGTGGAAGGAAATCAGCGGCGGTGAAGACGTCGTCGAGCTCGGCAAACGCGAAGTCGCCTCGCGTGCGTATTGCTCGTGGTTCGGGTTCAAGGGGAGCGACCAGCAGAAACTAGTAGGCACCTTGTCGGGGGGAGAGCGGAACCGCGTGCACCTGGCGAAGCTGCTCAAACAGGGGGGCAATCTCCTCCTCCTCGACGAACCGACGAACGACCTCGACGTCGACACACTGCGCTCCCTCGAACAGGCGCTGCTCGAGTTTCCGGGGTGCGCGGTGATCATCAGCCACGACCGCTGGTTTCTCGACCGCATCGCGACCCACATCCTGGCCTTCGAGGGCAACAGCTCGGCGGTTTGGTTCGAGGGCAATTACCAGGAGTACGAGGCGGATCGAAGACGCCGCCTCGGAGCTGATGCCGATCGGCCGCACCGGATCAAGTACCGCAGGCTCGAGCGCTGAGATCGAGCGCATATTCTGCCCGCTCACCAAATGAGAGGCCTCGGCGGGGCTCCTGGCATGCCCAGCTGCGGCGAGAAGCAACGGTCTACCGCTCACCAAATGAGAGGTCCTTGGCGGGGCTCCTGGCAGGCGTGAGCGCAAGCCGACTCGCGTGCACGAAACTCCCTTGCTGCGCCCGATCGGGAATCGTATACTGAACGGATGAACAGCATTGGTTCTTCCTCAACGGAAGGCGAATCGGTCAATTACGACAGCGACCCCATCCTTCAAGTCGAGCACGAGGGCGTCGAATACCGCCTCGACGCGGGAAAGCAGGGCACGGCTCTCTGCATTTCCACCCGGGAGCCGGGAACGTGGAATTGGAGCTATGGAGGTGAGGCTCGGTGGGATGCGAGTAGTCTGCGTTGCAAGGCTTTCGAGCGTCGCACTCTCGAGCAGCTTTCGCGTGAGCTGCGGCAAGCGCTCGCGGACGCGGACTGAAAGAGCTCACGGAGTTTCGATAGAGCGCTGTGCACGGGCCCGCTGCGCGTTGCGGGTGTCGTGGGCCGAAGAGCGAACGGCGCAGCGTTGGCGCGCAAGTCGGCGTTGGCGCGCAAGCCGGCGTTAGCGCGGCAGCGTTGGCGTACGAGTCGGAGTGCCGCAAGCTTGACCCCATGGGACTCATCATTTCCTGGCTGACCCTGGCGGGTGCCCTGTGGGTCGCGGAGCGCCTCCTCGTCGACTTCGAGCTGCGCGGAGGGTTTGGGAGCTACATGCTCATCGCTGCCGTCTTCGGGGTGATCAACTTCTGTGTGGGGTGGCTGCTCTTCGTCGTGATCGGGGTGGCCTCTCTCGGGCTCGGTTTCATCTTCGCATTCGTCACCCGGCTGATCGTCACCGCTATCGTCTTGAAGGTAGTGGATGCGCTCAGCACCCGCCTGACGATCCGGGGGTTTTCGACGGCCCTCATCGCTGCCGTGATCATGGCAGTCGTGGGTAGCGCTGCCGATTGGGTGAGTCGCACCGTCTTCTGAGGTTCGCGCGGGGTCGTCCCTCGTCGGTTTCTCCGGGCGATTCGATTTGAGGGGCCCTCCTGTCAGCGCATTGGCCACCGCTCCGTGGGCGCGTCAGGCTTACGTCGGAGGAGGGAACATGAGGGCGGTCGTCATCCTGTGCAGAGTGGTCTTCGGAGCGATCTTCCTGATCGCTGGTCTCAACGGGCTGTTTCAGTTTTTCCCGATGCCGGCCCCGCCGGAAGGCCCGGCGATCGAGTTCATGAGCGGGCTCATCGGGTCGAGCTACTTCTTTCCGTTTCTCGCTCTGATCCAGGCATGTTGTGGGTTTCTGCTGTTGATTGATCGCTTCGTGCCTCTGGCGTTGACCATCATCGCGCCGGTGACGGTGAACATCCTGGCGTATCACCTGTTCCTTGCGCCGTCTGGGATCGTGCTGGGACTCGTCGTCGTCGGGTTGAACGTATTTTTGGCGTTCGCCTATCGGAATTCGTTCACCGGCGTCCTCGCGAGTCGGGCGGAAATCGCGTTCAGGCGTCAAGGCGCTGACGTGAGGAGAGGTCGCAGGGGGCCGGGTTTGCGAGAACCCGCGGAAGCCTGAAGGGCAGAGCAGCGAGCAACGCAGCAACGCAGCAACGCAGCGAGCAGACTGGCGCTCTGGCGACCGGTGTACATCCCACGAGCGCCCGGTGTATCGTTTTCGATGCTCCGGGCGCTTCTCGTCNAGTCCGAAGCCAGTCGCTGTCGTGAAGGACTACGAACCGCATGTGATGGAGCGCCTCCACCGCAAGCTCGGAGGTCGCTGGACCCTCGAGGAAGTGCTGGGGGTCGGCGGAATGGCGGCGGTCTACGGCGCCCGAGACGAGCAGGGGACGCGCGCCGCCCTCAAGATCCTACACCCCGACATGAACGCACGTGGCACCGTGCGTCAGCGTTTCTTGCGAGAGGCCTACGTTGCGAATCGCATCGACCACCCCGGTGTGGTCCGCATTCTCGACCACGGTAAAGCAGACGACGGAACTCCTTTTTTGGTGATGGAGCGGCTCGTGGGCGAGTCGTTCTCCGAGCGGTTGGCGCGCCACGGAACTCTCCCCGAGACTGAAGTTCTCGATCTCCTCTCACAAACGTTGGGCGTTCTCGAGGTCGCGCACGCGCACGACGTCATCCATCGGGATCTGAAACCGGACAACCTGTTTCGTACCGACGACGGCGCCGTGAAGGTGCTCGATTTTGGCGTGGCTCGGGTGCTCGAAGGCGCGGGTGACGACGTGCGGACCCAGACCGGTGTGGCGCTGGGAACCTTGCCGTACATGGCCCCGGAACAGGCGATGGGGCGTCGTGAGGAGATCGATGGGCGGGTCGATCTGTTCGCATTGGGTGCGACGGCGTTCCGTATGCTCACGGGTCGACGCATTCACGAGGCGGATTCTCAGGCGGCCCTGGTGGTGGCCATCGCCACCCAGCCGGCGCCGAGATTGCGCTCCCTGGCGCCCGACGTGTCCGAGGGACTCGGTGCGGTCGTCGATCAGGCGTTGGCCTTTACTCGAGAAGCCCGTTACCCGAGCGCGACCGACATGCTGCGCGACGTCGAGGCTCTCGCGCGAGGAGAGAGCCCCCCGTTCGTGGGTGCTCGGGCAGCGTCGTGTGATGCTCCGACACGCCAAACGAACGCCCTGCCTGCAGGGGTAGCGGCAAATTCAGCTGCCGGCCCCGTCGCTTCGACTCCCGCGGTGGCTCCCTCCGTCGAAGTCGGTGCTCCCGCGTGGCGGCGCCGCCGACGGCTCGTCATCGGCGTGGGTGCTCTGGCCACTCTGGTCGGGGCGCTGCTCGCCTGGGGCCTGGCCGCGACGCTCCGGGACGACGACAAGCCGCGCAGCGCGATCGCCGCAGAGCGTGCGAACATTTCGAGTGCTGAATCCGTGACGTCGGAGACCGAAGAGGGCGATGGAACGGGTGGCGAAGCAGCTGCGGCTTCCCAGCCGAGCGATGCCTCTCCGCTGGAGCGCGAAGGGCAATCTGATGCTGGAGGGGTGGCTCCCCCTTCTGGATCAGGGTCACCTTCCCAGTCCTTGAGCGAGTCGATTGCCGCGAACGATGGTGGGCAGACGCGCCCCGCGGAGGAGCTTGTCACGCCGCCGCCGCCAGATAAGCGACCACTCCGCCGCCGGAAGAAGGGCAGCAAGAAGAAGCGGACCAAGGGAAAGCCGCACGATCGATAGAACTGGGCGATCCGGTCATCCTGCCGGCATGCCCGCCCCTTTGGCACCACGTCACCCTGCTGACGAAACTCGGCGCACGGCCTCCGACGGCTGTGTTTCGTCAGCCCTGTCTCCTCGTGAGAGTCCCGTCGGGGCGACGCAGCGTGCGCCGTTCCATAGCGCCGACCGCTTGCGGTGATCGGAGGGCGCCGGCCCAGTGAACGTCCGTTGATGAATCGGGCAACGACGCAAAGGGAGAGGAGCGATGGTCCAGCTGTGGCGAAGGATCTTGGTTAGCGCGTGTGCGCTCTTGGTCTCCTGGGGGTGTAGCTCCGATGACGGCGACGGAGGTGCTGGCGACTGCGCTGATCCCACCTCGCATGCGGGGCCCGAAGATCCCGCGACCAAGGAGGAGCCGTCGGGCAGGCGCGTGCCGGAGGTTCTAGATGGTCCGCGAGGGCCGCTCAGCGGAGCGCTGGTGATCAACGAGGTGTACACCAAGCACCAGGAAGACTGGGTGGAGCTCTACAACGGCACCGACCGGGAGATCGATCTGTCCGGTTATCGCGTGGTCGACGACAAAGCACGCTACATCGTGCCCGAGGGCACCAAGCTTCCGTCGGGGCGGCCCATTGCTTTTTATCGGGAGAAGATGACCCCCGACAACTTCTTCAGCCTCCACGAAGACGAGGACTTGGTGCGGCTGGAAGATCCGAGTCGCAACGTCCTCGACGAAATCCGCTGGTCGGAAACCTTCAGCGGGCAGAGTCTCGCGCGGAACGTGGACGGCTCGGGCGACTTCGTGGTGGGGGAGCCGACGCCCGGTCGGTTGAACCACGCCCCTTGACGGTCAACACTTACGCTCATGTTTTCTTCGATCATCGCAAGCGATGATCGTCGTAGCGGGGCGGTGAGCGCGCGCCAGCCGGCGAACCGCCTCGCGAATCTCGGCGGGCGTCAGTGCACCGAAGCCCAACCGCAGATGCGCGCTGGCCTGACCGTCGAAACGATATCGCCGGCCGGGTTGCACGAAGACGCCCTGTTCGAGTGCCCTTTTGGCCCAGGCATCCGTCGTCAACCGAGCGCGAGCCCAAAGGGCCATACCCCCCGGCGGGATTCGGAACGTGAGCTCGCTTCCGAGTTCAGCGCGGAGTGCCTCGACGAGCGCGTCGCGGCGCTCGTGACAATGGCGACCGACGCGGCGGGTATGCCGTGCCAGCTCTCCCTCCTCGATGAGCTGGGCGATCGCTTCCTCGAGCGGAAGATCCCCCTGGCGATCGATGTACGTGCGAATCCGTCCGGCTCGCTCGACCACGTCGCGCGGGCCGACCAGGTAGCCCGCGCGAAGTCCAGGAGCGAGCACCTTCGAGAGGGTGCCGATGTAGATCACCACGTCGCTATCGCGACTCGCCAGAGGCAATACGGGTCGTCCGGCATAGTGCTGCTCGTGATCGTAGTCGTCCTCCAGGATCGCGAATTGTCGGTCGTGCGCCAGGGCCAATAGCTCGACGCGGCGGGGTGCGGTCAATGTGACGGTGGTTGGGTACTGATGGTGTGGGGTCAGATACAGGGCTCGGATCGGTTTCTGCTCACATGCCGCGCGCAGGGCATCCACGCGCAAACCGGAACCATCCACGGGAAGTGGCACCAATTCGGCTCCCGCCATGCGCAGCGCCTCCCAGGCTGGGCGGTATCCGTATGCCTCGACGGCCACGCGATCCCCCGGTGTGAGCAGGGTGCGGCCAGCTAGGTAGATCGCCATTTGGCTTCCTCGTGTCACGCAGATGCTCTCGGGCGTCGTGGCGATCCCTCGGGTGTCGCCGAGGAAGTCCACGAGGGCACGACGAAGACGAGGGTGACCCCAGGCGCTTCCGTAGGCGAGCGATTCGGTGCTTTGGAGAACCGCGCGCCGAAACGCGCGCGTTAGATCCTGGCGTCGAATCAGGCGCATGTCGGGCAGCCCACCAACGAGGGGGAGAACCCCAGCAGGCACGGTACCCAGGTGATCGGGCGGAACGTCGCCGGGGAGCTCGAGCCGAGTGCGTGGTTTCTGGGGTGAGGCGGTGGTGCGCAGCGACGAGCGGGCTTTCCGTTGTGCCTTGCTATTTCCGAACGTGCTCGAGACGAAGGAGCCGCTCCGCGGCCTCGTTTCTATCCATCCTTCTTGCTCGAGCTCGGCCAAGGCGGCGAGTACGGTGTTGCGGTTCACACCGAGGCTGAGCGCCAGACTTCGGCTTCCGGGAAGCGAGCTGCCGCCCGAAAGACGGCCGCGCTGGATGTCCTGAGAGATGGCTTGCGCGATCTGGACGTAGAGAGGGACGTCGGCGTCCGGATCGAGGGAGACGGAAAGCTTGCGGCGGGTCACGTTGCGTCGTCGAAGCGCGCCCTGGGGTGGCGCATCTGGAGGGGTTGGTATTCTAAAACTGGACCTTTTGACTGGTCCAGATGCCGCGCAACCTGACGCCATGAGACGTTCCGAGTTCGCTTCGAGCCGGGAAAGCGCCTTGAAGCTTCTGCGCGAGGCGCCTGTTCTTCATTTCGCCAGCACGACGCCGGATGGTGCTCCCGTGCTTCGAACCGTCAATCCCGTGGTTCTGGACGAAGGCGTGTACTTTCACGGGTCGCCTGCCGGGGAAAAGACGCTGTGCGTGGGGAGAGCCGCCGTGCTCCAGGCGGAGCATGTGGTGGCCACGATTCCCAGCTACTTCGTGCACCCCGAAAAAGCCTGCCCTGCAACGACGTTCTACCAGAGCGTCCAGGTGCACGGCACTCTCGAGCGCCTCGACGATCCCGGGCGCAAGGCGCTTGTCCTCCAGGAGCTGATGCGGAAGTTCCAACGCGAGGGAGGTCACACTCCCATCACGGCTCAGCACCCCCTCTACCGGGCCGCAGTTCGCGGCATTCTCGTCGTCGGCATGTCACTCGAGCGACTCAGCGGCAAATCCAAGCTGGGTCAGAACCGAACTCCGGACGAGATTCGACAGGTCCTCGAGGGGCTGTGGCGCCGGGGAGCTCCGGGCGATCTCGAGGCGATTGAGCTCATTCTCCAGGAAAACGCGCGCGCCGAGGTTCCTCCGCTGCTTCGTGGACCCGAGGGGACCCGTCTCGTGGTGAGGTTCGGACAGGAGGAGCTCCGGGAAGTTCTCCAGCTGCTCGACGGGCAATACTGGACCCAGGGGGCCGATCCGGAGCTTCTCGGTCGCGCCCACCAGGGGGCTGCTGGATGGGTCGGAGCCCGTGATTCGAGCGGTCGACTGGTGGCTTCGGCTCGCGCCATCAGTGATACGGCGCGGCACGCGTATGTCGCGGACGTGGTGGTGGCACCCTCGATGCGCGGACGTGGGATTGGGCGGGCCGTGGTGGGGCTCCTCCTCGACCATCCGGCCCTTCGCCACGCCACGCACATCCGACTCGGCACGTCCGATGCGGCGTCCTTCTACGCGAAGTTCGGATTCGTGCCGGAGAGCGAATTGAAATTGCCCTTCGACGTGACTCCGATGATCCGGCGCAACGACAGCAGGAACCCCTTGCGCTGACTTTCCTGCGCCGATGGGACTCTTGGCAAACGCCCCATCGGCGACGGATAGTTGCCACCAGGAGCCGTGTGGCGCTTGCCGCAAGGCCTTCGCGAGGCCTTTACAATCGGTGGAACAAAGCCGATGAGTCCCCCATGCCGCGCCCTTGGCAGCTCTTGGACAGCGTCGATACAGAAGAGGGTCGTCTCGAGCTGCGAAAGCGCGGCGAGCGCGACTTCATGATCTCGATCGCGGGTCGCGTTCTGATGACCAGCATGCTCACGCGTTCGGAGCTCGCTGTCGCGGAGCTCGGCTGCGATCCCATCGTCGATCGGGAGCGACCACGGGTGCTCATTGGTGGGCTCGGGCTCGGCTTCACCTTGCGCGCCGCGCTCGACTGCCTGCCGCGCTCCGCGACGGTGGTCGTGGCCGAGATCACCCCTCGAATCGTCGATTGGTGCCGCGGACCACTCGCCAGTCTCACCGACGATGCCTTGGCGGATCCGCGGGTCGAGGTGGTGGTCGGCGATGTGACCGACAGGATACGAGAAGCATCGCGCCGGGGGGCGGACAAATTCGACGCCATCGTGTTCGATTTGTACGTGGGGCCAGGCGAGGGGAAGAATGAGCGGAAGCATCCCCTCTACGGCAGTGAGATCTTGCGACGGACCGTGGACGCGCTGACTCCGGGTGGCAGCTACGCGGTGTGGGGGGAAGGACGGGACCGGGCCTTCGAAGACCGCATGGAGCGGGCCGGCTTCCGCACGGAGTACGTGCGAAAGGGACCGAAGGGTGCCCTAAAGCATTCCGTCTACTTGGCCCGCAAGAAGTAGCGCTCGTCACGCGCGAGACGGAGGGCGAAACCGCCACACCCGAGGCAACTGCCTCCGACGTCGTCGGCACGGACGACCTGGGAAGCCGCGTTCCGTGCGGGGATCGAGGCCGGCTTGTGTTCCCGATTCGGGTGTGAGCCGCTCGACTCGAGGCGCCGAAGGCTGAGCGCCTTCGCGCAAGCACCCCACTCCGGAGACGACTTCATGGGCAAGACCGATCTGTATGGTGCGCCGGTTTCGACCGACCGATCAGATAGCGTGGACCGACTCGAACAGGCGGAGAGACTCCTCCTCGGGTTCTACAAAGATCCTCTCGCCGTGATCGACGCAGCGCTCGCCGAGGATCCGGACTTCGTCATGGGTCACTGCTTTCGGGCGGGGCTGCATCTCATTTCTTCCGAGAAGGCGGCGGAGCCGGAGCTCGCACACGAGCTTCGGGAGCTCGGGCGATTGAAGGCTCGGGCCAACGAGCGGGAGCGCGGGCACGCCGCTGCCATTCGGGCTTGGCTCGCCCGGGACTTCCAAGGCGCCAGCGAGGCCTACGGGAAAATCCTCTACGACTGCCCGCGCGATCTCGTGGCTCTGCAGTTGGCTCATCAATGCGACTTCTTCCTTGGCCAGTCCACGATGCTCCGGGATCGCGTGGCGTGGGTGCTGCCCGAGTGGAAGGAGGGTGAGGTCGGCTATTCGTACCTCCTCGGCATGCAAGCCTTCGGCCTCGAGGAGTGCGGGCATTATGGACGAGCGGAGGAGGCTGGGCGTCGTGCCGTGTCTTTGGAGCCGCGGGACCCGTGGGCAATTCACGCGGTCACTCACGTATGCGAGATGCAGGGCCGCACGGACGACGGGCTGCGCTGGCTCGACGAAACCGTCAGCGATTGGGCTCCCGACAACCTCTTCGCCTTTCACAACTGGTGGCACTACGCGCTGTATCTGCTCGAACGCGGCGAACCAAAGCGAGTCCTCGAGGTTTACGATCGGAACATCCGCCCGGAACCTTCCGCCGTTGCCCTGGAGATGGTCGACGCGGCGTCGCTTCTGTGGAGACTCCATTTGCTCGGTGTCGACGTGGGGCGTCGTTGGGATGAGCTGGCGGAGACCTATGCTGCCGGGGAGGAACGGGCCTACTACCCGTTCAACGACGTCCACGCGATGATGGCGTTCGTGGCCACGGGGCGTGAGCGCGAAGCCGCACGAGTCGTCGGCGATTTGGAGATGGCAGCGGGCGACGAGACGGGAAGCGCCCGCCTGATTCGAGACGTTGGACTGCCACTTTCACGGGCGTTCCGAGCGTTTGGCAAGGGCGACTACCAGGAGGCCTTCGAGCTTCTCCTCGAGGGGCGTAAGACCGCTCACCGCTTTGGCGGAAGCCACGCCCAACGGGACGTACTGAACCTGACGTTGCTCGAGAGTGCGATTCGGGCGGGGAATGGGGCGGCGGGGCGCATCTTGAACGAGCGCCTTGCGGCCCGCCCCGAGAGTCCGCTTTGTCGGCTCTACGCGAAGCGGATTCGAGAAGCCGCGGAAGGCGGCGCGAGGTGACGCCTGGAGGGAAGCGTCGTGCGTCTCGAAATGAGAGACGCCCCGCTCGGGTTCGAGCGGGGCGTCGTTTGCGTCCGGTTGGTCGCGCGAGACGATCAAGGCGTCTCGGGGGAGCCATCTGCTGACTCTCAGTCGCGCGAACTGATGAAGATGCGGAGCACGTAGTAGAACATCATCGCGACCGAGGCGAAGAGCTGGAGAGCTCCAGCCACGTAGCGATCCTCCGGGTAGTGCCGGAGCACGTCCGACGTGCTGTAGAGGATGGCGCCGCCGGCGAACGCGACCATCGCCACGCTGAACCAGGTGCCGAGGTGGAAGCCGAAGATCAGCGCCGCGCCGATCGCCACCAGGGCCATGATGCCGCCCCAGCGCAGGATGCTCCCGAGGAAGGAGAAGTCTTTCTTGGTCGACCAAGCGACAGCGGTGAGGCCGGCAAAGCCCACGATGGTGACGAGGCCGGCGCTCTGGATGGCGCCGGGCGCCACGGCCTGGGCGATGGCGAGCAGAGGAACGAAAATGATGGCCTCCGCCGCGATGAAAGCCCCGAGCGCTGCGTACTGCGCGGCCTTCGACTCGGCCCGGTGCGCCGCGCTCGTGGCGAACCACGACACGATCACGAACCCTCCAAACAGGATCAGCGGGCTTCCGCCGACCACCTGGAGGATTTGATAGGCCACCCCGCTCGTGAACAGCAGGTACTCGAGTCCGGCGAAGGCCAGGATCGAGAGAAAGAGGTGATTGTAGGTCCGCATGATGAAGCGGGCCCGACTTTCGACGGCTCGGTTGCCGACGGCTTGTGGAATCGCGTGTTGGTAGCTCTGCATGGTCAGTCGCCTCGTGGGGGGCCACCCCCCTGAGTCGTGCAACAGCGAGGGTACCCCGGTTGTTCCGGGAAAGTCCCCAGATTCGGGGTTACCCCAGTTTTCTCGGGCCCCAGCCTCGGATCGTGAAGTCGTCACGCCACCCGATTCGGCCCCCCGGCAGAAAGCTGGGACACAGGATCCACAAAACTCGGCCATCGGCGCGAACGAGTCTCCATTGATCGGAGATGATGATGTCTGCAAACGGTCGTTCTCGATCGGCGACTTCATGCTCCTCTTCGGGGGAGGCGTCGTCCTGCATCAAGCGGGCGTTCGAACGGACCGCTTCCTCCAGGTAGGCATCCAGCCGATCGCGAAGATGCGGAAAGTCGTCCTTCGCCAAGCGTTCCCAACGTCCATAGCGCGTCGGGTGCTCGTCACTCTCGTGGACGACGTGGGCGAGCTCCACATCCCCCCAGTACAGACTGTACGTTTCCCCCATCGTGTCCTCCGCTCGGGTTGCGTCGTGCGGGCCGCGGCGGTGGTCCGTCCCCATGCACTACTTCTTCGAGTATACGGGCGACTTGCGTCGACGCACGATGGGTTGCCCTGTTTCAGTCGGACTGTTCTTCCGCGGCGGGCGATCATCGCAACTGATCATCCGCTGGAGACGGACTGTTCCCTCTAGAGGTCACGCGCTTTCAGCGAGAGGGGAATGACGACGTCGTCGCTCGGGGGGCATCGAGTCCTTCGCACGGGGGTTACGGGTGCGTTCGCGAGCACAAAAGCAAACCGACCTGCAGCCGAACGGCTGCAGGTCGGTCGCCTTTTTTGGAAAGACGCGCGAATTACTTCTTCAGCGCTTCTTCGCGCTCGCGCACCTTCTCCTTCACTGCTTCCACGATCTGCCGGGGGCAGGTCGCGTAGTGGCTGAACTCCATCGAGAACTGGCCACGTCCAGCGGTGTTGGAGCGCAGGTCACCGATGTATCCGAACATCTCGCTCAGGGGGACGTCGGCCTTGATGTGGATGTTCGTCGGGGTCGGCTCTTGGCTCTTGATCATGCCACGGCGGCGATTCAGGTCGCCGATGACGTCGCCGACATTGTCCTCGGGGACGTAAACGTCGACCTTCATGATCGGCTCGAGCAGCTCCGGACCAGCCTTCGGCATGCTCTGGCGGAAGCCGGCCTTGGCTGCGGTCTCGAACGCAATCTGCGACGAGTCGACCGCGTGGAAGCCACCGTCGTTCAGGGTGAACTTCACGTCGACGACCGGGAAGCCGCAGAGCGGGCCCTTACCGAGCATCACCTTGAAGCCCTTTTCGACGGACGGGATGAACTCCTTGGGGACGTTGCCGCCGACCACCTTCGACTCGAAGATGAAGCCCTCGCCGCTCTCGAGCGGTTCGATGGTGTAGTCGATCTTCGCGAACTGTCCCGAACCACCCGTCTGCTTCTTGTGGGTGTAGGCGTCGTTCACTGCCCGCGTGATCGTCTCGCGGTACGCGACCTGAGGCTCACCGACCGAAACCTCGACGCCATGCGTGCGGCGCAGGATGTCCACCTTGATGTCGAGGTGGAGCTCGCCCATGCCCTTGAGGATCGTCTCGTTGGACTCGTCGTCGACCTCCACGTGGAAGGACGGGTCTTCGGCGACCATCTTGCCGAGGGCGATGCTCATCTTTTCCGCGTGGCCCTTGTCCTTGGGCTTGATGGCAACCGAGATGACCGGATCGGGGAAGACCATGGGCTCGAGGGTCGCGGGGTCCTTCGGGTCGGCCAGGGTGTGTCCCGTCTGCACGTTCTTCAGACCGACGATGGCGATGATGTCGCCCGCCTGAGCCCGATCGACCATGTTGCGGTCGTTGGCGTGCATCTCGACCATGCGCCCGATGCGCTCGGTCTTGCCGGTGAAGGTGTTGAGCAGGGTGTCACCCTTGTTGATCGTGCCCGAGTAGATGCGGGTGAAGGTCAGGCTGCCGAAGCGATCGTCCATGATCTTGAAGGCCAGCGCCCGCACGGGGCCCTTGGGATCGACGATGGCGAACTTGCCCGTCTCGTTGCCCTCGAGATCGACTTCCGGCTGCGGATTCACCTCGGTGGGATTGGGCAGGTAGTCGACGACTCCATCGAGGACCTGCTGCACGCCCTTGTTCTTGAAAGAGGAGCCGCAGAAGGTGGGGAAGAACGACAGGTTGATCGTCCCCTTGCGGATGCACTTCTTGATCGTGTCGATGTCAGGCTCTTCGCCCTCGAGGTACTTCTCCATCGCCGCATCGTCCTGTTCGACGGCGGTTTCGATGAGCTCGGCGCGCCATTTTTCGACGTCGTCCTTCATGTCCTCGGGGACTTCCTTGACCTGGAAGTTCTCCGGCAGGCCCGAGTCGTCCCACACGTAGGCCTTGCGCTCGAGCAGGTCGACGATGCCCGAGAACTCACTCTCGATACCGATCGGCAGGACCATGACCAGAGGCTTGGCCGCGAGCACGTCCTTGATCTGCTTCACCACCCGGTAGAAGTCGGCACCAAGGCGATCGAGCTTGTTCACGTAGATGATGCGCGCGACCTTCGACTCGTTGGCGTAGCGCCAGTTCGTCTCCGACTGCGGCTCGACGCCGCCGCTCCCACAGAACACACCGACGCCACCGTCGAGCACCTTGAGGGAACGGTACACCTCGATCGTGAAGTCGACGTGGCCGGGGGTGTCGATGATGTTGAACTGGTGACCATTCCAGAAGCAGGTGGTCGCTGCGGACTGAATCGTGATGCCGCGCTCCTGCTCCTGCTCCATGAAGTCGGTCGTGGCAGCGCCGTCGTGGACCTCACCGATCTTGTGGATCTTGCCGGTGAGCTTGAGGATGCGCTCCGTCGTCGTGGTCTTGCCCGCGTCGACGTGGGCGAAAATGCCGATGTTTCGATACTTCGAGAGGTCCGTCATGACGTGTTCCGTGCTGGGCCCACCGGGGGCGATGGGCACGCCCTTCTAGTCATTGTCGCGTCTAGAGTCCAACCGCGCCGCCGGGGCGGCGAAGCGCGCTCCAAACCCGCGCAATTTCCGCACAATTGGATGAATCCGGCAGGCGGGGGCACTTCTTAGCCGCTCCGTGGCCTTGGGCAAGCCCTTTGGAGGCCTTTTTGCCCTGTGCCGACCGAACCCGCTGTGACCCGAGCGGTCAGCCTCCGCTTCGTTATTCGGGTGGGGAGTCGGGGGGGGGTCACCCGATCGCTCGGCGCCAGCGGCCCCCCGCGGAAAGCCTCGAGAATGCGCTCCACGCGCGAATCCGTCCCCGAGGCGTCACACCCTGCGTTCTAGCTCCCCGGAGGGCCAGAGCAAGGGAGCCCCATGAGCATGAGCGCGCTGACTCCCAACGCTGGGCTCACATCTCGAGGAGACGCAGGACCGCGGGAACCAAATCGGAGGCGATGCGCTCTTCGGTGATCAAACCGTCAGCGCTGCATGGCTCGGCGAGGTCCAGGAGTCGCTCATCGGACCATTTGGCGACGACCAGGACTCGGACGTGTCGGAGAAGGGGATGATGGTGCACGAAATCAGGGAGCGTGCTGCCCTGGAGAGCTGCTCTCTTCAAACCGGTGACGAGCACCCGGAGCCCCATCTCCACGGCCAGTTGCGTGGCCCCGATGGGGGAGGTGCGCGCGACGACCGAGAGGCCCCCGTGTTCGAGTTGCTCGGTCATCGCCTCGAGGCATCGCGCGTTCGATTCGACGATCAAGACCTCGCGTGAAGTCGGATGGGTGGAGGCGGTCATCTTTCAAGGGGTGAGCAGCGACTGGATTCCGTCCCCCGAAAGCGGCTCGTCGAGCGCCCCATTCCTTAACCATCGATCCGGGCGTCATGCCAAGAGACGGGCGAAACCCGAGTGGCCGCCCGCACCCAAAGTTGGTCAGCAGTTGAGTACTTCTACGGAACCACGACCACCGAGCAGGGTTCAACAAACGCTGCTCGCGACCAATGATGATCGCTGTAGGGCTTGCGGTTTGGTCGCGCGATGGCAGCCTCCGCGCCGAAGTGATTCAGCTGAGCTCGGTTTCGAAGCGGCACGGCCGCCAAGTTCTCCTCTTGAACGCATCGATGGCCGCCTTTCGCGGTGATCGAGTAGGCCTGGTCGGTCCGAACGGATCGGGAAAGTCGACCATCTTCCGCATGATCGCCGGACGCGAGGAGCCCGATGGCGGTCAGGTCAGCGTCGACCGAGACGTGGTCGTGGGTTACTTCGATCAGGACACGGGCGAGATGCACGGGCGGACAGTGGTCGAGGAGACCATTGCTGGTGCGGGCGAAGTGGCCCAGGTTGCTGCCGAGCTCCAAGCCCTCGAGGTGGCCATGGCCGACCCGGAACGAGCTGACGAGCTCGAGCGCCTCGTCGAGCGCTACGGGGACGTCCAAGCGCGCTTCGACGAGCTCGATGGATACGCGCTCGATGCTCGCGCCCGGGAAATTCTCGCGGGTCTCGGCTTTCGGCAGGAAGTCATGAACCAGGACGTCGGGCGCCTGTCGGGTGGTTGGAAGATGCGTGTCGCCCTGGCGCGTATCCTGTTGATGAAGCCGGATGCCCTCCTCCTTGATGAACCGACGAACCATCTGGACATCGAGTCGATCATTTGGCTCGAGCAGTTCTTGAAGGACTTCGAGGGCGCCCTCGTCGTGACCTCCCATGACCGGGAGTTCATCAATCGAATCGTCACCAAGATCGTCGAAATCGACGCTGGCGAGCTCCGGTCCTTCACGGGGGATTACGTTTTCTACGAACAGCAGCGAGCTCTCCTGGAAAAGCAGCAAGAGGCTCAATTCGAACGCCAGCAGGCGATGCTCGCCAAGGAGCAGGCGTTCATCGACCGCTTCAAGGCGAGGGCGAGCCACGCCGCCCAGGTGCAGTCTCGCGAGAAGAAGCTGGAAAAGATCGAGAAACTCGAGCCCCCCAAGCGCCGCAAGGCCCGCACCTTCGACTTTCGCACCCCGACTCGTTCGGGTGACGACGTCGTGAAACTCGACCGGGTCAGCAAGGGCTACGGTGACCTCGCCATTTACGATTGTTTCGACTTCTTGATCCGGCGAGGGGAACGCTGGTGTGTGATGGGCGTCAACGGTGCCGGCAAGAGCACTCTGCTCAAGCTGGTCGCTGGGTCTGCAAACCCCGACTCGGGGGCGGTCACGCTCGGTGCCAGCGTGAAGATGGGCTACTTCGCGCAGCACGCCATGGAGGTGCTCGATCCGAACCGCACCGTCATCGAGACGCTACAAGGGGCCTTTCCTCTTTCGACCCTGGGCTCCCTGAAGACCTTGGCCGGAGCCTTCGGCTTTTCGGGAGACGAAGCCGACAAGCCCTGTTCAGTGCTTTCCGGGGGCGAGAAGGCCCGCGTCGTGCTTGCGCTCATGCTGTACGACCCGCCGAACTTCCTGGTCTTGGACGAACCCACGAACCACCTCGACATCGAAACGAAAGAGATGCTCACGAGCGCTCTCGAGAAGTTCGAGGGAACGTTGCTTTTCGTCTCCCACGACCGACAGTTTTTGAAGAAGCTCTCGAACCGCGTGCTGGAGATCAGTCCGGAAGGGGTGCGTTCCTACGACGGCAGCTACCAGGAGTACGTCGAGCAAGTGGGCTACGAAGCCCCCGGACTTTCATGAAACGAAGGGCTCTTCGTCATCGAAGGGCCCTGCGGGTGCCGGCGCTTCGAGCCTCTTCGAGCCTCGTCGAGCCGCGAGCGACGCGGGCTTGCGGTCGATGACCGATTCGAGCTGATGGGACGGCGGTTTACTCGAGGCTCGTTTCGTGGCACCGAGCCGGCGTGCTTTTCACCGAACTGGGCCTCACCGCCCCCATCTTGAAGGCGGTCCAGGCCGCCGGTTATTCGAAGCCGACCCCGATCCAGGTCGATGCCATCCCACCCGCGCTCGCTGGGCGAGACGTGCTGGGGTGCGCACAGACCGGAACGGGCAAGACGGCTGCGTTCTCTCTTCCCGTGCTTCAGCGGGTGGATGCCGTGGCGAGCGAGGCGCCTACGCTGCGAGGGCTCGTGCTAACGCCCACGCGTGAGCTCGCCGCGCAGATCGGGGAGAGCCTGAAGGCGTACGGCGCAGGGCTCGACCTGTGGCACACGGTGATCTTCGGAGGCGTGAACGAGAAGCCGCAGATTCGCGAGCTCGAGCGCGGGGTCGACATCTTGGTCGCCACCCCCGGTCGACTCCTCGATCTGATGTCACGCAGGCACGTCGATCTGTCGAACATCCAGGTCTTCGTTCTCGACGAAGCCGACCGCATGCTCGACATGGGCTTCATCGCGGACGTGCGCAAGGTGACTGCCGCTCTCCCGAAGAAGCGGCAGACGCTCTTCTTTTCCGCGACGATGCCCCCTGCCATCCGCGAGCTCGCCGATTCGATGCTGGACAATCCGGTCTCGGTAGCGGTGACGCCCGTGTCCTCGACGGCACAGAAGGTGGAGCAACGCCTCTACTTCACCAACAAAGCGGATAAGCGTCGTCTGTTGGTGGACGTGCTGACGGCCGAAGGAGTCGGCCGCACGCTGGTCTTCAGTCGAACCAAGCACGGCGCCGACCGAGTCGTACGACACCTGACCAAGGGGGGGATCAGCGCTGCGGCGATCCACGGAAACAAGTCCCAGGGCGCGCGGGTGCGGGCGCTCGACGGATTTCGGGATGGCAAGGTGCCCGTGTTGGTGGCGACGGACATCGCGGCCCGTGGCATTGACGTCGAAGGAGTGACGCACGTCATCAACTTCGACATTCCGAACGTTCCGGAGACGTACGTCCATCGAATCGGTCGCACCGCGCGCGCCGGAGCGTCGGGCGTGGCGCTCTCGTTCTGCGAGCCGGAGGAGTATCCGTACCTTGCGGACATCGAGCGCCTGATCCAGCAGAACATCCTTCGCGTGGACCAGCATTCGTATCCGCCTGAGGTGGCCCCACCGCCCGTGACGGATCTGATCGGGGGGACGACGGGCCGAAAGGGAGCGGCCTCCCGCAAGAATTCCCGCCGTCGTCCGGGTTCCTCATCGCGTCCGGGTGGCGGTTCTCGCCGTCCTCGCAGCGCCTGAGCTCGCCCGTTTGGAGCGGGTCGTTCGTCGAGACTCCGCCCCCCTGACCGACCTTCCGTTCTGGAGTCGCCCGCTTTTTCGGCCTCCTGTGGGTCGAGGTGGCGCTCGAAGTCTTCGCTCGCGGCAGTCGGTGAGACGTCAGGGCGGTGGCGGTCGTCGAAGATCGATCCTGCGGGGTCAGGAGGGGGGGGCCAGTGGTCGTTCCGTCGCGCCGGGGAAAGCAACTCGGCAGCTCGACATTCTCGGGCACGACGGCTGGGGTTTGCTCGTCGCGAGGCGAGACGACATCCATCGTCGCCGCATGTTTCCCTTTCAATCGATGCTCAGGAGGGATCGAACATGAAGGCTTACCTCAGTTGGAAGATCGCGTTGGGTGGCTTGTTCGCACTCGGATTCATGGGGGTCGCCTGCGGCGCCGATGAACCCGAGGAGGAGTTCGTCATCGGGACTGGAGGTTCCGGAACGGGCGGTTCGGGTGGTTCGACGACCGGAGGCGCCTCTACCGGAGGTGAGGGTGGTTCCCTCACGTTGGACTCGATCGTCGACATTGCTGTGGGGGACGAGAACTTCACCATTCTGGTCGAGGCAGCTCAAAAGGCTGGCCTCACGGACGCTTTGACGGACGATGGTCTCACGGTGTTCGCGCCGACTAACGAAGCGTTCGAGGCGTTGTTCGTGGACTTGGGAGTCGACAGCGTCGACGATCTGACGGTCGAGCAACTCACCCCGATTCTCAAGTACCACGTGGTGCCCGACGAACTGGACTCCGCGGCGGCTCTCGAGGTTTCCATGGGTTCCGGCCAGGTGGAAACCCTTGGCGGATTCGCGAACATCGAAGTCGTGGCCGACGAGCTGACGATTGATGACCGGGCTACCGTGGTGGAGGCCGACATCATGGCTTCGAACGGTATCATCCACGTGATCGACGCCGTGCTCCTGCCGAGCATCACGGACATCGTGATCTCTTCGGAAGAGTTTTCGGAGCTCGCCGGCGCGGTGGCCACGGCGGACGAAGGTGACGGGATGCCGAAGATCGGACCGACGCTCGATGAGGCTTCACCGGAGGGGGCCTACACATTGTTCGCACCGGACAACGATGCGGTGATCGCCGCGACGATGGCGGTAGATCCATTCCCGGAAAATCAGGTGCTGACCAACGTGATTCTGTATCACGTGGTGTCGGCGGAAGAGCCCATCACCGGAGCGGACGCTCTGGCTCTCCCTGCGGACACCGCCGTCGAAAGCCTGCTGGGGCAGGATCTGACTGTCAGTGGCGGAATGTCGGTCACCATCGCCGAAGGCTTGGGTGGGGAAGCTACCGTTTCTACCGCGGACATTTACGCGGAGAACGGGGTCATCCACGTCATCGATCGGGTGCTGGTTCCCAATCTCGGGAACTAAAGCGGCGCGAAGTGGTGCTCAGGCCGTCGCGGGCCCCCTACAGGGGCGAGAGCCCGCGACGGCCTGCGTAGCCCCAAGTAGCGCCGGCTAGCCGTTGTTTTATCGGGGTCTTTGCTGCTGCGGCGCGGAATAGTGCTGCTGCGCGTAGCCGCGCTCCCGTGCGATCTGCGCCGCTTCGGTGATGCGTTCGTAGCTGACGTTCACGTTTGCCGCGATTTCGACGATTTCACTTTCGACCTTCGCTTCGGGAAGCAACCGCGCGAGTTCGGCAGACGTGGAAGCCTTGCCGAGGACTTCGTCGCCCCGGCGGACTTCGGCGCCGTTGTCGCCGAGGACGATCGTGATCGCGGCGCGAGGAGTTGGCGCTGCGTCCCGGGCCGGAGCGCTCATCAGAATTTCCGACGCACGCAGCAGGGCGGAGGCTGCGCGATCGAACCCCTTGTCTCCGTGATCGTGGCGCAAGATGGCCTCCTGCAGGCTTCCCCAGTCCTCCTGAGCCTGGAGGCCTCGGGAGACGGAGCCTTCTGTGCAGGCGGAAAGGCCATCACGGTCGCTGAGCTTCGGGCAGTACGCGCGGCTACAGGTCGTCAAGAGTTGCTCGATGGGAGTCGTCTCCGGTTTCGTCACGGCGCCGATGAACGCGTTCCTGCAGGAGGCATCGCGGATCAGCGATGCGCACTGCAGCATGATGATCAGCGCCTGCTGCCGGGAAGTGCTCCCTGGCTCGTGAGCACTCGCCCCCAGTTGGCAAGCAGTGACCTCTAGTTTCGGATCCCAGTCGTCTTGAGCTCCGTCCTGGCGAGGTTTTGCTTGCGCTACTGGGGCAGACTTGGCGGGCGCTCCGGAGCCTTCGCTCGCGGAATGCGAGGTGGACTCCTTCGAAGACCGGCATCCCCCGAGGTAGCCGACAACCGAAGTGAGCAAACCGAGGGTGAGCGCGAGGTGGCGGCGGCCGGTCATGTTGCAGGGCTTTACGTGTCGTTGGGATGACGCGCAAGGCGCGCTATAGCGGTTCGGGAGCGCCTCGTCAGCGCTTCCTGCGCGGTGGCGGCGGAGGACGGCGCCGGGGTGGCGGAGGTGGCTTCCGGCCTTTCACGGGTTCGGTCTCGAGCGCTCGCGGCGCGCGGGGAATCGTTGGCGCCGAGGCAGCACGAGTGGCCTCGGGGAATGCGGAGGTGGGCTCGAGTTCGAGCTTCAGTCGCGACTCCAAGTGACTGTGGAAGGTCTCGGCGCGGGGAGGCGTAGTCAGGTCGGAAGGCGTGTCGTACAGGGGGGGCGGGACGTCCACGTCGGGAGACGCGAGTCCTGACGAAGTGAATGGTACTGGGCTCAGCCCGCTCGCTGGATCCAAGGGAAGGGATTCCCCGACCGGGGCCTTTGTGCTGCTGGGAGAGAGCGGGGCCGGCGCCAGCATCGGAGGGAGTCCTGCGATTTGCCGCTGCACGTCGTCGAGAGGTTCGAGTACGGGCGAGCTCCAAGGGGTGGGGGCGTTCATCGGGGGCAGTCCACGAGTTGTCGTGGAGGAACGATCCGACAATGCCTCTCCCGACCCGCGGAGGGCCTTCCTCTCCCGCCCTTTGGAGAAGAGTTGCGAAACGTCGGACAGGTGAATGGCGCGCCCCGTCTCGTCGTGCGCGGCGCGATGAATGGCTTCGACTCCGGTCGCGTGCGTCAGAGCATCCCAGAAGTCACGGATCGATTGGTAGCGATAGCGGGGATCGACGGCGAGAGCCTTCTGGAAGACCGCCTCGACGGCTTCGCCCACGAGCACCCCCTCGTTTCGAGGGGTCGGCCGGCGCGAACTGTCGAGGGTTTTTGCCATCATCGCACCATTGCCGCCTTCGATGACGATGTCGCCCTTCAAGACCTCCACCATGGTGAGCGCAAGCCCCCAGACGTCGGTGTAGGGTGCAGTCGCGCCAAAGCGCTCGGGCGCCCATTGCTCGGGAGCTCCGTAGCCCGGAGAAAACGGGGAGGCTTCCGCGCGGACGTCGCCGTACGCCATCCGCTTTGCGGCGCTGCGCACCTTCGAAATCCCGAAGTCGAGCACCTTCAGCACCTGCTCGCCTCCGATCAGTGCCACGAAGATGTTTTCGGGCTTCACGTCTCGGTGGACGATTGCGATCGGTCCATCGGGGGTGCGCAGGTGATGGGCCTGGTCGAGCGCGTGCGCGACCGGGGTGAGGAGTGCCACGGTGCGTTCGAGGGACAGTGGCGCCTTGTCGGATAATGCCCGTCGATCGATGATGGCATCGAGAGTGGACCCCTCGAGCCATTCGAGGGCCATGAAGGGAACGAATTGCCCGCTCGGTGCATGCACTGCGTCGACGTGTAGAGGGCGCGCGATGTTCGGCATCGAGGTGGAGAGCCGAAACATGATCTCGGCTTCGGACCGAAACTGCTCTAAGAATCGCTCCCGATGCTCGTGGGTGAGCTCGTTCGGAACCTTCAGGCATTTCAGCGCGACCGTTGCGCGGAAGCCCCGATGATAGGCGCGGTAGACGACACCGAACCCGCCTTCGGCGACGACGTCTTCGACTCTGAAGATCCCGGCAATGGTTTTGCCGACGAGTTGGAAGTGGTCGTGGTGCATCGCCGGGGTCGATTATAGACACTCGAGCCTGATCTGCGACGAAGATGACGCCGTGAGCTTCTGTCAGCGGCACCGGGCGCGTTGCTCGCGACGTCGCTTGCGGCTCAGAAAGCCACGTCGGCTTCGAGCGAGCCGGAGCAGCCAATCAACGAAGGGGAGGCGCTCGACGCGCCCCGCGCGAACGTGGAGCGGCTGCGGGTCGTGCTCCCCCCGGCCGAACAGACGGAGGTCGGCCGTCCCGAAGATGCGCAGGAAGGGTGCCGAAGTGGTGGTCCTCGAATTTGTCGTGGGGGAGGAACCAGTCGCGTAGCTCTCCGAGCACGCACGCCGCGGGGCAATCAAAGTCACGGGTGATGGGCGTGAGCCGGAGTTCCAGGTGGACGCATCGGCTTCTGACGTCGCCGTTCGAGCTCCGGAGGTAGAGGCAGGTCCGGGTAGCTGTCAGGGACCTCCAGCGACGCGCGCCCACTCCGCGTGATCGACACGTGAGGGTTGCGCGATACCCGATGCTCCTCCTCCTCCTGCCGGTTGTTGATGCGCGCGATCATAGCAGCCCACGTCACCACCAAAAACGCGAGGAACAGAGCGATCCCGAGGATGTAGAACGTCGACATGATATTCAACGCGAAGGCCAACTTCGGCTACCCCACTCGGCAGCCGTTCGACCCCCCTCATCGAATTACTTGAAGCGCGAGCGCCCCATCGTCAACTCCCCGACGCGATCATCGCTCGCCATGACCCCGAAACAGGCTGCCTCGTGCACAGGACAGTCGGGGAAGGGTTTCCACCCTTGCGTGGGTTCGCTTCGCCCTCATTCGCGCCACTCTCGCGAGCCGCCTCGGTAACTTCAGACGAGTCGGGCGGGGTCTGACCGTTGCTCTGCGCGCCAGTCTTTCGTCCCAGCGGCCCGTGGAAGCGTCGACGGGATGCTTCGATTCGCGCGCGGGCACCGCGTTCCTTGCGCAATCCCCCTCACGTCCGATACTCCTTTCCCATGCAGGGTGATGCGGAAGTCGTGGCGCGTTTGAACGAGCTGTTGGGTCACGAGCTTGCAGCGAGCGAAACCTACCTGGTGCAGGGAAACATGCTTGCAGATTGGGGATATCGAAAACTCGCGGAGCGCATCCGACACGAGAGCGATGACGAGCGAGGTCACGCTGAAAAGCTCGTGGAGCGCATTCTCTTTCTCCAGGGAACGGTGGATCTGACGACGCGACCCCGACTCGCTCTCGGGAGCAGTCCTCGCGAAATGTTCGAAGGTGCCCTGACCTACGAGAGAGACGTGGCCCGGTTGCTCAACCAGATGATCGAAGAGTGTCGAGCCAAGCTGGATGCGGGGACCCGGGTCGTTCTCGACCAGCTCCTCACCGACACCGAGATGGACCACATCCTCTGGCTCGAGACCCAGCTTCGCTTGATGGATCAACTCGGGGAGACGGCCTATCTTTCAGAGCAAATGTGAGCGTTCGGAGGCGCTTCGAGCCGGACGGGTGTGGGCCTGGACGCCCCCCCGTTCTTTGCTTCTTGCGACGCTCGTGAGCTGATCGAGCGGTAGCCTTTTGGCCAGGACTGGTCGGAGCACCGAGGCCGATGACTGAAGTCCTCGGCTCAATCGTCGTAGCTGCGGACGGAGGATGGCGGGTCAGAAACTTTCGGAGCCGACGAGGGAGGGGCTGAAACCTCCCTCGCGCCCGATCGATCGGGTGCTCGCACCGGTCACGGTCTTTTTGGAGCACCGTCTCGCGGGCGCTGGCGTCTTGATGCTCGCAACGGTGGCCGCCGTCGCCATCGCAAATTCTCCGCTCGGCGATACCTATCACCACCTCCTTCACACTCACATCAGTCTCACGATTGGTGAAAGCCGCCTCGACTACTCCCTCCAGCACTGGGTGAACGACGGCCTCATGGGCGTCTTCTTCTTCCTCGTGGGCCTGGAGATCAAGCGGGAAGTCTTGGTTGGGGAGCTCTCGAGTGTGCGGAAAGCAATGCTTCCCGCGGTCGCTGCCGTCGGAGGTATGGTGGTGCCGGCGCTCGTCTACTGGGCTCTGAATGGAGGGACCGAGACGGCCCAAGGTTGGGGGATCCCCATGGCGACGGACATCGCGTTCGCGCTCGGGGTTCTGGCACTCCTCAGCGATCGGGTACCGGCTGGCCTGAAGGTATTTCTCACCGCGCTCGCGATCGTCGACGACATCGGTGCGGTTTTGGTGATCGCGATCTTCTACACGGCAGATCTGTCCGTGGGCGCGCTTTCGGTGGGGTTCATGTTTCTCGCGCTGGCCGTGATTTGTAATCTCGCCGACGTGCGCGATTCCCTGTTCTACCTCGTCATCGGCGTATGCGTCTGGGTAGCGTTTCTCAAGTCCGGCGTTCACGCCACGATCGCCGCAATCCTCATGGCTTTCACCATCCCAGCGACGACGCGCATCGACGGCCGTGGACTCCTGTCTCGGCTCCAGCTCATCGTCGCGCACCTCGAGAAAATCGGCGTACCCGAGGACACCCGTCTCAACGAACCCGAGCAACAGCATGCGCTCGACGCCATGACCGAAATCATCTCCCACGCAGGCGCGCCCCTGCAGCGGATCGAACGAGGACTGCACGAAGTCGTGACATTCGGCGTGCTTCCGGTTTTCGCCTTGGCCAACGCAGGTGTGACTCTGAATGCAGGCAGCGCCGCCGAGCTTTTCTCTCCGCTGTCGCTCGGGGTGATTCTGGGTCTCTTCGTCGGCAAGCAGGTGGGCATCAGCCTGGCCTCTTGGGGAGTGGTGAAGACGGGGCTTGCCGATCTGCCTCGGGGCGTGGACTTTCGCCAAATCCACGGCGTGAGTGTGCTCGCCGGAATCGGTTTCACGATGTCCCTGTTCATCGCCACTCTGGCCTTTCCGGCGCTGGAGCACGTCGAAGCGGGGAAGATGGCGATCTTCGCTGCCTCACTCCTGTCCGGTGTGATCGGCTACGTGGCGCTTCGTTTTGCGACGAAGCGGGCGATCGCCTGACGCGACAGCTCTGCCCGGGCGAGCGGCGCCCGGGATGCTCGCGGAAAGCACGCGTAGGAGCCTACTTGGGGCAATGCATGCTGCATCCCCCTTTGCCCTTGCAGTCGTTTTGACCGGCGCAGGCATGAGACTCGGGCACGGCGCATCCCCCCTTGCCCTTGCAGTCGTTCTTGCCGAAGCAACAATCCTTATCGGCTTTCGGGGCGGCCGGAGCCGCCTGGGCGGGAGTCGCGGACTTTGTGGTACCTGCGTCTGGGGTTGCCTGGGGGGGCTCTTCGCAGGCGGCGAGGAAGAGACCCGTGGCGGCCGCTCGGGCGAGACGAGCGGAGGAGAGACCGTGGTTTTTCATTGGGCCTCATTCGACTCGCTTCCGAATCCGGTTTCAACTGATCGCTCGGAAGAGGGCCGATTGAAGGCGGTGAACGAGACTTCCGGCACGTCTGGTGGCCCGGACGGTGGTCGGTGGCTAGTGACGGAGTCTGGGCTCCTTCGAGCACCTGGTTCGTGTCGGCGACGAATCGCGGCGGCTGAACGCTCAGCCCAATCACGCCGTGCGGGGGTGCCCTCTCGCGTTCGTCCGGCTCGACCGTTCTTGCCCCCTCGGGTGAGGCTCAATAGCGGTGGCCACAGTGCTCATCGCTAGCGGGCGACCGCACGAAACACGGACTGTGCGCAAAGTAGGGTGGGCCTCCTCCGCCGCTTTGCCCCTCACTCGAGGGGCAAGAACGGCGGAGGACACTCAAAGCAAGTGGTCCCCGCGGTGCGCAACTTGCGCACGCGGGTTCAGAGGTCACCTCGGTGTGATCGTGACGCGGAGCACCGAGTCAGGCGTCGGGTAGGTCCAGATGTCGTTGCGGACGCGGACCTTTCCGTTGCCTTCGGGGTCCCCCGTGTTGGGTGCCGCCTGGAAAGGCGCCATGAAGGCGCCGGCGGCTCCGGCCTCGTTGGCCTCGGTTCCCGCATCGAAAGCCTTCAAGGCGTCTGCCACGTCGAGGGCGATCGCCGCATTGGTGCGCGGCTGGCCGGCTTCGTCGAGCACCGGAATGCCCGTTTCGCCGAATGCCAAGAACGTGTCGTTCGACGGCACGACCATCGTCGCGATATGCAGGAAGCGGTTCTGTGTCGTCGGGCTGATCTGGAAGTTGAAGGCGCTCCCATTTTGGACGGGAGCCGTACCGACGACGCCTGCGTAATCAGTGCCGAGCGCCTCTTGGAGCTCCTGCGCCCACGCGGTGGCGTCGCCATCTTCCGCCAGTTTTTCGAGCGAGGAGCTCGCCTTGGCACCGAGAGTGAAGAGCTTCGTCTCTTCATCCGTCAGGGCCCAGAGCACCGGCGTCAGGGCATTCGAGTATGCTGTCGAGCCACTCGTGTTGAGGACCCGCACGTTGTAGCGGGTCCCACCGCCATTGCTGACCCGAACCTCCACCGTTCCTCCGACGCCGGCTCCGAGCAGATCGTTCGTGGCGTCGTCGTAGAGTCGAACCAGCGGATCTGGATCGGCCGGTCCGCGATTGGCGGTTCCCTGCCGCGCGCCTTGATCGGAACCGACTCCTGGAACCTGATTGGCTTCGGTTCCTGCATCCCAGCTGGCGAGGGTCCTCTCGATGTCCGCTTGGACGGCTGCCGCCGAACGAGGCTTTCCACTCTCGTCGAGCAGTCGCACGCCCATGGGACGGGTTGCGATGAAGGTGTCGTTCGTTTCGGTGATCATCATTGCGAACGACAGGTAGGGAGTGTCCACCGTCGGTTGAATGTCGAAGGACGTCATTGCCCCTTCCTCGAGGACGCTCGACGTCGAGTCGGCAAGCATCCCGAGGGCCGAGGCTTCCTGGACGAGCTTGGTCGGGTTGCCGTCTTCGGCGAGCTGCTCGAGGCCCGCGGTGGCTTCGGTTCCCGTGGTGAAGAGTGCCTGGGACGAGTCGTGCAGGGCGTAGGCCACGCGAGAGAGTGAACTCACGAGCGGTCCGTCCTCGGACACGTTGGTGAGTGTCACCGTGTAGGTTCCGTCCGACTGTTGAACGGTGACGTCGAGCATCGAAGGAGGCGTCGGGACGGCGCGCGTTCCATTGGAGCGAGCGCGAATCACACCTTCGGCAGGTCCCGTGGCGGGCGCTGGCTGACGTGGCGCCTGGGTAGCACCCAGACCGGGCGCCTCGTTTCGCTCCGTGCCTGCGTCCCAGAGTCCGAGTTCGATCGAGCCGGAGATTGGAGTTCCGGAAGCGTCGAAAAGAGGCACGCCGGAAGCGCCAGCGGTGTAGAAAAGGTCGTTCGACTCGACGAACATCGTCGCGATCGAAAGGGACTGCCCCTGGCGCCCGTCGAACTCGAACGAGTAACTCCTTCCGGGAGCAGCTGGGCCGGGCATCGAGTCTCCGTTCGGAGTATCGAACACACCCACGGTCACCCCGCTCGTGCCCGAAAGCGAAGAGGCGAGCATGCTGGGGTTACCGTCTTCGGCGAGGGCCTTCAGTCCTTGGCCGCGATCGGGTTCGTTCGGAGTGAACAGCACGTCGTCCATACTGGAGACGGCGAAAACTCCAGGCGAGAGAGCAGTGGGCACCGCCGTGTCACCCGAGATGTTCTCGATCAGCACGGAGAAGCGGCCCTGCGCTGGCTGACCGCCCGTGGCGACGACGGGTGGTGTACCCCCCGAACCTGCCCCACCACCGAGGCCTCCCAGTCCTCCCAAGCCTCCCAAGCCGCCCGTTCCTTGGGTCAGCTGTTGATCGTTGTCCTTACCGCACCCACTGCTCGCCATTCCGACCAAGGAAGCCAGAAGGGCGACGCTCGCCTTCGGATATCTCACTTTGGTGTCCTTTCGCGTCCGGAACGCTCCCGGGTTGGAGCGCCGCGCTCGCCGAGAACGGACCGATTTCGGAGCAGAAGCCGCGGGGCGGTCCGGATGGGACACGCCGGTGCGTTGACGGACTGCATCGGCGCGGTGCGTCGATCCGTCGATGCGAGGAAATTCCGTGGAAGCGTGTGAAAACGGCCCCCTCCGCTTGCGACCGGGTTTCCTTGCATCGCGGGCACGTGTGGGCTCGCGATCCGCCCCGGAAAAGTGGTAACCACACGCGACTTTTCCCGACCCCCCCCAGAAATTCTCATGACCGAAAAGAAGCAGAAGGTTGCCCTCCTCACTGCAGGCGGGCTGGCACCGTGTCTCTCCTCCGCAGTGGGCGGTTTGATCGAGCGTTACACCGAGCTCGCTCCCGAGGTCGACATCATCGGCTACCTCGGTGGCTACCAGGGTCTCCTTCTCGGCAAGAGCGTGTCCGTGACCCCCGAGGTTCGGGAGAACGCTCACATTCTTCACAAGCACGGCGGAAGTCCCATCCAGAATAGTCGCGTCAAGCTGACGAACGTGAAGGACTGCGTGAAGCGTGGCTTGGTGAAGGAGGGCGAGTCGCCGCTCGAGGTCGCGGCCCGTCAGCTCACCAAGGACGGTGTCACGATCCTCCACACGATTGGCGGCGACGACACGAACACGACGGCGGCCGATTTGGCCAAATTCCTCAAGGACAACGACTACGATCTCACGGTCGTCGGACTGCCCAAGACCATCGACAACGACGTGTTCCCCATTCGCCAGTCACTCGGCGCCTGGACCGCAGCCGAGGAAGGCGCGAAGTACTTCGAGAACATCGTCAACGAGCAGTCCGCCAACCCGCGCATGCTCATCATTCACGAGGTGATGGGCCGCAACTGTGGTTGGCTTACCGCGCAGACGGCACGCGTGTACCGCAAGCGCCTGCAAGGACCAGACTTCTTGCCGGGGCTGAACCTTGCCCGCACCCACAAGGACATCGATGCCGTGTACGTCCCGGAGATGGCCTTCGACCTCGAACAAGAGGCCCGGCGACTGCGTGCGGTGATGGACAAGTGGGACTGCGTGAACATCTTCGTTTCCGAAGGTGCGTGCGTGAACCAAATCGTCGAGGAGATGATCGCGCGAGGTGAAGACGTCCCCAAGGACGCATTCGGTCACTACAAGCTCGACGCGGTGAACGTCGGCCAGTGGTTCTCCAAGCAGTTCGCGAAGCTGCTCGGAGCGGAGAAAACCCTCGTTCAGAAGTCGGGTTACTTTGCGCGTGCAGCCGCCGCCAACGAGGACGACCTCCGCGTGATCAAGAGCATGGTGGACCACGCCGTGGAATGCGGCCTGCGCGGTGAGTCCGGAGTGGTCGGGCACGACGAGGAGCACGGTGGTCGCCTGCGCGCCATCGAGTTCCCCCGGATCAAAGGTGGCAAGCCCTTCAACATCAACGAGAAGTGGTTCGACGACCTGCTCGATGAGCTGGGTCAGCCGAAGGGAGCGCCCCTCAGCATTCCGCCCCACTCGGAACAGTGAGTCACCACTCGGCGGCGGCTCCGGCTGACTCGTGGCATGCTCTCGCGGCATGCTCTCGTCCCGGCGCCGCCCCGCCGTCTCCCTCGCATGCTTGAGCGCGTCGCTCGGGCTGCATGGCGCGCTCCTTTTGGTCGCTTTCGTGAGCGCGGTTGCGGCGCGGCCGGCCGTGGTCGCGGACGCAGGGGCCTGGGCGGGCGAGACGTTCGAGATCTCCGCCTACGAGGAAGAACCGAAACCGCCCCTTCGCGAGGCGTCAGGACAGGTTCCTTCGCCGCAAGCAGAGAGCGAGCCTCCGACCGAGCCGAGCATCGTGGGGCGACCCGCGTCGGGAGGCGACCGCGCGAAGCCGCCCGAACCGAAGCAAAGCGAGTCGGACGCAGAGCCCGCGCCTCCACCCCGACCGGGAAAGCCGTCGTCTCCCGAGCGGTCGTCTCCCGGACGGTCGTCTCCCGGACGGTCGTCTCCCGGGCGGGTGGGGGGAGCTTCGCCCGAACCCCAGGAAGGGCACTCAGAGGAGAGCTACGGGGCTGAAGGCATACGAGCACGCCGCGGGAATCTCCCGAGCGCCTTCACCCGCGTCCTTCCCGCGGCGGCGCGAGGCGACGTTCAGTGGACGAAGTTGCCATTGGGTCCCGTGGGGCGGTTCGAGATCATCGCGCGTCTCGACGGTGAGGGTCAGGTGACTGCCATCGAAACCTCGGGGAATGTTCCGAAGCCGGTGGCTCGTCTCTTCCGCGTCGCCCGGTTGTTGCTCCGGGCCGGGCGATTTGCGCTGCCGGCGGGAGATGCCTCGGGCGAGCACCACCTGCGGGTGGAAGTCGTGATCCAGTCGGGTCCGGGCTCGGACGCCGACTACGCAGAGCCGCACCACGTTTGGCGCATCGACTCGAGCCTACCCGAGGGTGACGAGCCCGGTGTGGCCTCCGTCACCTACAACTCGGGGCGCAAGGTGTCGATGCAGGTGTACGTCGATCCCGCGCGGTGAGTGCCGAGCGCGCTCCCGGGTCACGACTGTCCTGAATCGTAGTAACAGCGCTCGTGAACGACCTTTCCGTTCTTCCAGCGTCGCGCAGCGACCTCGGACAGGTGCAGCCGCTTTCCGTCCTTGAGGGTCATGTCGTACTCCCACTCGGAATAGGACATGTCGCCCTTCACCGCCGAGCCGATCAGTGCGGTCTTGTTCATTCTCTCCACGTTGGACAAGAAAGCCTTCTCGCGGGCGAGATTGGCTGCTTTGCCGCAGGTTGGAGCGGCCAGGTTTTCCTGCATTACGACGTCGTCGGCATAAAAGCGGTCCAGCGCGTCGAGCATTCTTCCTTCGAGGATCAAGTCGTTGAGTTGCATTTCCTGATCTTGGGTCGTCATCACGTTGTCCCATCCTTTCGCGGCTCCGCCCTCGGCATCAGAGTGAGCTTCGAAAAGACGTGCCCCGCGGGGCACGGTATGGATCTTCACTCACGGTTACGGCGCCGCCGTGGGACTGCTTAACCCCGTCGAGGAGCATCGCGGGTTGGGTACACCCGTGGCGAGCGGCGGCATGCCGCGGTGTGGAAGTGACCTTCGCCATGGGCCCTGGTCAGGCGCCGTACTTCTTCTCGAGATCCGTCACGAGGTCAACGTAGGCCTGTCGAGCGTCTTCCTGACTCATCCCACGTACCGCGCTCCAGGCGTCGAACTTCGCTCGCCCGCGCACGTCGAAAAGGCCCGGGCGCTTCCCCTGAATGTCGCCGGCCGTGCCCTGTTTGAAGAGCGAGTAGAGGCGAAGCAGTTCGGACGCTTCGGGGGTTTTCGTGAGTTTTTTGACACGCACCTGGGCCTCGTCGAAGTCCATGGTGCTAGCGTTCCAAAAGCGGGCGGGCGCGTAAAGGTTCAATGTGGGCTCTGCCCATCCCCGATACCTCAAGCGAGAGCGCGCCCGTCAAGCTTGAGTTTTGGCGAGGCTTTCGCGAGCACCGGAGCGGAACGTACGTGGGTACTTGAGCACCGGAGCGCAGGGAAAACGAAGCCCAAACTCAAGATCGGCGGGCGTCCTGGTCCGTTAAGATACCGGCGGTGGGGTGAGAGCTGGATTGCACGTTTATGTTTCTTAGTCTCATACGGCCCTGGCGAGGAAGCCCACCGTTTGACCGTCAACCAGCGGTCCTGCTACAGCGGTGCTCAGTTGCCCTGATGGCCCTCCGCCGTCTTGGCCCACAGCGGCTGAGGTCCAAACGGCTCCGGGAGGCCACTGTTCTACACCTGCCGCTCATGTTTTCTGCGATCACCGCAAGCGGTCATCGCTCTAGGGTTCATCCCCAAAGAACGACTACGAACGGAGACGTCGCTTGGCAAAACGAAAACGGCGAATTGGTCTTTCCTTTCACATCGGAGCATCGTTGCTTCTGGCTTGTCTCACTGATGCTTCTTCGGCCGGAGCCGAAACGCCACGGGCGACTCTTGCCAGCTTGATTCAACGAGCAACTGACCATAACCCTGAATTGCGTCTTAGCGAACTGGAACAGAAGCGCCTCGAGCTTGCTGCCGACGCAATCAGTAGCGGATATGGGCCTACGGTCAGCGTCGGTGCTGATGCCTTTCTCTTCGATTCCGACTGGGCCATGCCGGTCGTGAATGACCAGTCTCTCAATCTGCCAGCACTGTCGCCCCAGCTGCGTCAGGCGATTACCGATGTTCTGAAAGACGCGATTCGACCAGTCCCTGTTCGCGAGCAGTTCGTCTACGATGTAAACCTCATGATTGCGCAGCCCCTGACAGGACTCTACGAGGTCTATCAAGCGCGACAGATGGCGGAATTGTTGCGCGCAGACGCGCGAGACGCTCAGGCCATTCTGAGGAAACGGATTGTTTTTTCGGTGACTGCAGCGTACCTGACCGTCTTGCAGGCCGAGAGTTTGCAAGCTTTGGCGCGACAGACGGTGCAATCTCTCCGCAAGCAGGAAGCGCAGGCTCAGGCAATGGCGGACGCCGAGATGGTGGGAAAGTTCTTTCCTCTCGAAGTCGGCACTGCCAGGATTGAGGCAGACTCACTCGTGCGAGCGAGTGAGTCTGCAGTTTCCGTGGCTCGCGAAGCACTGGCGAGTTTGACAGGAGACTCAGTTGGTTCGCTAGGGGATCTGGAGTCGCTAGCGGGACTTCCGGACCTGCCCTCCCGCGCGCTGGAGGACTTGCTCCAAAGAGCGCTTGCGGAAAGACCAGAGATGAGCGTTGCGACTCGGCGCAGGCAGCTTGGTGAACGCGCGCAGAAAATCGCTGATTGGCAATACATGCCAAAGGTCAATGTGATTGGCCGATATGATCATGTGGGCAATGTTGCGGTGCTGCCGCAGGACCAGTTCTTTGTTGGAGTGTCCGCACAGATGGTGATTTGGGATTGGGGGCGACGTGGCGCGGCGCGCAGTCAGGCCAAAGCGTTGAGCGATGAGGCGACACACCGCAGGGAATCTGCAAGGCGGGTCATCGAAGCAAGTGTGCGTCAATCATACCAGGGGTTGCTGTCAGCACGAGAGCGCTATGCATTGTTAGCCGAAGGTGTGCGCCGGGCACAGGCGACGCTGCGGATTCAACAGGACCGTTTTGAGGAGGGAATCATCGAACCTACGCCGCTTCTTTCGGCTCAACGCACAGCGGACAGATTGGCGACCGAGAAGGAACTTGCGCGACTCGAAGCCTGGCGCAATCTCGCTCGACTTTGGATGGCCGCGGGTGATGAACAAGCATTGGCGCGGTTGTCGCAGACGCCGCGGACCAACGAGCCAAGGGCGACGGAAGCCGCTGGAACCGAGCAGGTGTCGTCCCCATCGGCCGCTACAGGCGTTTCGGTTGCGACCCCTCCTGGAGAGGATGTCGTTGTTCCCACAACTAGTCGGCAAGAAGCACGCTGAGAAGCGACAAGGGTAATCATGCGTTGGAATCTGTGGTTGCTGGCCTCCATGATAATGAGCACGGCGTGCCAGTCTTCAGAAACAAGACCGGTGGTATTGACTGGACTGGTCGAAGCCAAAGAGATTGACGTGGCTTCGAAACTGCCTGGGCGCATCACCGAGGTCGTGGTGGAAGAGGGGGACGACGTGCAGGAAGGACAGGTGCTGGTGCGTCTTGAGTTGGACGCATTGGAGATGAGGCTGGCGCAGGCGTCATCCTACGTGAAAGCAACTCAACGCCAGGTAGATCTGGCGCAGGCTGGTCCCAGAGATTCTCTCAAGCGAAGCGCGGCAGCCGCAGTGCAAGCGGCAGAGCAGGAAGTTGTCAGCACGCAAAAAATGGCGGAGCGAGGCCGAGCTCTCGTGGAAAAGCAAGCGATGGGTAAGGCCCAGCTGGAACAGCTGGAACTCGCTCACGAACTCGCAAAAGCGCAGCTTGCGATTGCCAAGGAACACCTCAAAGCTTTGAACGAGGGAGCCCGACCTGAAGAGCTAGAGAGTTTGGCCTCCATGGCGGAAGGAGCGGTCAGTGCCCGCGACCTGGTGAGCTCGCTATTGCGAGAGAAAGAACAGGTTGCGCCGCGTGCAGCGGAAGTTGCCAAGATCCACGTGAGTGAGGGGGAATTGAGTGGTATCGGTTTTCCGCTGATAACACTGGTAGATCTTGGCGAGATCTGGGCGGTATTTGCCGTCCGCGAGGATCACTTGAAGGGCTTGCGCAAAGGTGAAAAGCGAAAGCTGTACGTGCCAGCTCTGGACCGCGAGGTGAGCGCCGAAGTGCAACACATTGCGGCCTTGGGAGACTTCGCTACCTGGAGAGCTACGAGCGCTAGCGACAGTTTTGATCTCAAGAGCTTCGAGGTCCGTATGAAGCTTTCGGAGAAAGAGGTTCCAGGATTGCGTCCAGGAATGACGATTCGCTGGACACTGGGCGAGGGGTGATGGTCTTTGCAAGAGCCCTGGTGCGACAATTGCTCGCACCGCTCGTGGAACCGAGAAAGCGCGCGCTGCTGATGCTCTATGCGCTTTGTTCGCTGTGTGCTTTTCAGGCGTATTACCACTTGAGCGTCACGGCGCTACCGGTGGCAGTTGTCGACATGGACAACAGTCAACTCAGCCGCACACTCAAGCGCATCCTGATGGCCGAGCAGCTGGTCGAAGTGAGCGATGTGCCCATCGAGTCGCCGGAGCAAGCGCGTCAGCTCTTGGTGCGCGGAGAGATCAGAGGGGTGGTGCTGATTCCATCCGACTTTTCGAGCAGCGTAAAGAGGGGGCAGCCGGTGCCGATTTCCGCAGCGATTGACGGCTCGAACATTCTTGTTGCCAAAAATATTTACAAAGCCCTCGCTACAGCCGCTGTCAACTTTGGGGTGGGAGTGGCCATCGTGAAGGCGGAGAAGTTGGGAGTTCCCAGTCGTGATGCACTGCACAATGTAATGCCTCTGCGTCTTCAATCAGCGCGGCCCTTCAATCCGGCCGCAAACTACGCGATCTACATCGTTCCAGGATTGCTCTACTTCCTGTTGGAAATCTTCTTGCTGCTGCTCGCGTCCGGGTACTTTCAACCGCGTCTGGCAAGACAAAGTTGGCTGAGTCGTCTCTCGGGAATGGGTGCGACCTGTGTACTTGGTTGGCTGATGTGCCTGCTCTTGGCCTATGTCGTTCTGCCGCAGGAAGCCATTGTGCCTCAAAGTTCGTTCGCTCTCATCGCGGCAATGAGTGCTTTGTTCGTGCTGGCTACGGGGCTGCTCGTGGTTGCCTTGCACGGTGCCATTCCGGAAGCTCCCTTGGCAATGGACGTTTGCGTATTTTTGGGGATGCTATCGTTGATGGCAAGCGGTATCACCTTTCCGACGGATCTGTTTCCGAAACCACTTGCGAGCTTCAGCTACATCTTGCCGCTTCAGCCCTTTGCGCAGGCGTTTCAGGTGTATCTACATCGGGCCACCAACTTCACCGAAGTCGCCCCGCAGTTGCGTCTTCTGGTTTTGCAGTGCGGGGTCTATCTGAGTATCGCGATTGTCAGCTGGTCTTTTCGAGGTCGTTGGCGAACATGCATAACGCAGCGGCATGGCGTGTCTGAGCAACAGAGTCAGTCCGCATGAAACGCAGTATCGGCTGGAGGGTCCGTCGAGTAGGGCGACTGCACGAGATCTGGTCGGGTTGCCTGGGCGAGCTGTCGCACATGCGACGCCATCCAATGATCGTGCTCTTGTTGGTCGCAGTGACCATTGTCTATCCTGTGTTCGTGAGCAGTCTTTATGCTCGGGATCAGGTGGTAGAGCGCCCCTTCGTGGTCGTCGATTTGGATGATTCTGCGTTTTCGCGACGTTTGACATTACTCCTGGATGCCACGCAAGGGCTGTCATTGATCGCCCGGGTCGACGACATTGAAACCGCGCGTGCAATGTTAATTGCCCGTGAAGTGGATCTCATCGTCGAGATGCCGCCCGGTTTGTCGGCAGAGCTGAAGCGTGGCCATCAAGCTACCGTGGCGGCGTGGACTTACGCAGCGAATCTTTTGGCCTATGGCACGGCGCTGCCGGCAGTAACTGAAGTCGTGCTCGACCAGAGTACCGAGATCGCGGCTGCGCGACTCGCTGAAGTCGGATTCGGTGGGAAAGGGGCGGAGGTAGCGTCTCACCCTATCATTCCGGATTTTCGCTACGTTTTCCACTCCAACGTATCCTATGGATCGTTTCTCGTACCGGGGATCCTCTTGATTGTCCTTCAACAGGTGACCTTGCTCGGTCTGGCATATTCAGCGGGGCTGCGCCGGGAAGCAGAGGGCGACTCGGGCACCGCGCCGTCGCTGTTCGAACTGCTGGGGCGAGGAGTGGCTCAGATGCCTTTGTTTGCCGGCTCCGCGGGCGCCTTGATCGCAGCGTTTGTTTGGTTTGGCTGGCCAATGCTGAGTGCGGCGTCATTCGCCGCATTGTTTGCTGCCTTTGTTCTGACGTTGCTTCCGATGGGATTGTTTGTCGGGACGTTGGTGAAAGATCGCTATGGAGCGTTCCACGCGCTGATGTTTCTATCGGCTCCCCTGCTGATGATTTCGGGCTACGCCATGCCCGCCAGCGCGCTGCCGCAATGGCTGCGGAGCGCCGCCAACCTATTTCCAAGTACGCCTGGTCTGCTGGCAATGCAGGTGCTGAGTCAGAAGAGCGCATCGTTGACCGACGTCAGCCCGGAGTTTCTCCACCTCTTGCTTTTGGGTGGGGGCTACCTGTCGCTGCTTTGGCTGTGGCCGCTGGCCAGATGGCGCGTTTCCACAGGGAGCATCGCCTGCGATGCCGAATCTGCCACCGTAACCAAGAACAGCTCCCGTACGCCGGGATAGCGAGGGACAGAATTGGCTGCGGCAAGGCGCCGCCTCCCTTGGAGGCCGGTCGAAAAGGACTACGTCTTCGACGCGCCGGAAGGCAAAATGGCCTTGAGCGAACTGTTTGCCGGTCGGTCGCAGCTCATTGTCTATCACTTCATGTTCGGTCCGGACGCCGAGGTGGGGTGCCCGAGCTGCTCGTTCTGGGTCGAAAACTTCGACGGCGTCCTCTCCCACCTGGCGGCTCGCGACGTGACGCTTGCGTCTCACGGGGTCCCCTTTCCAAGCTGCTCGCCTTCAGGCGGCGCATGGGCTGGAGCTTGCCTTGGGGTGTCGTCGGCAGAGAGCGACTTCAGCAGTGCGTCCTTCCCGCTTGGCAGGGGTAGACGAAACAGTGGAGCGGCGGAAGGTGCGGCGAGCGAGGAGCGCTTGGGAACGAACCGGTGTGGAGCATTCCGAGGTGGAGCGCGAGGCGCTGGGCTCCGACGTTGGTGTCGGTGATGAAGGCGACGACGTAGTGCAGGGGCGTTTCGTCGGCGAAGCTCAAGAGGGTCTCGAGACCGAGTAAGGTCGACCGACCTGGCGGCTGTCGAGGGCTGGTGTACGCGCTGAGTTCCGCCATCGTCGTCGCCACGGATGGATGACTTCGAAGTGGTGAGAGGCTTTGCCAGCTCACCACTTCGCTGCGTGAATTCTCCACGACGAAGAATTTGAAGATCTCGCTACGAGATTCGAGGCGCGTTCGAAAGTAGCCTCGGTAGTTGACCCCGGCATCCCTTGCCAGTGGGGCTCCCAAACTGTTCTCGACGCCCGCCAGCCAGATCCGATGGATCGCATCGACATCGTCGACGGTGCCGATCCTTGCCCGGTACCCCATGGACGGCATTTAGCAGATGGAACGGATGCCCGCCGCTTCTCATGAAGCTCGTGCGAGCGATCGACGCAGTGGAGTCCCCGGACAAAGTAGCCGTTTTCCTCTAGTGTGGCCCCGGAAAACAGGGTCCGCTTCATGTTGTGTGTCCCGGACTGTACGGGTGAGCCTGTCCCGTCGAGTTCGAAGCCGCTTCGCTGGTCCGGATAGTGAATTCGGCTGTAGGATGAGCTCCCATGCGGAGACTGAAGGCTGGCGATGTTCTCTCCTACTCTTCCGGACGACAGGATCGGGGGCCCCGTGGGTTTCGGATTCTCGGGCAGGGGGGCAACCTGAGAGCTCTTCTCGAGGGGAAGTGGCCCCAACTGTTTCGAGGCTTCGAGGGACGAATTCCTCTGGTCATCAATGCTTATCCGGCGGCGCTCGGAAATCTCGACTTTGGTGTGTACGTCGATACCTATCTGAGCGTGGCGACGGGGTCGCGCGCGCTCGAGCTGTCGTGCCTGGAAAACATGCCTGTGATGCTGCTGGGGCAGCCGCTGTTTCTTGCCGAGCTCCTCTTTTGGCATGTCTCGAGTGGCTACGGGAGGCTGCCTGGAACGTTGCTCTTGGGAACGGGCGGCTACCCGATGCCGCTCGGCTTGGAACTCGCTTTGCGCGACCTGTGTGTTCGACGAGGGGTTCGGTACATGAACCTATTTCACGGGTACGGGGCCGCGGAAGTCGACGCGTGTTGTTTGCTCGCGGTCGAACGAAATTCTGCAGGACACCTACTCTACCAACCCCGCGACCATCGGGTGGTCGTCGACGTGGGACTCGGCGGCGAGCTGTTTCTCTCGCTTCGCGCCGCGAACGGAGACGTCTTGGTCGACCGTTTCGCGACGGGTGACTGCGGCCGGAAAACGTTTGAGGGGTACGTGCTCTGGAATGACGAGCGCTGCCATCCCTCGGTCCGCGAGCTTCTCGAGAGCTGGGGACCGAGCGAGTGGCGACGGCGCACGGGATACCTGCATCGGGGCAGCGAGACTCGGGTTCAGCTGCGGAAGGGGGAGAACCCGGTGAACGAGCTCGAGTGTGAGTTTCACGATTTCGCGAAGCTCTACGGTCAGGACTGGCTCACCAAGCCGCGGTGGGGTTGCCCGCCTATCGTGCGGCCGCCTCTCTGAGGGCGGGACGGTGCTCGCCCGACAGCCGCGCGAAGCGCCAGTAGCAGGCTCCGCGGAGAGGAACGGAATCGGGTTCTGGCTCTGGCTCTGGAGTGCTCTTCGCGTTCAATTCTCGTTGTAGGTCCGAACCATTTCAGGCTACAAGACCCTCTTGTGACCGCCTGCGCTGAGGATTGTCCCGTCGAGAGCGAGTACTCCGTTGCGGTGGTCGGAGAAACGCGGGCGGAACCCGGTGCGCAGCGTCCTCCCGTAGGCGTTTTGGCCCTTGCCCCGGCGGGTTCGAACAGCGCGTAAGGGGGAGGGCGATCAACACGAGCGGTTTCCGCCACACGTTGGTGCCAGCTTGGGACCGAACCGATGGAACGAGAAGTCTTCGAACGGAAAGTCGAGTGCTACACGCGACAAATCCAGTCTGCCCCCGGACTCTACAAGCTGCGGGTGTTGACCTTCGCCCTCTTCGGGTACGCGGTCTACGCGCTCATGCTGCTTGCTACGCTGGGGCTCCTCGTCGGCATCGTGGCGCTTCTGGTTTTCAAGCCCAGCGCCTTGTTCATCAAGTTGGGTCTGAAGCTGGGCATCCCGCTCCTCGTTCTCGTCGCTGCAATGTTCTCCTCGCTCAAGGTGGCCGGTTACATGCCAGTCGGGATTCCGCTGAGGGCCCAGGATGCTCCTGAGCTATTCGCCGAGCTGGACGCGATGCGCGCGAGGCTCAGCGTACCCAAGCTCTCGCGCGTGCTGCTCACGGACGACTACAACGCGAGTGTCGTTCAGAGCACTCGCCTTGGGTTCTTCGGGAGTCAGAGCACTCTCATCCTCGGGCTCCCGCTCATGCAGGCAGTCAGTCGGGAAGACCTCAGGGTGGTCGTCGCTCACGAACTCGGACACCTGAGCGGCAACCACTCGAAGTTTGCAGGCTGGGTTTACCGCGCGGTCCGGTCCTACGTGCAACTCCTGCAGTCCACCGGAAGCAGCTCGTTGATCGAGGGCTTCCTGAACTGGTACGTCCCGCGCCTCGACGCGCTCTCGTTTCCCTTGCGACGGCAAAACGAGTACGAAGCGGACGCCGCTGCCGCGGAGCTCCATGGCAAGGATCGGGCGGCGCAGGCGCTCGCCAACATTAACGTCAGGGCTGCCTTCCTCCCCGATTTCTGGCAAAGCGTGTTCAAGAAGGTCACCACGGATGCGCACCCGCCGGCGGCGCTCTTCCACGACTGGGCGAAGGGGGCGAACGACGACGAACCGCAGAGCGCTCGTGAAGCTCTCGAGAACGCGTTAGCCGAAAAGACCAGCACGGATGACACCCACCCCTCTCTCGCCGACCGGGTTCAGGCGCTCGGCACTACGGTGAGCGTCGAGGACTGGCCCGCACGCTCGGCTGCACAGGAATACTTCGGGGACAAGTACGACTACTTCGTGCAGCAGGCCGGGTACCACTGGTCGTCCCACGTCGCGACGTCGTGGCAGCAGAAGCACGCCGAGGTCTGCCGGAAGAAGGAACGACTCGCCGTTCTCGAAGGGGAAAGGCAGTCTCGACTCCTCAGTGCGGACGAAGCCTTCGAGTACGCGGATCTCGCGGAAGACGTGCTTCCGGACGAAGACCCCTTGCGTCTTTTTCAGGCTGTTCTCGAACTGCACCCCGAGCACGAGGGTGCTCGCTTTTCCGTGGGGCGGCTGCTCCTCGCGCGAAACGATGCCGGCGGCGTTCCGCTCCTGGAGAGCTTTCAGAGCCACCGCAACCCGGAGCTTCGTCTGGCGTCGGCAGCGCTGCTCTCTCGGTTCCATGCCCGAAACGACGACGAGGAAGCTGCGCAAAGCTCCCTGGAGCTCGCCCAAGAGGCAGCGGACGCGCAGCAGGAGCGGGAGCGTGCACGGAACGAGCTCACGTCGGGGGATCGCTTCGTGCCCCATGGGCTCGGTCGGGACACTCTCGAGCAGCTTGTCCTGAACCTCGCTCTCGTGCCGGAAGTGCGCGTCGCTTACTTGGTGAAGAAGGAGCTCGAGGACAACGGTCCACCCCTCTACGTACTTGCGTTCGAGGGGCGTACGGGGTTTCTCGCGAGCGAAGACGCTTTGGCTCAGGTACCCGAACGGCTCAGCCAGATGGTGAGCCTTCCGGGGGAGCACTGGGTCGTTCCGCTCGATGGAAACGGAGCCCTTCGCCGCCCCATCGCGGCCGTCGAAGGTTCGGAAATCTACGCGCTTTGAGTGTCTCGGAGCGCTTCGTGCCGCGTGGCGTACGCTTCCCGGCGCGGGAGACGGCGGCGCACGTTTTCGCCGAGTCGCTGCGCCGCCCGAGTGTCATTTCGCGTGAACACGCTCCCGTGGAAGCGTACCTCGATGCCGCGAGCACCGGACCGGAGAGGAGACGGCTGAGCGCCTCCGCGGAGCGATGGAGGGCAGCGGCTGCCAAGGCGGCGCAGCGCTAGCCCCGCTCACAGCGCCCCCGTTATTGCAAGTTCCGTCGTGAGTTCGAGGTTGAGCATTCCTGCCGCCCGCGTGCCGGCAGCTGCCGCGAGGACGGCCCCTTGCATCGGTGTCGTCAGATCGCCCGCAGCGTAGATCCCGGGGATGGACGTTTCGCTCGTGCTGGCATCGACCCGGACGAAGCCGGCTTCATCCAGTGCTACGCCGACCTGGTTCACGGGCTCGATCTGCTTCTGCGGGGGATGCACGAAAAGGGCATTGCACCCGACGGTAGTGCCGTCCGCGAGTTCCACGGCTTCGAGTTGGGTTCCGCGAATCGTGAGGCGCAGGACGGGCGCAGTCTCGACGCGAATGCCAGCCTGAGCCAGTCGGTCTCGCACGTCTTTCGGAACGTCGAACTCGCCCCCGGTGAGTACGACCACATCTCTGGTCCACGCTCGAAGGAGAAACGGGAAGTGAAGTGATTCCGCCGTCCGGGCCAGATACGCCAACGGTCGGTCTTGAATCTCCCACCCGTGGCAGTACGGGCATTGAAAAATGGCGTGACCCCAAAGCTCGAGGAACCCCTCGATGGGAAGCATCTCGTCGACCATTCCTGCGCAGAGGAGGACGCGACGGGCCTGAACCGTCGCTGACGTTAAATCGACGCGAAACGCGCCGCGGATTCCTTCGATGGATGCGACGCGGTCGTCTCGCATTTCGACGTTCGAATATTCGTGGAGCTGCTGACGCGCGACTCGTCGAAACTCGTCGGGTGGTGTTCCATCGCGCGTGACGAAGTTGTGGATGTGCTCAGCGGCCGCATTCCGTCGCGGTCCGGAATCGCACAGGAGCACTCGTCGGCGCGCGCGACCGAGTGCGAGCGATGCGGAGAGTCCCGCCGGACCGCCGCCCACGATGACCACGTCGTAGACCATGTAACCCTCCTCCTGATGAAATCATGATGTGTTCAACAACATCATCAGTCCAGCCGTGGAATGAAGCCACACCGCTGGTTCTCGAACCCGGTGAGAGTCGGACGATCGGCTTCCGTTTCGTTCTTTCGGACGAAATCCGGGAGGTCGAGGCGACCTTGGCGCGAGAGCAGCGACCGGTCGCAGTCGGGGTTCCTGGGTACATCGTGCCCACCGACATGGAGGCGAAGCTCTTCCGAAAGAAGATGCCGTAAGCTGGCCGGGAGTCGATCATGACCAGCATGCGATTGGACAGCACGTCGGTGTGGTTTCAGCCCTGTGCGATGGGCCCCGGTGTTCCAACCCCGTCACGCGTCCGGCGACGTTGAATCTGCCGCCATCATCGCCAGGAGCGCGGCCTGATCGGGGCCGACGAAGGGGTCTGCCTGGGGGACAGCGCGCAGCGTTGACAGCATGCGTTCCAAGAGCGTACCCGGCGCAGCGGGCAAATGGCTGCTGAGGACGAGGCCGGGGTCGAGCCGGCGGATGCGGTCGAGATCCTTGGCGAACGCACCCGCGTCGACGGCGTGAAGCCAGGGCGCATCGAGGGTCGCCCAACGGGTTTGACCACTTCGGAGTTCCTTTTCTCCGAGCTCCGTTGCCTTTTCGGGCACGGCATCAAGCAGAGCGCCGAAGCAGTCTGAGCTGAAGAGCGCTTTGGATCTGCTCTCGAAGAAGGCCAGGGTCGCCGGGTTGTCGAAGGTGGGCGGCCGAAGTGCGACAAGCGTTCGCTCCCCCGCATGCAGTTGCTGCCCGGGGTTGATGAGGTACACGCGGTCCATCGGAAGAGGGGCGAACAGGCTCAGTATTCCTGCGCTGAGGAACGTCGCGGCGACGCGGACGTTTTGGTTTTCGCGAAGGAGGTGCCCGATCGCCCCGGTGTGATCGGGATCCGGGTGGGTGAGCCAGAGCCACTCCAACTTGCCAGGGTCGATGACCGTGCGCAGCACGGTCATGAACTCGTCACTCATCACCCCCGCGCCGGCGTCCACCAAGATGGGTTCGGAGCCGTGAAGGACGAAGGCGTTGATGGCAACGAAGCCGAGCCCCGGGATGGGGAAGCTGGTCGTCAGCACGTCGATGTCGGGCGCAGCCTGGTAAGTCGTGATCATGCTCTCCTCCTCCTTGGCTGGAATCGGCGAGCCGTGTCGTTGCTTCAGGAGTGCTCCGTCGAAAAAGGATTCAGAACGGTTTGCCTGGCGCAATTCGGACGATCGCGGAACGAAAATGCACCGGCAGCTCCAAAATGGGATTCATTGGTTGAAAAATAGACCGTTTGTCGACCCCTCGGTTCGAGGCATGACCCGTCGGTTCCGGGTCATGTGGGATTCAACTCCACCTGCAGCTCCCCGTCTGCGATCCTGACGGGATAGGATTTGAGAGCGCAGTCCCGAGGCTGAACGCACATGCCCGTATTGGCGTCGAAGCTCCATTGGTGCAGCCCGCAGACGACCGCATTGCCGTCGAAGGTTGCGGTTTCGAGCGGCACGTCCTGGTGTGGGCAGCGCCCGCGGTAGGCCTTGATCTCGCCGCCCTCGGGCCACACCAGGAGCACGCGCTTGCGGTTGACGCTGAAGAGCGCCATCGCCCCTTCGCGTAACTCCGATTCCTTGCATACGGACACGAAAGCCATCACGCGTTCCTCTGTTCGGTCCAACCGATCGAGCCTGGGAGTATTTCAAGCAAAGGCCGCGCCAAGCAGGAGCCACGGATCGCCGTCGCCCTGCGGACGACCGATCATCACTTCGGCGCGGCGGGCGGTTCCCGCTCGTTGCGTGGCCGGATCGTCCCGCGGAGCGCGTGAGTGTCGGGCGGTTCGCACTGCGTCCCAAGCGCGACATTTGTCGTACGTGCGACAACGGTCGTGGGTGATGGAGGTCCCGCGGGATCTCGCCAGCTCGGAAAATCTCTGGGGTCGCCATTCGCCTACTGTCTGGCACCCCTCTTGCTTCCGGCATGGGCTGCGAGCGAACCGATGGCGATGACCGCAACCGAAATCGAAACGTTGATCAAAGACGCTCTGCCCGATGCGAGGGTCGAGTTGACCGCGCTGGCCGACGACAACGACCACTGGGCCGCGCGGGTGGTGTCGAGCAGCTTCGCCGGGATGAGTCGCGTGCAACAACACCAGCGCGTGTATGCCGCACTCCAGGGGCGGCTGCTGGGCGGCGACCTGCACGCGTTGCAGCTGGAAACCGCCGTTTCCGAGTGAAGTGCAGACTGAGCCGCACGCTCCCCCAATTTGGCCCTCGCTTCTTGCGGGCCGAGTCGGCGGAGAGGGGCTCGAGGCAACTGGAAAGCGCTTTGAGAGGGATGATGATGAGTGACGTGAACGAACGGATCCAGAGGCTGTTGAGCGAGAGCGACGTCTTCTTGTTCATGAAGGGTGTGCCTGCCGCTCCGCAGTGTGGTTTCTCCGCAGCCGTAGTGCAGGTGCTCGACAAGTTGGGCGTCCCGTTCCAGTCGACGGACGTGCTGCAAGACAACGAAATCCGCGAGGGCATCAAGCGATTCGCCAATTGGCCCACAATCCCGCAGCTCTACATCAAGGGTCAGTTCGTCGGGGGCTGCGATATCGTCCTGGAGATGGCCAAGACCGGCGAGCTCTCGACCTTGCTGGCCAAAAATAGCGTGGCTGTATCGTGACCATGCCGCCTGCAGTGCCGCGCCAGTTCTCGAGCGCATTGACCCGTGGCTTTCGTGTCGAGGTTCGCCCCGCCTACGTAGCCGAACGATCCATGCCTCTCGCCCGCCATTACGCGTTCGAGTACGCCGTAGTGATCCAAAACTTGGGCTCAGTCTCCGCGCAGCTCTTGAGCAGCCACTGGATCATCACCGACGCCAAAGGCAGTACCGAGGAAGTCCATGGGGTCGGTGTCGTCGGAGAGCATCCGATCCTGCACCCTGGCCAAAGCTTCGAATACAAGAGCACGGTCGTACTCCGCACCTCGCGAGGCGAGATGCGCGGCAGCTACCTCATGCACAGTGTGCTGGGGCGCACCTTCGAGGTGGAGGCGGCTCCGTTCCTACTGACCTTGCCGCAGTCGCTGAACTGAGTGGGTTTCCCGATGACAGACAGCGAAGAGATCGAGCTGCCCGTGGTGTTCCCATACCACGTCTTTTGCTGCTCCCAGCAGCGCCCGCCCGCCCATCCCCGGGGCAGTTGTGCGTCACGCCATGGTGGCCCTCTGTGGGAGAAGCTGAGCTCGCAGATCGAGGGGCGCCAGCTCACTGGGGTATCTGTGGTTCGCACGGGGTGTCTCGGCTTCTGCAATGCAGGTCCCCTGATGGTCGTGTATCCCCAAGGTGTCTGGTACCGGCCGACGTGCGCAGAAGACGTCGATGAGATCGTGCAAACGCATTTCGTCGAAGGGCGAATTGTGGAGCGGTTGGCGCTCGCTCTCCGTCTCTGACGCTCCCCTTTCGCCAGCTTCCCAGGCGGTCGGCGCGGATTCAGTCGAGGTTTACAGGCTTACGGAGGAAACCCACATTTCGGCGACACCCGGTAGACGAAGACCTCGTGAGCGGTTGCCTACTGGCTGTGCGAGTTGCGGATCTGGTGCTCGATGAGCAGGAGGGTCCCGGCCACCGCGAGGGCGGCGCGTCCACCCTCCAGGTCCTTCTCGACCTGAAGACTCCAATCCCAGAGGGTAAGGAGGTTTTGGAAGAACTTGCCCAGAGGGCCTCGGGCGGAATTCTTTCGAGGCCGACGGATCCGCTCGATGCGGGCACAAAGTTCGTCGCCGAAAAGCAGGCAGTACGTCTCGGGGGAGCCGCTGAGCGCCGTTCGCACGAGGTCCGTAGTCCACTTGGTTGGATCGACGATCCTGCCGACGAGCGCCTCGTCCGCATCACGGATCTTCCACAGCGCGCCCGTTCCCTTGCAGTCCAGAGTTCCCAGTCGTGGACCATCCGGACCTTCTTGCACGTGGTAAGTGAAGTTGAGCACCTTGCGCGTTGCTCGCAGGGTGAACTCGGGACTCGGGGTACCTGGCCTGCGAAACTCCGTTGGCCGCTTGATGCACTGACCTTCGGTATCGCATTCGAGCAACACCTCGTCGCCCGAATGCAACCCGTAGTGCCGGCCCGTCACGGTTCCATTGGCGCTGTCTTCGAAGCGCAGATGCGAGCCCGCGGCGAGTCGAAGCATGACCCGAGCCTACCCCAAACCACGAAAAAATCGCTCGGCGCGTCCCAAGCGACTCGTACTGGTCGACGCCTTCCTAATCAGCTCCGACTCAGCGGGCCCCGCGGGTCCTACCACGCGGGCTGCGGGGCAGAGCCGATCAGGGGGCCGGGTAGCTCAAGCGGCCCTCTACCGGCGGCGGCGCCCCGTCGGCCCGCACGAGTCGCAGGATCCGGCAAGACAAGCGTAGCTCTCACCATTGCGGAGCGGGCGTGTCCGCCGAATAGTGCCCCCACCGAAAGGAGTGAGAGACATGAAGACGAGTGGCTGCTACGCGGGAGCGACTCGTTCGGCGTCTCGGGGGAACTCGAAGTAGATCGCACGTCGCCCGGACTTCAAGCAACCAGGGCGCACCGGGTCCCGCGTCATCGAGACGGGGATGCGTCCCGCAGGAAGAGCGCGAGCAGCTCCGCGCGCGAGTGCACGCCGAACGCCCTGTGGAGCCGAACGGCGTACTGGTGCACGGTACCCGCCGAGATCCCGAGTTCGTCGGCCACCTGGGACTCGGTGGCGCCTCGCAGGAGGCATCGCAACACCTCGGACTCGCGCCGCGCCAGGCGTCGCTCGCTGTCCATCAGTCCGTGCGTGCGCGCCACGCGTCGCGCCGTCGTGCGGAAGCCGTCGAGGCCGCAACGCAGGCGCGCCTCGTCCCGCGCGCCAAATGCCCGGTCGCCGCGATCCCGATCGACGACCAGGATGAGCTCGACGTCGCTCGTCAGCGGGACCGCGCCGATCAGGCGGTCGCGGAGCTGGAGGACGGCGAGGAGGCGACCGAGCGGGGTGTCGCGCCACCGGGGGCCAGCGCTCGCCCCCAGACGGATCGCGCGCTGCCGGCCGGCGCCGTCCGCGAGGCGCCGCATGGTTGGGTCGCCGATGTAGTTGGACGCGACGGAGGACCACTCGGCGGCGAGGTCCGCCCGCCAGGGCTCGCGCCTCGCGTCGATGTGGACGCTTGGCCGAAAACCGTCCAGCGGATCGCGTGCACGTCGGCGTCGCTCCGAGCGGGCGGCAATCGTGACCAAGGTGTTGACGCCACCGAGCATGTCGCCGAGCAGCGCGGCCCCGCGCTCGAGTCCGAGCTCCGCGTCCCCGGCCGGCGCTTCGCCGATCGAGCGCCAGATGTCGGCGAGTTGCCGCCAGTCCCCCGTGCGCAGCTGCTCGGTCATGATCCGACGTCCGATGTGGTTGGTGGTGCAGGCTCACACACCTACGGAACAGTAGATTGAATCGAGAATCATGTGAAGCGACGATATTGGAGCAATCCCAACCCTTCGCGAGGCTTCATGCGCGCACGACTTATTCCGATCATCCTTCTCACTCTCCCAATCGCCCTTGGCGCCTGCTCGGAAGACTCCTCGACGGGCGGCGGAACTGACGGCGGCACCGGCTCGGGCTCGGGCGCGGGCGCGGGCTCGGGCGCGGCCAACACAGGCGGCTCCGACACGGGCGGGGCGGGCGGAGGTAGCGGCGGTACCGACATGGGCGAGGCCGGAGGTAGCGCCGGCTCCAACATGGGCGGGGCGGCCGGAGGCCCTGGCTACGCATCGACGGACGTGAAGGCGGCGATCACGCGCCAGATCACGCCGCTCGACCTGACAGACCCCTTCGACATCCGTCTGGTGACACTGTCGCACTACCCTTATCTCCTGACCTCGCCCATGGTCACCGTCCCCCCAGGCTTCACCGACGTTACGATCGAGGAGAACATGGGGGGGCGCTCGTGCCCCAACGTCACCGACGGCTGCCGCCAGGACTGGGTCCTCCACCTCGTTGCGGACACTGCGTGCCGACTCAACGGAGACTACGACTTCGACTTCTCCGTCACGTGCGCGCCCGACGGGGACTGCTCGATGGTCGATCCGAGCTTCACGACCTACTCGGTGACCGCAACGCTGCAGTCGGAGAACTTCTGCTCGCCGCCCTGAGCCGCGCATGTGCGCGCCGCGCGAACACGGATAGCTGCCGAGGGGCGGACGGTCAGCGGCGCCCTCGCCTGGGGAGGCAGCCGCCCCGTCAGCAGCCGCGAACGGTTACGTTCCGCCTGCGGCCGGTTCGTTCGCTCGTCGGTGAGGCGTTCGATGCCCTCTTCACCGAAGGCATTTCGAACTGCTTCGAGCATTCCGACGGCTAGCTCCGTGTGGCGATCGGGGAATCTATCGTTGGCCTTCGCCGTTAGCTGCCACACGCGAGCCGGGCGCCCCACCTTGCGTCCTCCAGCACGTAGCCGCCGGCCGCTTCAGTGGTCAGCCAGGCCGTGAGCCGGCCGCCGCGTGCTCACTGACCGGGTGCTGCCAGCGGGCACACTGCGCCCGGCGCACTGTACAGCGTGTCGTGCACGGTCTGCGCGACGATGTGGCCCTCTCTGACGATGTACGTATCCGATCCATCCGGAATCGTGCACGGCGTACCGAACGCGGAGAAGGTTAGCAAGACGGTCGATTCGTGCGTTGTGAGCGTGTGGATCTCGGGGACCGCGCCGCCGAGCAGCGCTCCAAAGCCCTCGAGGCCCGCGCGAATGTTGTCGAGCCCCGTGATCACCTGGCCGGGCAAGATGACGGCCGCATTGGGTGCGAAGTCGCACATCGCCTCGTCGATTCGCCCCTCTTGGATCGACGCGACGTGGTCGAGGACGGTCTGCTCGGGGCTCCGATGCTTGAGCCAGCGCGGGCAGTCTCGGTGACCGCGTGCGTCGGCGCTGCTCGGAACGACAGCGATTCCCAGGGCTGCAAAAGCGAGGATAGCGAGGCCGGTGGTGAGGTGTTTGCGTTGTCGGTAAACGGGCATGCGAGTCTCCTTTCGGGCCCGGTTGGGCTTCGTCGAGCATGCGGGCGTCCGCCCAAGAACCCAATGGTACAGCTGTACCTTTTCGGTTCTCGCTGGGCGGGTCGGCGGGTCGTCATCGGTTGCCGTCGCGGCGGGCCCCGGTACGATTCGGCCGTGGTAGGAGAGCGCTGGCCCACGGCAACCGAGCTGACACACCTCGCGTTTGACGCGGAGAATCAGACGGACTTCCGGCGTGAGGTCATGCGCCGGCTCATGCGCTGCACGCCCAGCGACATGGCGATCTTTGCCGACGCAACGACCCCGGTCGAGTCGTCGCACGTCGTCCACATGGATCCCGATGAAGCGGACGCCGCGCGCCGAACCGTCCTGTCGCACCCTCACGAGCTCAGTCGGGCCAATGAGCGCTTGCGGGAACGCGGGGTGATGGTCGACACGAACATCTACACGCAGCGAGAATGGGAGCGGTTGCCACACATCGCGCGGCACCAGGTCGCGATGGGCATCACGTCCAATCTCGTGATGTCGTGGCAGCCTCCTCGCGGCGTGTCCGTCGTCGTGAATCTGTGTCTCGCGCACGGCCGGTACTCCGAAGACCACGAGCGAGCTGCCGGCGCGGTGGTCAAGGCGCTGGCCGTGGCGGACGCCTGGTTTGGCCACGACCGACCCGATCGAGAGGAGCCGCCACCGGATCTGACCGAGCGCCAGCGCGAGATCCTCTTCTACGTCCGTCGAGGGCTGACGAATCCGGAGATCGCCCGGGCGTGTCACCTGAGCCCGTTCACCGTTCGCAATCACCTCGTCAAGTTGTTCGAGCGTTACCAGGTTTCGACTCGGACGGAGCTCGCGTTGGTCGCGTCGTCCGGGGACGATTAGGGTGGGGCCATGAGCGAACTGTTGGCGCTGCGGCGCGACATCCATCGGGTCAGGAGAGGAATGCACGTTTATGTTTCTTAGCCTCCGGACCATTCCGTGCGCTCAGCACCAAAACGGGAGTGTCTTGGCAGGCGCGCCGATCAGCTAACGAAAAACAAAGCAAAGTCGATCACTTGCGGCGAGCGAGTTGAAAGGTGGCGCCCATTCACGGCAGATATCGCGTTGGGCGTTTCTCCTGCGCCACGTGTTCCTGGTGGACGTCAGCACCTGTCCCGATTGCGGGGGACGCATGAAGTGGCTCGAAGTCTGCCGAGCGCGGCGCGACATCCATCCGGGTCGTGAGAGCTCACGGGCTCGAGCCCGGGGGACCGCCGCCGGTGGACTTTCCCTCCGTGCCGTCGGGGCAGATGGCGTTGAGGTTCGGGTCGTCGACTGCTGGGTGACGACACCATGCTCCGGTTGCCCCCGCTCTGGCGAACTCGCCGCGTCGACTGGACACCTCGCGCTTCTCTTGCGGCGACGCGAATTGCAGGTTGATTCTCCCTAGCCGCAGACGCTCGGCACACGAAGTGGCCGACGCGACATTCGCGCGAGTGAAACGGAGTGGGACCACTGGAGTGGGCAGACTGCGCTGGGGATCAGCCGTGAGTTTCCGAAACCCCCGAAATTGCTGGTACTGCTCCGTCGCGTTCCGCGTCTTTCAGTCCATGATGTTCTTGCGCCCCCTCCAACCTTCCACCGTTCCTCGGACAACGGAAAAATCTAGCACCGTCACTCGCGTTCAGGAGACCTCGTCCAAGTCCCGTCGCGCCAGTTATCGCTCCCTCATCTCGCTCCTCGTCCTTCCTCCTCTCGTTGCCTGCAGTTCCCCTTCGAACAGCGCAGGGTCTTCCGCCGGAGACGGCGGGGCCTCCAGCGGGGGAACCGGCGGCGGGGCCTCCAGCGGGGGAACCGGCGGCGGGGCTTCCAGCGGGGGAACCGGCACCAACGCCGGAGGGACGGGCACGGCGTCAGGCGGTACGGGAGGCACGAGCGCAACGGGGGGTGCTCCGGCAAGCGGAGGGAGCGCCGGAACCGTCGACTACCCCAGTACCGATACCGAATGGAGCAACGGTCTCCCCTCTGGGCCAAACGGCCCCATTCCCTTCATTGTCGTCGATCAGTTCGGCTACCGAACGTCCTCGAAGAAGGTCGCCGTCGTGCGCGATCCTCAAGTCGGATACGATTCAGGGGAGAGCTTCACCCCGGGCGACACCCTCGAGGTCGTCGAAGTGTCGACGGGAGATGCCGTTTTCTCGGGAGCGCCCGCAAGCTGGAACGGCGGAGCAACCGACCCAGTTTCCGGCGATCGAGCGTACTGGTTCGACTTCAGCTCCGTCACGGAGCCGGGAGAATACTTCGTACGGGATGCGGCGAGCGGAAAGCGGAGCGTTCACTTCCGCATCGCAGACGACGTGTATCGGAGTGTCCTCAAACACGCGATCCGGTCGTACTTCTACCAGCGTGCAGGGCACGAAAAGAGAGCCGAGTACGCGGGCGCTGAATGGGCCGATGGAGCGAGCCACATGGGACCCGGTCAGGACACGGAAGCCCGTTCCTGGTTGGACAAGGACAATCCATCGACGGCCCGCGACCTTCACGGAGGGTGGTACGACGCAGGCGACTTCAACAAGTACTCTGCCTGGGCTGCCAGCTACGTTCGCACTTTGCTTTCGGCCTTCGACCAGTATCCGGACGCATTTCCGGACGATTACGGGATCCCTGAGTCAGGCAATGGCATTCCTGATGTCCTCGATGAAGTGAAGTGGGGCCTCGACTGGCTCGTTCGCATGCAAGAGCCCGATGGATCGGTGCTCTGCGTGCAAGGTGTGGCACATGCGTCGCCACCATCGGCGGCCACCGGTCCGAGCTACTATGGGCCAGCTACCACCAACGCCACGTTCGCCGCAGCTTCGGCGTTTGCTTATGCGAGCAAGGTCTACGGAGCGCGCCCTGAGGCTGAGTTACAACAGTACTCACAAGATCTCGCAGCGCGTGCTGTCAAGGCGTACAGCTGGGCCGTGGCGAACCCCAGCGTCACCTATCAAAACAACAACGAGGCCGAACAACCAGGTTCAGGGGGGCTCGCGGCGGGGCCACAAGAGGTGGACGACGCAGGCCGGCTTCGCAGCAGGCTGGAAGCGGCCATCTATCTATTCGAGTTGACCGGTGAGACCAGTTATCGCGACTTCATCGACGCAAACTACCAACTCCTCGTTCCCGATTGGGGGCCCCAGCAGTGGCATGCCATCGGGCAGGAGCTGCTTCTGTACTACGCCGAGCTTCCATCGGCGACCGAGTCCATTGCAAGCGCCATTCGCACGCAGTTTCGAAAGCAGATCGAGAAGGACGATCTCTACGGAGCCGTCCTCGCGGAGCGCGACCCTTATCGCGCCTACATGGCCGACTTCCAATGGGGGAGCAACACGTCCCGCGGGTTCATGGGACGCTTGTTCCAGCTCGTCGAGGCGTACGATATCGATCCAACGCTGGCCCCAGATACCGTTGCGGCGGCCGAGGGGTATGTCCACTACATTCACGGCGTGAATCCCTTGGGGCTCGTCTACCTCAGCAACATGCAGCGGGCGGGCGCTGAACACTCTGTGAAGACATTCTATCACTCGTGGTTCGCGGACGGCAGTCCCACGTGGGATGAAGTATCGGCGACGACACCTGGGCCGGCACCCGGCTTCCTCGTCGGAGGTCCGAACCCCAGCTACAGTCTCGAAGGCTGCTGCACGAGTGGGCCTCAGCCGCAATGTGGCGGTGCTTCCGCGAATGCGCTCTGCGCCGGAGACTACAGTCCACCACTGAATCAGCCAGCGGCCAAATCCTACCTGCAGTTCAACACGAGTTGGCCCGCCAACTCCTGGTCCGTCACCGAGAATAGCAACGGATATCTCACGGCCTACATTCTGATGCTGGCTCGCTACGCTCAGTAGTCGGCGCGCCGCTCGAGCAAGACCATCCGGTTTGCTCGAGCGAGAAGCGGCGTAACCGGTACGTAGCGTGCGGATAAGGTGGGCGCGCCATCC
>JBNKGC010000001.1:0-136754 GCA_050289625.1 Polyangiaceae bacterium | reverse complement strand
GGGGGATGGCGGTGTCGCTCGTCAGGAGAGCTCCGCCGAGGGACCGAAAACCGCTCCCAGTCCAACGGGCCGCAAAGAGACGCTGGGGTCCAGCAAGCTTCTCACCCCACAAAACCACGGGCACATCACCCGCGCCGAGCGCAAGTGACGGGGGGCTCACCTGGGCGTCGATGTCGAGATCGAGCGCCGAACCGAGGGGAGCCCAGGTCGAGTCGAACTTCGCCACCTGGACGTTGAGCGACACCTCGTCCCCGTCCAGGTAGGCGACGATGGGCGCCCCGCTCGAGTCGACCACGAGTGCCGGAAACGCCTGCCCGTCCGGGCGCTCGCGACCGATGCCACCGCCGAGCAGGGCGAAGCTGGATGCGCCGTCCGAGCGAATCACCTTGAGGTCGAACGCATCGTCGACGTAGGCCACCGTGACCGCGTCGCTCGCATCGAGTGCCACCTCGCGCACCGATCCGCCGGCGTCGTATGCGGAACCCACCGGATCCCAGTCTCCGTCCGTGAGCCGCACGACGTTCACGGCACCGGCTTCCGATCCACTCGCGATGACCGGCTCACCGGCAGCGTCGAGATCGAAAGCAACGCTCAGGTTCGCCCCTGTCGCTGCAGCACCCGCCCCGAGGATCTGCCATTGTCCGTCTGCGCGCTTCGCCACGAACACGGCTCCAGCACCCGTGCCCGCCTCGAGCCACGCCACGACCAAATCACCGTCCGCGTCGTATTCAGCTCCGATGGGTCGGGCGGAGGCCGACGAATCCGCGAGCGGAAGAGGGGGAAGCGCACCCCATGCGCCCTGATGAAGCGCAACCGCCAGACCGCCGTCCGCCGTCGAGTACAGGACAGCCGGTGAGCGATCGGGCGCGACCGCGATGGCGGGACGCCCCCCCGAGGACGCGGCGGCCGGGCCCCCGCCGGGAACCTGCCATAGCGGGTAGGAGAAGCTGAACGATGCGCCACTGAACGCCTCGCCGTGCACGCTCTCGATTGTCGAAGCGATGATCACCGAAACCCGCGCGGGCATCGGAGGCAGTTCATCAAGGATGATCGACACCCGAGTGCCGGTTTCATCGACTGCCACCGTGACGTCGACGTCTTGCCCATTCACCTGCACGCGCACGCTGCCCGCCAGCGTGGACTCGTCCAGCTCGTCGGAAAATTCGAGGAGGATGGGCTCGTAGGCCCATGCCGACTCTTCTCCCGCATCAGGCGACTTGGACACCAGGGTGAGAGGCCCAGGATTCAACTCCCCGCCCTCGCCGCCCTGCGCCCCCGACGAGGAGCCTCCGCCCGAGCCGGTTGCTCCCCCCATGTTGTCGGTCTCATTTCCGCCGGAGTGCGGTCCATCCGACGAGCAGGAGGCTGCCCAAAGACCCACACCGACAATCAAAGCAGAGACGCAACCGTAACCACGCATTCGAAGCATTCTCTCCAAGAACTCAGGCGACACTCTTCCGGGATTCGACCCGCTCGGCAAGGCGGTAGCGTCGCCTGATGAAGGCCAATCCGACGAGCCCCGACAGCATCCACACGGCAGGCGACGGCGCGATCGGGGCTCCCGCGGTTCGGCAGCTGCAACCACCGTCGTCTCCTCTGCCACCGCCGCTGCTTCCGCCCACTCCCACCGGATCCGATGGTGGGAGAACGTCCTCTGCACTCCCACCGTAGCCGGCGGCGCCCCCAGGAGCGGCACCTGCGGTGGACGAAAGGCCGTCGTTCCCGCCGAAGCTGGGCTCCGGCTCGAACGAAAGCTCCGTTTCGCAGCGACCGGCGACGCAGATTCCGTCCCCGCACAGATCGCCCTCGTCGATCAGCTCGTCGCAGTCGTTGTCCAAGCCGTCGCACTCTTCGTCGGTCGGCTCGGCCGGAACACACTCGCCCGCTACGCCGTTCGCACAGCCGGGCATCTCGACCGCGCACTCCCCTACGCCGCAGCTGATCGGGGGAACGTCGTCGTCGATGCGTCCGTTGCAATCGTTGTCGACTCCGTCGCACTCTTCGGGCGCCGGCTCACCGGGGGTGCATCCCTCGGGTACACCCGCGTTGCAGGCCGTGGCCGGTGCATTGCAGGCGCCTACGCCGCAGGTGGGTTCGGTGATCGCGTCGTCCGTGTCGCCGTTGCAGTCGTTGTCCTTGTCGTCGCAAATCTCGCGCGCGCCGGGGTAGGTGTCGGCGAGATCGTCGTCGCAATCGCCCCCTCCGTTGGGGCACACCGGCGAGTTCGTTAAGGGCAACGCGGCGTCGCAGTACCCATCTCCATCGTCGTCGCAACCGTCATCGATCGTGCCATCGCAATCGTTGTCGAGGCCGTCGCAGCGCTCGGGCTCGGACGGGAGAGGCTGGCAGGTCGAAGGGTGGCAAGAGCTACCCGTAGTCGCGCACTCGCCCACCCCGCACTTCGCCAGAGGCAGACCGTTGTCGGGCGTCCCGTCGCAATCGTTGTCGAGACCGTCGCAGATCTCGTCGAGGGGGGTGCCCGGCGTGCAGGTCGAAACGTCACAACCGGTGCCCGTGCGCTTGCACACGCCGACGCCGCACGTAGCGAAAGGCAGACCTTCCTCCAAATCCCCGTCGCAGTCGTTGTCAGCTCCGTCGCACACCTCAGGGGCGCCCGGGTAGGTCGCCCCGACCGTGTCGTCGCAGTCTCCCGTACCGGATGAGCAGACCGCCGGGGTCCCCACGACGGTCATGTTCTCGTCGCAGAATCCGTCTCCGTCGTCATCGCAGCCGTCATCGGTTTCGGTGTCGCAGTCGTTGTCTAGATCGTCGCAGATTTCGGTCGCGTCCGGATTGGATGCACTTCCGGTCAAGACGCTGTCATCGCAGTCGCCCGGAGTGCAGGCAGCGCCCGCCGAGTAGGCAAGGGCGGCGTCGCAAAATCCGTCCCCGTCGTCGTCACAGCCTTCGTCGACCTCGCCATCGCAGTCGTTGGTTTGCCCGTCGCAGGCCTCCGCGTTGAACGGGAAGTTGTTCGGATCGGAGTCGTCGCAATCCGTCGCGGCACACGCCGCTCCAGGCAGGCGAGTCATCCCCGGATCGCAATATCCGTCACCGTCGTCGTCGCAGCCGTCGTCCCGGGTGGCGTTGCAGTCGTTGTCTGCGCCGTCGCACACTTCGGGGTTGCCGGGGAAATTGTTCGGATCGGAGTCATCGCAATCACCCCCTTGGGAGCACCGAGGCGAGGACCCGATGAGCACTTCGCAGAAGTCGTCGCCATCCGCGTCGCAGCCATCGTCGATGACCGCGTTGCAGTTGTTTTCGGCGCCGTCGCAGAGCTCGGTGTTGCCGGGAAAGTTGCTCCCGTCCGAGTCATCGCAGTCTCCCCCACCCCGCGAGCAGGCGGGTGAGCTTCCGATCACGCTGGTGCAGTAGTCGTCGCCATCGGCGTCACAGCCATTGTCGACGCGCCCGTTGCAGTCGTTGTCTTCTCCGTCGCAGAGTTCGGCCGCGCCGGGATAGGACACCCCGCCGCCGGTGGGACTGTCGTCGCAGTCGCCGGGAGTACAGGCCGCTCCCGCAGCGTATCCGAGGGTGTCATCGCAGTAGCCGTCACTGTCGTCGTCACAGCCGTTGTCGATGACTCCGTTGCAGTCGTTGTCCAGGCCGTTGCAGGTTTCGACAGCGGCCGGGGTCCCTGGGGTACACCCCTGCGGGACGCCGTTGACGCAGGCCGTCGCCACCCGCTGACACTCGCCCACGCCGCAGGTGATGGCCGCGATGTTGTCGTCCGCAGGGCCATTGCAGTCGTTGTCCAAGCCATCGCAAACCTCCGGCGCGTTCGGATGAGTCTGGCCGGCGTTGTCGTTGCAATCCCCCCCACCCAGGGGGCAGGCAGGTGAGCTCCCGTCGACGCTCGTGCAGTAGTTGTCTCCATCCGCGTCGCAGCCGTTGTCGATGGTGCCGTTGCAGTCGTCATCGACGTTGTTGCAGAGCTCCGTCGCAGAGGGATGCACGGTGTCGTCGGCGTCATTGCAGTCGCCACCCCCGTTGGGGCAAGCGGGCGAGCTTCCGATCACGTCCGTGCAGTAGTCGTCCCCGTCCGCGTCGCACCCCTCATCGACGCTCCCGTCGCAGTCGTTGTCCTCGCCGTCGCACAGCTCGGGCGCACCGGGATAGGTTTTGTCGGAGCTGTCGTCGCAGTCTCCGCCCGCATCGCACGCGGGAGAGCTGCCGCTCAGGCTCGTGCAGTAGTTGTCGCCATCCGCGTCGCAGCCGTTGTCAACGACACCGTTGCAGTCGTTGTCCTTGTTGTCGCAGAGCTCGGCGCTGGGCGAGCCCGGAGTGCAGCTGTTCGCGAAGCAGGTGGTGCCAGTCCGCGCGCACTCGCCCACGCCGCAGGTCGACAGCGCGACGCCATTGTCGATGACGCCGTTGCAGTCGTTGTCCTTGTTGTCGCAGACTTCGGCGGAGGGAGACAGCGGCGTACAGCTCGCCGGACTGCAGGTCGTCCCTGTGTTCGCGCAGGCACCGACGCCACAAGTCGACAGCGCGAGACCGTCGTCGGCCACGCCGTCGCAGTCGTTGTCCTTGTTGTCGCAAATTTCGGTATTTCCGTAGTAGCGATCTTCGTCGTCGTCGTCGCAGTCCTGACTTCCGGGGCAGTTGGCATGGCCCCAGAAGTTGCCGTCGCCATCGGCGTCGGCACAGACAGCGATGCTCACCGCCGAGGAGATGGGCGCACCGCGATCGCCCAGGGGGCCATTGGCGTCGCTGTAATCATCCGCGGTGGCCGTTCCGTTGACGCTATTGCCCCAGGCGTTGATGTAGGCGAGACCTCCTGCCGGCACCGAGTTCGGCATCGTCCAGTTGAAGTAGAAGTCCGTGATGTTGTCGTTCGACGCTGCGCGCGGGGTGTTGTTGTCGCCCTTGCGGTTCGAGTGAGTCGCTTCGCTCTGTGCGGGATCCGGATAGAAAGGATCGCCCGAGGCGGTCTTCACCCAAGCGTCGGTCGAAACGGAAAGGGTGCCGTCGTCCGTAAAGGCGTTGAACCCGGCGTAGTCCTGCGCCGCGTTGTTGTGCTGTACCTTGACCCGCACGCCCACTGTGTCGCCCGTCTCCAAGTAAGTCGGGCTCCCCGTCAAGATGAGAGAGACCGTCGGAGCCGTTCCTCCGCTGTGACAGCCGTTGCAGCCCGACGCCGAGTTCTGGGTGCTGTTGGCGGGACTCGTGCTGACGCTGTAGCCGCGCCACCGAGCCGAGGTCGGCAACACGCCCATGAGCACCGAGCCAGCCACGCAGAGGCCGGCAACACATCGCAGCAAGAAGCCGGTGGAAGGAGCTACCATCGAGAAGTCCAAGGCGCGCCGCGACCGACGCTCGTCAAATTCGGGCGAGAGTACCGCGATAGGCGGCGCTGACACAACGCGCTACGGCGCACGGTGGGCGCATTTCGCGGCTCAAATTGCCTGACGAATCGAGTCAGCCGTTTGTGGAGCGGAGTTTTGGCCGTGCGGCTGATCGGCGAAGGCTCGCTGTCGTCGCCGCAGGGCATTGGTCGGCCCGCCCGCGCCGTCTGCTGAAGCCGCCTGCGATCTGTCCTGCGATCATGGCGTCAGCTCTGCGGGCTCGCGCGCGCCGTCCCGGTAGAGCTCGACAGCTGGACCACCATGGCGAAAACGGAGGGTTACGCCGTGCATTTTTCCTCGGTGGTAGCGACGCCGAGCAACGTGGAGGCCGAGCGGATTCCACTCGTCCCACGCCCCCTCGCGTTGATTCGCGTCGTACTCGCCCTCCGCCGCCTTGATTCCGTTTTCGTAGTAGCGGGTCCAGGTACCGGTGCGAGCTCCCCCTTCATAGTCGCCGACCTCGAGCTCCCCGTTTTTCGCGCGGATCGCCCAGCGACCAATCGGCACCCGCTCGCCACGGGAGTCCTCGAAATAGCAGCCGACCCCACCCGTCCCGTCGTCGCGAAGGGAGCTCGCGACCGCCGGTGGCTGGCAATCCGGTTTTGCCACGAGTGCGTCGATTCCGCGCTCACGCACTTCTGGGTTCGCCTCGATGCGCGGCAAACGCATCTCCACAGCTTCACTCCGCGTGGGGATTGCGAACGCATCTTCCGGAGGCTCGGAATTCCTCCCCCGGGCGGGGCCTTTCGACGCGCCATGGTTCGACCCACTCCCTGGCAGGCCCGAGCCATCGGAGCCGGGTGCCTTCGGCACCGGCTTTGCGGGCTGCCCCCCCCTGGAGTCTGCCTCGCTCGGAGCGCGGCGCTCCGAGCGACTTGCGAAGTAAAAAAGCGCCACGAGCGCCACTGCGGCCGCAAGTGAAAGGCCTCCGAGCACACCGAAGCTCTGGGACTTCCTCCGGGGCATTGGCCCCCGTCGCTCGGAACCCTCGCGTGCCGAAGGCGGGCCGTTCGAAGGACCTGACGCCACGGCTCAGTTGTCGAAAGCGCCCTGCTCGATCCAATCGAAGATCGCCTGGGTGACTTCGTCGGAGAGAGGGTCGGTCCCATCCGAGGGCATCCGCACGCCATCGTACGCGTTGGGCGAAGCTTCGGAGAACGGAGCGGCCTCGGACCCCAGCGGCAGGAGCTTCCGATAGAGGTAGCTGTTTTGCCCGTCGGAAGCGAACACCTGCGACAGGGCGCCGTAGGTCGCATCGTCGTAACCGGCTGGCACGTGAACCAGAGTGCCGTAGCTGTACGAGTGGCACTGATTGCACCGGGACTCGAGCACGGGGAGCACGTTCTTCGCAAACGAAGTCGCCGTCGTCCCCATCGCCGTGGCGCCGATGCCGAGATTTCCTCCGCGATCCTCGGGACGGACGGTCACGCTGTAGATCTTGCGTGCCGAGAGGCCCGTGACGAACACTCCACCGGCACCGAAGTCGCTCGTGGCATTGATGTTCGCTTGAAACTGGCTCCCTGCACAGTCGAGTGAGCTTGCTCCGACGCACACGTGATACCGGATCCCTCCGAGCCCTTCGGTGTCGTCCATCGCCCCGGGAAAGGTGACGTAGAGCCAATCCGGACGACTCGGCACCCGGCTGACCGTGATGTCACCAGTCAGGGTCGGCGGGGTCACATCCGCGCTCGCCGACAGAGTCGTCGCAAAGACCTCCGTGGTGTTTTCGTCTTCGTTGCCCGCCTCGTCCAAGGAGCGCACCACGACGGCAAACCCAGTTGCCCGAGGCTGCCCGAGGAAGACCACCGAGCTCCGCCCGGGCAAAGTCGTCAACGTCGGCTCGGTGAAATCTTGCGCTCCGGGGGACGACGCGACGTAGAGGTTGTAGCGAATGTGCCTGGCCTCGCTGACGTCGTCCGTCGCCGGCGACCAGTCGATCCGGTAGCTGGACGGGGTCGTGCTCGTGGTGCTCGTCGCGCCGCCGAAGGTGGGAGGCGTCACGTCGGGAAGCAGCGTCGTGACGCTCAGCTGAGCCGTGTTGCCGTCCTCGTTGCCCGCCCGATCGCGGGCCCGAACGATGAAGTAGTAGGTTTCGTTCGAGTCGAGCCCGGTCACCTTCCACCGGGTGACTCCGGCGTCGGTCACGACCATCGGTTCGAGCAAATTCTGCCCACCCGAGGTCCGCGCTGCGTAGACAGCATAGACAATTGCGCTCGAGGCCGTCGTCTCGTCGGAGGCGGGAGTCCAGCTGAGTTCCACCGCGTCGCGAGAAGCCGAGGCCCACCGAACCCCGAGGAACTCGGGGGGCGTCCCTTCCGGCATCGCGCTCGAGACCACTCGCTGGTTTTCGTCCAAGTTCCCCGATCCATCGACGGCGCGGACCGCCACGAAGAGCTCCGTGTCCTTCGGCTGATCGGAAACGACGACCGACGTCGCACCGGGAAGGCTCGTCGCGATCGGGTGCTCGAAAACGTCGTCCCGATTTTCGCTCGCGAACACGCGATACGTGAGTTCGTGTCGCGGCGTCCCGTTGTCGGCAGCCGGTTTCCACTGCACCAGGATCCGGCTCGACGTCTCGGGAAGCGCTCCAGTGATCCCTTCGAACTCAGGTGCCGTCGTGTCGGCCAGCGACACCCGAACCGCGCTCACGTTGTCGTCCTCGTTGCCCGCCGCATCCACGGCGCGCACGACGAAACGGTAGTCGCGCGCCGTGTCCAGGCCATCAACGACTAGCTCCGTTTGCCCGGGAATGGAGACCGCCGCCGGAGTGGAGATGTCCACTGGCCCGTCACCAACGCCTCGGTACACCCGATAGGTCAGGCTCCCCCGCCGCGTGCGGTCATCGATACCGGGAGCCCACTCGAGTTCGACTGCATGGTCGCTCACGGCTGTGGCGCGGGTGACTCCCGCGAAAACCGGCGGGTCGTCGTTCGCATCTTCGAACGAAGGCGCAGTGGGTGCGTCAGTCGACTCCGCGCTGTCAGAAGCGCAGGCCACGTTGCCGAGGCACGTGGCGACGCCGCAAGCCAAGCCGAGCGCCGCACCCGGACGGGAAGTAACGATTCGAAGCAGCATCGATTCCGTGACGACCGCGACCGGGACCCCGGTCGCGGCACAGCGGCACGGAAGATACCCGCCTTGGACGCACCCCGTCCACCCGCAAGAACCCGAGGAGCTCGACCCGACGGCGCTCGACCGCAACCGAGTCAGCGCTTCGACAGAAATTCGTGCCGGCCGCCCTCCTTGGAAAGGCGGAGGCGGCCTCGAACACGACGCCCCTCGAGCTCGAAGGCGCATTCGACCTGGCGCGGCGCGCGGCCCCGCGGGGTGGCTTGCCCCATCCCGGTCCGCACCGACCGGGGGGGGCGCTCCATGCACGCGTCGAATTCACGAGCGTTGATTGGGCTTCCGAGGGCTACCGGCGTCTTGTCGTGAATGTTCGCCGGAACCCGATCGAGCAACCGATTCGAGCCATCCGTGGCCACCCCTCCCGCGGCCTCGAAGATCTTGGCCATCGGTGCCCCTTCGTACAGGAGCCGCAGTTTCCCCCGAGGAGAGCGCTCGTCTGCCGGGTAGACGAAGATCCCACCTCGAAGAAGGGTCCGATGCGCATCGGCCACCATCGATCCGACGTAGCGGAGGGAACGCCGATGCTTTTTCATTTCGTCGCACCAGCCGCGCACACGCGGGCTCCATCCGCGTGCATTGCCCTCGTTGATGGAATAGATGGTCCCACCGGTTGGGATCCGCACCTCGGAACGAACGAGTCTCCACCGCCCGTCCGGCTCGAGGACGAACAGGTGGGGCGCCTCATCGAAGGCAAGAACGAGCTCCGTCGAGGTTCCGTACATCGCGTACCCCGCCACCAGAAGCTCGTGCCCCGGTTGCAGAAAGCTCTCGGGCGTCGGAACTTCGGCGCGTTGCCGGTTGGGATAGATGCCGAAGATCGTTCCCAAGGGAACCCCCACGCCGATGTTGCTCGAGCCATCCAGAGGATCGACGGCCAACAGGTATTGCGAGTCCCCCTCGTCGAAGACGACAGGCTCTTCCTGTTCCTCGGTCACGGCGGCAGCACACGCTCCGCTCTGAGCCACCTTCGACAGAACGATGTCGTTGGCGACGCGATCCAATCTGCGAACGGCGTCACCCGACAGATTCGTTCCACCTTCGAGAGCCTCGCCCCCGTCCACGTTGGCGCGTGCTACCTGAGCCGAAATGCTCGCGCACGCGGCCGCCAACTCCTCGACCAACCGGGCGAGCCCTCCCAAACGCGCGCCCATTGGCAACGTCGTACCGCGCAGGAAGCGAGACAAGACCGGGCGGTCGGACGACGACGGCGACTCGAAGTGCTCCATGAAGGTTCCTTTCCCCCTCGCTTCGAAACCGAGCCAATCCCGGGGCCCACGTCCGAAGTGCTGCCGACTTGAGGATGCAAATCGGGGGCCATTCCACCCCGGGTTTCGGAGACCGCGACTTTGACGACAAATCGGGAAATTTCGTGCAAATCACCCCACCTACGCTGGGCGTTTTCGCTGTCCCGGACTGAGCCTCGTCTCGACGTGATAAAGTTTTTCGTCCCGAAACGGCGCCGAGGCCCCTCGTCCGGCCGGGCACCCGATGTCCTACACCGTGATACCCTGGAAGGTGGGGCAAGCGTGAAGAAGAGCGTGCACGGAGGAGGTCGCGCGCCGAGGCGCGTCGACGGTTCGCGAGGGCCGCCGGAGGTGAGCCACCAATGAACCTCGTCGCGGTTCCCGTCGCGGTCGTCGCCGGAATCACGTTGTATGTCGGCGGCTACCACCTTTGGCTGCACCTCCGGCGCCCCAACAAGAGCGATCTGTACTTCGCGATCACCTGCGCCCTGATGGCGCTTTACGACATTGCGTCGGTCGGTCTCTACGACAGTTCCACGGTCGCGGAGGGTTCCGGTTGGCAGCGGCTTCAGTTTGCCGCCATGTCGGGAATGGGCGTCTCGTTCGTGCTGTTCGTGAACGCTTTCGTCAAATACTCACCTCCACGCTTCCTGCCTTGGTTGCTCGTCATTTATCCCGTCGTGGGAATCGTCGGCCTCTTCGAGCGGAGCGGTCTCCTCTTGGTGGCGACGCGCCACGTCCGATCGGTGCCTTCCCCCCTCGGAGAGATCACCTATCACGAGCTCGCACACGGCCCCCTGGCACTCGTCCTGGAGGCGACCGTGCCCCTTTTGGTGGTCTATGTCGCCTACGTTGGTCTCCGAACCGTCCGCCTCGGTGACCGAAAGCGTGCCTTTCCCCTGCTCCTGGCTGCCGGTCTGACTCTCGGCGGCTTGCTGCACGACGTACTCGTCGGCGAGGGGGTGCTCGCGAACCCTTACATCGCCGAGTACTCCTGGTTCGCCGTCATGTTTTTGATGAGCGGCAGCCTTTCCAACGAGGTCTTCGAGGCTGCCACCACTCGGCAGGCACTCCGCGAAGCCCAGGATCGGATTGCGATCACCCTGGACAGCATTCAGGATGCAGTCATCACCACCGACACGGAGGGGCGCATCGCGCATCTCAATCCGGCGGCGGAACGCCTCGTCGAGACCCCTTTTTCCGAGGCACGAGGGCGGCCCCTGTCCGACTTGATCCGGGTGAAGTCGACCGAGACGGATCGACCGGTCCGCGACCCGGTGCAATACGCATTGAGTCGCCCGGCCGACCCATTCGGAAAGCTTCCCACTCTGTGCACGAGCACGTCCGAGTACCTCGTCGATCAAGGAGGAGCTCCCCTGAAACAGCTCGACGGGCGAGTGGTCGGAGCCGTCGTCATCTATCGGGATCTCACGGTTCAAGCACAGGCCATCGAGCGCCTCCAGCGTTCGGAGAAGATGGAGTCGATCGGGCAGCTGGCTGGCGGAGTGGCTCACGATCTGAACAACCTCCTGACGCCGATCATGAGCTACTCCCAGCTCGCCCTCGAAAGGGTGAAGGACCGCCCACGAGAGCACGACTACCTCGAGCACGTGCTTGACGCAGCGTCCAAGGCCGCGAACCTCACGAAGAAACTTCTCGCCCTGAGCAGAAAGCAAGTCCTCGACGCGCGAACCATTCCGCTCAACGATTGCGTTCGCCAAGCGGAACCTCTCTTTCGACGGCTGGTTGACGAAAACGTGACGATCAACCTCGAGCTCGACGACGACGCGGGCAACGTACTCGTGGACGCAGGACAAATGGAGCAGGTCCTGCTCAATCTCGTGGCCAATGCGCGAGACGCCATGCCGGGCGGCGGACGGATCCGCATCGCGACCCACCGCGAGACCCCTCGCACCACCGCCCTCAACGTGAGTGACACCGGCAGCGGCGTTCCCCCTGCGCTGAAAGCTCGGCTGTTCGAGCCATTTTTCACTACCAAACCCCGAGGAAAGGGGACCGGTCTCGGACTGGCCACCGCGCGGGGGATCGTCGAGCAACACGGAGGAAGGATCGAGGTGGAGAGCGAGGACGGACAAGGCACGTCCTTTTCCATTCAACTGCCCGTGGCCTTGAGTGGCGACGTGGCCCCGAAGAGTCGCAAACGACCCGTTCCCTCGGTGATTGGAGGAAACGAACGCATTCTCGTCGTCGAGGACGACGCCGCCGTTCGGGAACTCACTCAGCGAGCCCTCCACGAGCTCGGCTATTCCGTCTCAACGGCAGGCGGCGCCGACGAGGCGAGGCGCGCCAGCGAACACCCGGTCGATCTTTTGGTGACCGACATCGTCCTACCGGGTGCGAGCGGCATGGAAATCGAGACCATGGTGGCCGAGCGCTGGCCCGAAGCAAAATGTCTCTACATGTCGGGTCACGCTGACGACCTTTTGGGAAAGCGCGGCTTTTTGGACCACGGGGTTCAGGTTCTCCGCAAGCCCTTCACGGTGACTACCCTGGCGCTCCGTGTGCGCGAGGTGCTCGATCGCGACGCCGCAAATGACGAACGGGTCGCGTCCTCACGCTGACCGGCCCGCCGACTCGACACCTGACCCCGAAAGGTCATTTCCACTGGGCTATTCGTGCTCCGGGATTTCGTCCCGCTAGTCGTCATGGAGGCCCAGTGAACCATGACGAGGAAAGACTGGAACCGGACTCGAGCCCACCTGACTGTCGCCTTGGCTGCCGGCGCGATCGCATGCTCCTCCGATGGCCCGTTCGGCATCGGGCAAGCTCCCCCGGACCAGGAACCGCTCGACCCGGAAAGCGCCGGTGGCGTCGGTGGAGTCGGTGGGAGCCCCCTCGTCCACGACCCGCCCCTCGAAAGCATTGCGGGAGCAGCGGGCACCGGAGGGCTCAGCACCACGATCTCTTCGGGTGGCGCCTCGCCAGTGTGCGCAACGGGAGAGACCCGTTGCTCCGATAACGACGTCGAGATCTGCAACACCGACCAAACCGGGTACACGTACGAGCGCACCTGCTCGGGCAACGCCCCGATCTGCGATCCATTGGTCGAGGCATGCGTGACCACCCGCTTGTTCTTCGACTGCGGAACCGAAGACCGTTGGGTCGATCGAACCGACACGGCGCTGAACGCACAGGGCGGCCTCTACACGGCGAGCGACTCGACCGCCGCACCGGCGACGGGATACTCGGCGGTCGAAAGCGTGACCACCTGCGAAAGTTCGATCGACGTGACCCTCGACATCGAACCCGGGGGCACCGACCCCTGGGGTGTCGAGATCGGCCTACGCCTGTGCGAGGAGTCGAACACCGACGAGGCCCCGGGGACCATCCATCCTCTGGGCGATTGCCCCCTGCCCGGTGATCAGGAAGCGATTCGCGGCGTCCGGTTTCGGTTTTGCCCCACCAGCACGCCCCCAAACGAGGTGCGCGTGGGATTTCCCGAACGCGTCGGAGAGACCGGATACGTCACCTTGCAGGACCCGACGACAAGCGCCGACTACACGGTGTGGATGAGCCAAACCGAAGTCGCCTGGCAGTCGAGCCCCACGCCGACGAACCCCGAAGAGGCCGTCTCGGTCTCCTGGGGCGTCCCCACCAGCGCAGGAGTGGGCAAGCACCGCCTTTGCGTGATGGACGTCGAGCTGCTCGCGTTCCCTTGACCCGAAAGCCCAAACGTCAGGCAGCGGGCTTCTTGCGACCGTACCCGAGCAGGAACTGCCCTTCGTCGAACTCGCGCGGGCTGAGCTCCCGGACTCCCTCGTCGCTCATTTCGATGACGCGAGTAGCGACTCGCGAAACCATCTGGCGATCGTGGGTCACGAAGACGACCGTTCCTTCGTACTCAGCCAGACCCACCGTGAGGGAACGAATCGCCTCGAGGTCGAGGTGGTTCGTCGGTTCGTCGAGGAGCAGCACGTTGGGTTGGGTGATCATCAGCTTCGCCAAGAGCAGGCGCACCGTCTCTCCACCAGAAAGCACCTCGGTCGGCTTCATCGGCTCTTCCTTCTTGAAGAGCAGGCGGGCAAACAGTGCGCGAAGCTGCTCCTCGTCTTCGGAGGTGTTGTACTGCCAGAGCCACTGGTGAGCCGTCTGCTTGCTCTTCTCGATGGCTTCGGAGTGATCTTGCGGCATGTAGCCGATCTGAGCTTCGTAGCCGTGCTCGATCTTGCCTTCATCGGGCTCGAGCTCTTTGGCCAGCATCCGGATGAGCGTCGTCTTGCCGATACCGTTCGGCCCGACAATGGCGACCTTGTCGCCCCGGACGATGCTCATGTTGAAGCCCTTGCAGATGACGGTGTCGTCGAAGGCCTTGCTGATCATCTCGATGCCGAACACCTGCTTACCGGACGGCCGCTTCTGCTCGAATCGGATGAAGGGGCGCGCGATGTTCGACCGCTTGAGGTCGGCAAGCTCCTTCTTTTCGCGCTGAAGTTGCTTGTCGCGCGACTTGACCTGACTCGCGCGAGAGCCCGCGCGGAAACGCTGGACGAACTCCTGCAGGGAGTCGATTCGCTTCTGCCGGACGGCGTTGGCAAGCTCCAACTTGCCGCGAGCTTCGGCCTTCGCCGACACCATGTCGTCGTAGTTGCCGGGGTAGACGATGATCGTGTTGTAGTCGATGTCCGCAATCTTCGTGCAGACCGAGTTCAGGAAGTGACGGTCGTGGCTCACCACGACCAAGGCGCCCTGATAGCTTTCGAGAAACTCCTCGAGCCAGCGAATGCTGGCGATGTCGAGGGCGTTGGTCGGTTCGTCGAGGAGCAGCGCTTCGGGCTTTCCATAGAGCGCCTGGGCGAGAAGCACGCGCACCTTGTCACCGCCCACGAGCACACTCAGGGTCTCCTCGTGGAGCTCCTCGGAAATGCCAAGGCCCTCGAGCAAGGCAGCGGCTTCGGTTTCCGCCGTGTACCCGTCCTCTTCGGCGATCACCATTTCGATCTCGGCAAGCCGCATCCCGTCGTCGTCGGTCAGCTGATCGCCCTTGGCCAGGAGACCTTCCTTCTCGGCCATTGCGCTCCAGAGCGGAGCATTGCCCATCATCACGACGTCGATGATGCGGGTGGACTCGAACTGGTAGTGGTCCTGTCGCAAAATGCCGAATCGCTTCGGGCGTTTCACGTGGCCCGTCATGGGCTCCAAATCGCCGGCGATGATCTTCATGAAGGTCGACTTGCCCGCTCCGTTCGGACCGGTGAGGCCGTAGCGTTCGCCCGTGTTGAACGTGACATTGACGTTCTCGAACAACATCTGGGCACCAAAGTTCATCGTGACGTCGTTGACGGTGATCATCGTGAAGTCCTTTTCGTACGCTCGGTACGGTTACGGCCGGCCGCGGAGGTGACCTGACGAGACACGAACTCGACGCGTCCCGGGCGACTGGGCCCCTCGGGCCGTCGGGCGGGCGAACGCTAGCAGGACGAGCGCGCGACGCCAGCGCCGGACAAGTGACCGCAAGCACACGGCTTTTTTCGGTCCCGCCTGCTGCCCGCGGAAATGCTCCACCTCCTGTGAAGCACGCTTCCGCCAACACTGCAAGAAACGGCACGGAGGCTCCACCCCGCCGTGGACGCTGGAAACCGTCCGCCGAAGTCGGCGGCACCTCCGCCGATGGATCGGTTCAAGCCGCGCGAGGTCCCGCCGCGACGCTCCGCGCTTCACCGAGGAGGCGTTCCGCGTGCCGAACGGCGGTGGCTCGAGCACCTCCCAACATCCGCGCCAGCTCCTCGCGACGCCCGGCCGGATCGAGACGAGCTGCCGAAGTGCAAGCGACGCCTTCCTGAGACTTACTGACGTGGAAGTGTCCGTCAGCGAACGCCGCCACCTGCGGCCAGTGCGTGACGCACAGAACCTGCCCCGATCGCGCAGCTTCGTGTAGACGCCGTCCGATGCTCTCTGCGACGTGTCCGCCAACCCCCGCATCGATCTCGTCGAACACCGAAAGCACACAGGGAGCCGATTGGGACGCCACGCGAAGAGCCAAGAGGAGGCGCGACAGCTCCCCCCCGGACGCCACCCGCGACAGTGGCGCCGGGGGCTGACCGGCGTTCGCCGAAAAGTACAGTTCGGTCGACGAAGCTCCACTGGGACCGAGGGGAGCGTCGGCAACCTCCACCCGAACCTCGGCCCCCACGAGACAAAGCGCTTCGACCTCCGACCTCAGAACCTCGGACAGGCGCTCCGCCGCACTTGTTCTCGCCTTGTGCAGAGCCGCGGCCGACCGCTCCGCGCGCTTGCGCGAACCAGCGACGGTCGCACGCATCGAGTCGAGAGACCCCTCGATGCCCTCGGCCTCCTCGAACTCGGCACGTAGCACGGAAAGGACTCGTGCTAGCTGGTCCGGCTCCACTCGGTGCTTGCGAGCCAGGCGTTCGGCCTCGGCGAGACGATCTTCCAGCTCGGAAAGCTCTTCGGGTTCGTGAGAAACATCCGCGAGCAGGCTCTCCGCGCGGTCGATGGCTCGATCCACCGCTTCTTCGAGGGTGGCGAGGCTGTCCTGCAACGCCACGAGCTCGGCGCTGTCAGCGCGCACCTGCTGCAAGCGTTTCGACATCCAGGAAAGCCGACCGAGCACGGCGTCGTCTCCGTCCCTGAGCGTCTCGGTAACTAGCTGCGTGATCTCACCGAGCTCGGATGCGTCCCGAAGACGATCGCGCCGCGCTCTCTCGACCGGGTACGCGTTCATCACCGTCTCACAGGAATTGAGCTCGCCAATTTGGTACTCGAGGAAGTCCTTTCGAGCGGCCAGATCCCTCGCCTTGTTCTCGAGCGCGCGCTGTCGGTCCTGTACGTCGCGGTAGTCGCGATACAGGACCTCATGAGCCGCGACCTTCGCTTCGAGTCCTGCGAAGCGATCGAGCGCTTCGAGCTGTCGCGCCGAACCGCGCAACTGATGCGATTCATGTTGACCGCAGATGTCGACGAACAGCCCACCGATGTCCGCTAGAACCGCACGGGGCACCAAGCGCCCCTGGACGTAGCTTCGCGTGCGACCGCTCGCCTCCAGGCGACGACCGAGGACGAGGTCTTCCTCGAGCGGCGGCAAATCGTAGTGGGCGAGAATCGGCGCCAAACGCGCGGCAACATGCGGAGCGGGCGTGACCTGAGCCTCGATCGTTGCGGCGCTCGCTCCCTCGCGCGGTCGGGCGCGCGAGCGCTTGGCTCCCCCAAGGAGGGCCAAGGCGTCGATCACCACGGATTTTCCCGCGCCCGTCTCCCCGGTCAGCACGTTCAACCCCGGAGAAAACTCCAAGGTCAGGTCCTCGATTACGGCCAGCTGGCGGATCCTCAAGTAGTGCAGCATCGCGCGCCTACGATGCGCTCGCAAAGCCGGTTCCGAAAAGGCCGATCAATGTCCTAGGACATTTTCTGACTTGCCTCTTCGCGCTTCGAGCCAGACCCGGTCAGGCTCGCAGCCGGCCGATCAAATGCTCGATCCGGCGAACCGCCTCCTCCGCTGACGCCGCCGCATGCACCGTGTCGGCGCGTCGTTCGTCGACCGCAACCCCCGCGAGTCGTCCGCTCCAGCCCTCGCCCGAGAGTGCCACGATGGGGCGGCCGAGCTGCCAAGCGAGTGCGATTTCCGAGAGGGTGCCCGAACGGCCACCCAAAGCAACGACGGCATCTGCCACGGACACCACGAGAACGTTCCGAGCGACCCCCATGCCCGTCGGGATCACGATGTCGACCCACGGGTTCGCATCGCCCCGCGAATCGGTTGGCAGGATCCCGAGCACGTCCCCTTCCCGGTAGGATTCGGCCGAGTGCGCACCGCGCGAGGCGGCTTCCATCACGCCTCCCAATCCACCGGTGACGATGCGGAAACCCGCGTCGACCAAGCCTCGACCCAAGTCGTGCGCGAGCGTGCAGAGGCCCAATTCGGCTTCCCGCGGTCCGATGACCGCAACCACTTTGCGCCGCTCGGTCATTCGCCGCGCCACAAAAGCAGCGCGCCGAGCACCACGAACAACACGCCCGCGCCACGATGCAGCCAAGCGACGGGGATGAAGCGCTGGACTGCCTCGGCGGCGACGACGGCCAGAGCCGACGTGCACACCAGCGCCGCCGCTGCTGCGAAGAAGACAGTCCACTTCGCTTTTTGGCCGGCTGCGAACGCGAACGTCGCCAGCTGGGTCTTGTCACCCAACTCGGCTGCAAACACCGCGACGAATGTCGCCGCAAAGACCTTCGGATCCATCGACCGCAGCAATGCGAAATTCACGGCCGCGGGTCAAGCGCCCCGACGGCGAGGCCCGCATTCATCCCGGAGGGCTCCGCTGGAGTCGCCGGGTGGGGCTGCCGGGGTCGAGGGGTGAGGCTCGTCAGGACGGATGCGGAGTGCCGTCCTTCGGCTGCTCCTCGTCCTCGCCGCCGCAGAGCACCGACGGGTTCGGGCTGCCATCTTTCGGCCTCTCGCCGTCCTCACCGCCGCAGAGCACCGACGGGTGGGGAGTGCCGTCCTTCGGCTGCTCATCGTCCTCGCCGCCACACGCAAACGACACGCCAGCGATGGACAAACATGCCGCTGCGGCAAACGCACCGACGGCGCGGGACTTCCAGCTCGGATTCATGTTCAGAGGCTCCTTCGAAGGGTCGGCAGGATTCCGACTCGGCTTTCATCGTGGGGCTCGCCCCGAGGAACGTCAACCCGCCCCGCCCCGTGCTATGGCTGCGCGGCCCGCGAACTTCACCAACCCTCCGAAAACGCAGGCGCCAGCCCCCATCATGCCGGTCATCGACGCAACCGATCTGAAGAAATCCTACGGCGCCGCAACCATTTTGAATGGCGTCACCATGACGCTTCGCCGAGGCGAGCGAGTCGGACTGGTCGGCGACAACGGAAGCGGCAAGAGCACCCTTTGCCGGATCCTCGCCGGTGTCGAACAGCCCGACACGGGAAGCGTTTCGCGGCGTCGTGGTGCGCGGATCGAGTACCTCCCGCAAGACCCCGAGCTTCCGCCCGAGTCCACCGTTCTCGAGATAGCCTTGAGCGGGCTCGCCGACTGGAGCGCCGCCCACGCCCGTCACGAGAGGGCATCCGAGCGTCTCGCTCGAGGCGAGGGCGACCTCGAGGCCCTGCTCGAGGAACAGGCCCAGGCGGCCTCCGAGGTCGAGCGCCTCGGGGGCTGGGACCGCACCAACGAGGCTCGCTCCATCCTCACCAAGCTCGGAGTCGAACGCACCGATCAGAAGGTAGGCACCCTGAGTGGTGGAGAGCGGCGCCGCGTCGCGCTCGCGCGACTCTTGGTATCGAAGCCCGATCTCGCCATTTTCGACGAGCCAACGAATCATCTCGATGCCGAAACCATCGAGTGGCTCGAACGCTACCTCATCGAGCAGCACGAAGGAGCCCTCCTCCTCATCACGCACGATCGATACGTGCTCGATCGAGTCGTCGAACGGACTCTCGAAATCGAAACGGGCACCCTGCACTCCTACGAGGGCGGTTGGGAAGAGTTTTTGGTGGCTCGCGAGGAGAGGCAAGCGCTCGAGGCCCGCACCGAATCGAACCGTCAAAACTTTCTTCGGCGCGAGGTCGAATGGCTTCGGCGTCAACCCAAGGCGCGCACGGGCAAGCAAAAGGCTCGTATCAAGCGGGCCGAAGCCGCCCAAAGCGCCGTCCCGGAGACGAAAGCCGTCGACTTGTCGCTCGACGTTGCCACCACGAAGACGGGCTCGACCATCCTCGAGGCTCACGATCTCGCGGTGGACATCGCCGGTCGGCGCGTGGTCCAAGACTTCACGATCCACCTCCGGCGTTCGGATCGCATCGGGGTCATCGGCAGGAACGGCGCGGGCAAGACGACTCTCCTTCGCTGTCTTCTCGGCTTGCTCGAGCCAGCCGCCGGTCGCATCGTGCACGGCAAGAACACGGCGATCGCCTATTTCGATCAAAGTCGGAGCGGTCTAGACGAAGAAGAAAGCGTGTTCGAGAACGTCGTTCAGGGCAGGCCGCAGGTCACGGTGGGGGAAACCGCACTCACCAGCTACTCCTATCTGGACCGCTTTCGCCTCGGCGGCGACAAGAAGCGTCAGCCCGTCGGCTCGCTGTCGGGTGGAGAGCGTGCGCGGGTCGTGCTCGCCAAACTGCTCCTCGAACCGGCCAACGTGCTCGTCCTCGACGAACCAACGAATGATCTCGACGTCACCACCCTGGGCGCCCTGGAGGAAATGATCACCGGCCTCAAGGGGTGCTCGCTGATCGTCTCACACGACCGCTACTTCCTCGATCGCGTCGCCACCTCGCTTCTGGTCGTTCACGGTGACGGACGCGTCACCCACCATCCGGGCGGATACACGAGCTATGCCGAACGGCGGGAAGCCGAAGCCAAGGCGCTCGCCAAGGCCAAGAGCGAGGCCAGGGTTCAGGAACGACCCGTTCAAAAGACCGCTCCCACGTCGAAGAAACTGACGTACGCCGAGCGCCTGGAGCTCGAAGGGCTCCTCGATCGCGTTTCCGAAGCGGAAAGCCGCGTCACTGCGCTTGAAGCGCGTCTCGCCGCCCCGGAGCTCTACGCACAAACTCCTCATGAAGAGGTCAAAAAGCTCCAGAACGAACTCGCCGCCGCTCGCGAGGAAGCGGAAAAACTCTCCGAGCGCTGGATGGAGCTCGAAGAAAAGCAATCGGTTTGATCCGAGAACGCTTTCGTCAGCGGCTCGCCTCGGGCCTGGCAGAGTTCATGAGATTGCGGAAACCGTCCGCACCTCGGACCATTCAGTCGGCCGTGAGCGCTCGGATGAGCTCGGCCTGATCCGGATGCGCCTGGATCAAGTCGTCGCGAACACCGAGCTCGAAGTCTTCGTACTCGAAGCTCGGTGCCACGGTGGTACCCAGGAGGGCGAAGGAGCCCCCAGGAACGAGGCGGCACCCCTGCCACACTTCCCCCGCCACGACGACTTGGGGACGCTGTCCCCGAGCCAGATCGGTACCGAGGCGAACGATCCGGGATGACCCGTCCGCGTGCAGGTTCAGCATTTCCACCGGATCGCCGAGGTAGAAATGGAACACCTCGTCCGCCGGAAAGCGATGCACAGCCGAAAAGCTCGTTTCCGTTAGGAGGTAATAAATCGCCGTCGAGACGTTGCGCGAGGAGAGCCGCGGGTTCCGCCCCACGTAGGCCTCTGCGGCACGATAGGTTTCGCGAAAGAACCCGCCTTCGGCGGGGTGCGGGGAAAGATCCAGGGCGTCGATCACGTCTTCGGCGGTCATGCGATCCATTCCGTCCTTCTACCAGTCCCGGGCGCAAGACGGGTGCGCCCGAACACGCTATCGTCTTCCAAGTGTCCGATCCGAAGTCGCCCGTCGATGCGCTTCTCGAAGAGCTCCAGAACAGCCTCTTGGCCAAGAAGCGGGACGCTCTGTCCGGGGTGCAGACCATCGCTCTGGCCCTCGAGACCTACCGACGCGCCGTCGAAGAACGGATCGTCACCGACTTCGTCAACCAGCATCGAGTGCGCGGCCCGAGCCTGTCGAAGGTGACCGCCGAGCGGGCAGCCCGCCTCTTGCTCGACGCGGTTCGGAAGCTCCCAGAGCTTGCCGACAGCCAACGAACGTCTCCGTCGCCAGCCAAGGCCGCGGCTCCGGCCCCGGCGAGCTCCGTCGAGGGCTCCTCTCCCCTCCCCGCGCCTCCCGTCTCGCTCGGCCTCCCGACCCTGACTGCGCGAAGCCAAGGCAGAAAGGTCGTGATCGTGGGGGCACTGTCGGGCCGGAAGAAGGAGTCCGCCGTTCCCGAGCATCTACGAGCTCACACTGAATGGGTCGACACCGAGCGCGACGGTGTCCACGCGATCGGGAACCTGCCACAGCGCATCCGCCAAGGACGGGTCTCCGCCGTGGTGATCTGTGATCGAGCGGTTCAACACAAGCACACCGAACCGGTCGTGGCCGCAGCGCGCACGGCAAACGTGCCCGTTGGGTTCGCCGGCAAGGGTGGGCTGTCGTCGATCGAGCGAGCGCTCGAAAGCATCGAGCAGAACCTCGCGTCCTGACAGGCTGTGCGACGCCGGGCGCGCCTGCCGTGACCCGAGAACGACTCAATCGCTCTTCGCGCAGCCGAGACGGGCACGCATCGCCCACCGGTTCGAAAGGCCCACTGCGCTTCCGACGATCCGACCACTTTCGTCGAGGTAGTAGTTGGTTGGAAACGCACTCACGCGAAAGCGCTCGAGGACGTCGTTTGTTCCGAGGAGCACCGGATAACGGATGCCGTGCTCTTTCACGAAGCGTTCGATGCGCCCTGGGTCTTCCGCGTCGGCAACGACGGTCAACAAGACTTCATCGGTGTCCAAGGCATCGTAGATGGAGTTGAGGGCCGAAAACTCCTGGCGACAGACACCGCACCACGTCGCCCAGAAATGCAGGAGCACGGTCTTGCCCTCCAGCGCCACCAGGCGAACCTCGTTTCCCTGGAGGTCCGCTAGGGTGAACGGCGGCGCGGCCTTTCCATCGCCCCCGAGCAGGTTTCGCGTCTGCCAGGTGCTGATGCCCCAGAAAACGAAAAGCACGAGCAGGGCTTCGAGCAGGAAGCGCCGAAGGCGATTCTTCTTGGGCTCGGCCGGGCTCGACACGACCAGACCTTGCCATCAGGCGTGGCCGCGCACCAATCGCGCCCCGCCGAGGCACCTTCGCCGCCTCGGACGCTTCGGGCCGCGTGCGCGGGCGACCGGCGTCGTCCATGGCAGAAACGCTCTTTGCAGCGCCCTGCTAACGCACCAGGACAACCAACTGGGTGTGGTCGGCCGGCCCCACCCCCGAAGCGCGAATGCGGGACTCGGGAACGCCCTGTTCCACCAACCAGCTCTTCACCATTTCAGCGCGGTCCCGGGCAAGCTCGTAGGTTTCCGGTACGTCCTCGCCGAAGGCGTAGCCTCGAAGTTCGATCATCGCCGTCGGGTATTTCTCGACGACCGTCAGGATGTCCGTGAGCTGGTCGTCGGACCAATATCCGAGCTCTTGGCTTCCCGCCCCAAACAGCACCTCCATCGGCTCCGGCTCGTAGATCCGGAGTGCATCGAGGCCGGTTCCCTGCGACTCGGGCAGCACCATCAACACGGCAGTATCGCCCTCGAGCACCTCGAGTTCGTCGACCGCGGCTGCCTCGGACTCCGAACCGACCTCGGTTTCCGACCCGACCTCAGTTTCGGTAGCTCGTTCAGCTGCAACTCCCGCTCCGGCTCCCACTGCAGCTCCGCCAACGGCCCCTCGGGACTCCTTCGAAGGCTCCGCTTCCTCCGTGACCTCTTCCGCCTCTTCCGCCCCCTCCGCGACCTCGTCCGTCTCCGCAGTACCTTTCTCGGCGAGCACCGCGCCCTCTTGTACCGATAGGTCCTCGGGTTTCTCCTTCTTGATTTCCGCGGTCCTGCCGGGCTTTTCGCTCTCTTCGTCTCTGCATCCGGCGGTCAGGGCCAAAATGCCCACGAGACCGACCGCCCACAAAAATACGGAGACGACGCGCCCTCGCCCGCCGATTCGTCGACTACCCAACATGGGTCCCCCTTGTTCTTTCAGACCCGCTCGCAGTGGCGGAGCGGGCCCCGGGTCAAAGTCTGCCCCGCCGCGGCTGTCGCGCAACCGGGCGAGCTCTGGGAACTCCGGGCATCATTCGACTTCTTCGATCGTGTAGTCGCGGACGCCCTCGGGAGTCCGTAGCTCCACGTCGTCACCAACCCGCTTCCCCAGCAAGGCGCGTCCGAGGGGTGCCGCCGGTGTGACAACGCAAATCGGTCCGTGCGCGCCGCCACTCAGCCGAATCCCACCGCCCACGGGAGCGATGAAGTACTGCGTCTGCTTTTCGCCATCGTCCAAAGTGACGAGCGCTGTGAGTGCGACGGGATCGTCATCGGCGAAGCCCCTGGTGCCCAGGCCATCCAACCTTCGTAACCCCTCGCGCAGCGCGACCACCCGCTCCGCCTGCCCCCGGGCTAGGTACGACGCCTCGAGTGCTCGAGTGTCCTTGTCGTTTTCCGGGCGACTCTCCTCGTGGGTCGCGCCGGCCTGCGTGGCCCCGTGTGCCGCGGCCAGAACGCGAAGTTCTTCCCCGAGCTGCTGCCGCAACTCAGCCAACAGCCGAACCTTGTCGACTCGCTTGCCCGAGGCCATCTTTCGCTCCCTGAGGCCTTTCAGCCTTCGAAGTCCACTGCCGCCGACCCCTTCGCTCGATCTCGAATGAACCCCACGACCTCCTGATGAACGGGATCGGTGCGGTAGCTCTCGAGTGCCGCTCGATCATCGTGCCGAGTGATCAATGCGAGATCGAAGGAACGTTCGCTGCGTGTGAAGTCGAGCCCAGCTTCGATGGACTTCATCCCGGCGATGCGTCCCTTCATCGCGAGCAAACGATCCCGAGAGGCTTCGGCGTCCTCGCGTGTTTCGAATTTGAAGAAGACGACGTGCGTGACCATGGGTCGAGGCTAGAGTCCCTCCCACGGCGTCGTCAAAGCCGCGCGCGGGGCAAGCCCAGAGCGCTGTCTACGGCGTTCGCCGACGTCAGCCAAGCCCGTGCCCATGCCCGTGGGAGTGGCCGTGGCCATGAGAGTGACCGTGCGCCTCGTGACCCGGGGTTTCCGTGAGCGAGGCCAACCAGGCGCGGGCGCCCGAGAGCCAGATGCTGCGCGCCACGAGGAGCGCGAAGAGAAGACTCACACCGAGCCAGATCACTCCGTGCGCGTGATCGCTCGGACCTCGAAGAGGCACCAGGGCGTCCGGAGGCAGCCATGCGTTGACCCCAAAGCCCGCAGCCCAGGACACGACGGTGATCACCGCGCATGCGATGGCCACGATCCGTGGGCCGTACCAGTTCCGGAGGAACGCAAGCGTGGCGACGTTGGTCGCCGGACCCAAGAGCAGACCCACCAATGCAGCTCCCGGGGAAAGACCTTTGGCGATGAGCACTGCCGCCAGCGGCGTCGCCGATGGGGCGCACACGTAGCTGGGCACGGCCACCAAGGAGACCGCCGCAAGTTCGAGCCACGGATTTCCGATACCAGCCAAGGCTCCCGGCGAGAGCGCGGCCTCCAGATAGGCGGCAGCCAAAATACCAACGATCATCCAAGCGCCGATGTGGTGCAGGAGCTCGTCGAATGCCAAGACGAAGCGACGCCACACCGAACGACTCTCGCCGGAAACGGCCGAAGCCAAGTCCCAGTCATCGTTCGGTGAGGCCTCGTCCCCACCGCCCGGGCTGCTCGGTTCACCACTTCCCAAAAGCTTCCCCACCACGACGGCCGCCGTGATAGCGACGAGCAGCGCTCCCGCGAGCCGAAGCCAAGCCATGGGCCAGCCGAGAAACCGCACGCTGAGCGCAAACGTCTCGACCCCGAGTTCGGGAGTCGCCAACAGGAACGCAACCACCAGGGCGGGCGCGGCCCGTCGCGCCTTGAGCGACGCGGACACAGGCAGCACACTGCAGGAACAAAGCGGTAGAGGCGCCCCGACGATCGCCCCTCGCAGAGCGTCGGTGTAGGCACCCCGTGCTCGCAGCCAGCCGCGCGGGATGCTGGCGCCGTACGCCTGAATGAGCGCCCCCGCGGCCAATCCGAGCAGAAGCATGGGAGCCGTTTCGACGGAGATTTCGAGGAGAGCGTGGCGAACCCGTTCGGTCATCGGGATCTCGTCCAGATGGTGGCTGTGCGGATCTCCTCCCAGAAGCGTCACCGCGATTCCCAACACCGCTGCGCCGAAGTCGATCGCGCGCGCGGTGTTCCCACGCGGGGGCTGCACCTGAAGATCGTGCGTGACGACGTGCACGAGAAGGCCCGCAACCAGTGCGGTCACCCAGGCTCCCGACTGAGCGACGACGTCCGCGGGGACGAGATTGGTCAGCAGGATGCCGAACACGCTGGCGAGCGCCAATCCGGTGGCCCGGACGAGGGCTGAGCCGCGACCGCGCACCGAGTCGAACGTCAAAACGACGATCGCTACGACGGGAACCGCATGCGCCGCAATCGCCGTGAGGACGCTCTGGTGCGTGTGTCCCGTGTGCAACTCACCGGTGTAAGCGCCCAAGCCGATGCCATCACCCACCCGGTGGAGGATGAGGCCGAAGTAGCTCGCTTCGAGCGCAAGCTGGGATTGGCGGTGCCTCGGCTCTTTCGCACGGAACGACCAGATAAACGCACCGAATCGTCCAAGGAGGATCGGCGCGAACAAACCGAGCCCGACTGCGGCCAACGCCCAGCCCCCGATAGCCTGCAGCGCTTCGGGTAGGAGGTGAAGAAACACGACGGAGAGCGCAGAGGTCAAAGCAAACGTGCGGACCGGACCGAGAAACGCATCGCGCTTTTTGGGCACGAGCGCGAGCACCGTGCCCGCGGCGACAGACGCCAAAGCAATCAGGACGGCAAGGATCACGAAGCCTCAGGAGGACGTGGTCGGGGAGCGGAACGGGACATGGCGGGGCTCGGGGGCGCCCGTTCATCTCACTTCGGAACGCGCCGGTCGAGGCCGGCTGCACCTGACGCGCTTGGGCCGCCCCTCTTTCGCTCTGGGGAATCCTCGTTTTGGGGAAAAAGCCCGCATCCACGCGGTAAAACCCGGGGCGCACTTTCCAGTGGCAAAAGAACCGTTGATCGGCGACCCCGGGGCGCCGAGCGGCAAGAGCGGCCCGAGGACCAGGCTGAAACCGCGCGTGGGCTCATCCACTAGAGCGCCGATCAGCTTGCCTTCCGGACGCCTGCAAAAACCGCCCCCACCTCTTGTCGAGGGGGCGGTTTTCGCCTGCTCGGCTTCGGCGCGCTGCACGAATCGCCGCTCTAGTTGCTTGTTTGGTCGCGACAAACGGTAAACCGTTTGTCACTCTAGGACGGTCCGCGCCGAGTTCGACCGCCTCCGCCGCGTGCAATTCTGACGATGTGACAACTCAGTGACGACGGGAATAGCCGCCAACTGACTGGACACCTCTCAGGATTCAGTCGAGCTTCCAGCCAGCGAACGCCGTCGCAAGTCATTGTTTCAAGAGTCGCTACACGTGAGACGCCCCCCGGCGCTTCTCCCGCAACATCCGCCGCAACCGACACTCGGGCAGACGGCGCGCGCCCCTGCGCAGCCTGCCCACCGTCGATTGCCCTCTGCGTCTTCAGCCTACGGCGGGCGAAAGGTCGAAACGGCTGCGGAAAGCCATCTCTTGCGCGTTCCGCGTTTGAATCCTCAGTCGTCACGGGCGGCGGACGCCACAGGCTGAAACTCAACGCAGGCGAGGGGCGCTGTGCGGTCGTACCGAACGGGTGTCAAACGAACCGTCCAGACACGCCAAACTGGCGTGTTAGCGGTCGGTGCATTCGCCGCACCTTTCGAAGATGCAAGGTGAGCCCCTCCAAGTGATCCATTAATCTCTGAGAGCCTCATTTTTTGCCGCCGCAGGGGTTGGTTGGCGAACGTTTGTGCCTACTATTCCGTGCGGAGCCTTCCTACTATGAGTCAACTGAACAAAACGGCTATTTTGCGAGAGCTTCGCAAAGGAGAAGGAATCTTCGCGGCAGCCGATGCCCTCGGGGTATCGCGTCGCGCCTTCCGGACGCTTTGCGACAAACACGGCATCGACCGCGAGAAGTGGCGGCGGGACACGCGGAACCAAAAGCCGCGTGCTACCCCGGGGAAACCCTCGCCACTCGGAAAGTCGATGCTCAAGTGGCGCCGCGACACGGGTCTTTCCCGGACTGAGGCGGCGTCCAAGTGCAAGCTCAACCCGATTCAGGTCTACCATCTGGAGACCGGTCACGTGGTGGGCGAACGCTACATCCCTCAGCTCGCCAAGGCTTGGAAGCGCAAGCGTACGGACCTCGAGAAGCTGGTTCGCAAGTAGACCGCCAAACAACAGAAAAGCGCACCGTTGAGTCACGGCTGGCGAGGTCACTCGCGAGCCGTGACTTGTCGGGCGCTCCAAACAAGAAGTCGCCATCCGCAAGCGGAGCCTCAACCAGGGAAACTCTGGACTCCCCCAGCACGCGACGCGATGGCACCCCCAGCTCGTCGCGACCGGTCTCTGACCGGTTTTTTTGCCCTCGCGAGCCGCAAGGGCTCTCGCGTACCCGGGGCTCGAGCCCCGAGCCGACGCATCAGAAACTCACGACGAGTCCACCTGCGATCTCGGCTTGAACGGTCAACTTAGCATCCAAGCCGAGCTGACACCCCTCGGGCACTCCGCAGTACAGCGACCCTCCCGAGATCACCGTGATGGGCAGACGACCGTAGATCCGCACTGCGAAATTCCGACTCAGTTCGAGTTCACCGCCGGCCCAGGCCGCCGCAGCAAAGCTCCAGGCGTCGTTCAGCTCCTCGGGAGAGGGGTCCACCCTCGACATTCCCATGGACAGGGCTGCGTAAGGTCGGAACAGCACGAACCCGGGGATCGCCGGACGAACGCTGGCCGCCGCCTGGTAGAATTCGATTCCGACGTCGACGACCCGCGAGTCGAACTCCGGATCCGTCGAAAAGTAGTCGAGCGAGCTCGGACGCCGACTGTAGGTCAGCTCGACGTACGTCCCAAAGAACGCTCGCACGGCCACCAAGCCGGTGAAGTTCTGGCCGGCGTCCAGGTCGACTGTGCCCGCGGCGTGCTCGAAGTCTCCGCCACCCTGAAATCCGATGAAGCCCCCGATTTCGATCAGGGGGTCTTCGCTCACAACCCCCTCTTGTTCCGCCGCGACCGCGTGCGTCGTCGAACAAATCAAGAGAGCGCCCAAGGCGCCCGCTGCACGAACCCGGTGGCTCACGTCTCAGCATGGACGACTCAGCCCCACCTCGCTGAAGAGGTACAGAGCGAGTTTCATTTCCCCCGCGTCATCTCGCTTTCCGGGGGAAGGTTTCAGAAGCTCTTGCCGTAAGCCACCGGGACCGGTCAAAGTGCCGGCCTTCCACGGGGATCCACCGACGGACGGGGGCATCATGGCTCCAAGCCGTCGCTCGGCCCTTCCGACGAAGGCGAGCCCTTGGAGGGTGAACGATCCAACCGATGCAAGGCGCTGAGCGCCACCACGAGGAGAAACAGGTGAAGCTATCGCGCGCAATGATTTTGATGGGAGTCCTTGCTCTGGGCACCGCCCAGGGGTGCCTCATCGTTTCCGATTCGGACGACGACGACGGCGTCGGCGGCTCGGGCGGAACCACAGCGACGGGCGGGGCGGACGGAAGCGGTGGCTCGACGCCGAGCACCGGTGGCGCCGCGCAGGCGGGTACTGCGGGCATGGGAGGCGGCACGGGCATGGGAGGCGACACGGGCATGGGAGGCGACACGAGCTTGCCCCCAGGCGGCGCCGGCGGGATGCTGCTCGGCGGCTCCGCGGGAATGGGGGGCTCGGCGGGTTCGCACTGAGCCGTCCACTCCGAGTCGCTGAAGGCACATCGGCAGCGACCCAGCTGCGTCACTACCACGCGCCCCCCCTCGAGGCGGCGCGTGCCGTTCCATCGAGTCCAACGATCCACGCGCCGTCAACCCGGGACTCGACAATCGATCGAGCCAGGTTGACCCATGCTGCACATCCATCGACAACCCCGGAGTCCGCCGACGCCACGACGTGTGGGGAACGTCTAAGCGCTTCGTCGACCCGCGGGAGAAGCGAGCACTTCCAAACCCAACCGCGCTCCTTGGCCATTGCGAGGAGCCCAGCACGCAGCTCTCCGGACTTGGGCACGTTCTCGTCCACGAAGAAATGTGCAGCGGCGATCTCCCACTGCTCGAGCGTCTCCCCCAGCAATTCCTGCGCGCGCCGTGTCTGAACGACTCGTCGCCAGGTTGCCCGCACTTTGGCGAGGTCCCGCAAACACCCGTCGCGACCAAGAAGAAGGGGCCCTCCGGCAAGCGCCGCTTCGAGCGTGATGAGAACGTTGAACGCGTCGACGTCCACGATCCGACCGGAGATGTCGGCGGGCGCCACGCAAGTGCTGCGACGAGCCACGAGTTCATCGTCGGAGCAGGCCGAGCGCGCCACGGCTTCGCGCTGACGCGCGTCGAGCCCAAAGCGATCCCCCACGAGCTTCAGGGAGGCGAAGGCCGCGTAACCACGACTTTTCAGCCACGACAGATGCTCCGTCGCGTTCACCAGAGCATCGAGCTCACTTGGACCGAAAGAGAAGCGATCCGTCGGTCTCGCTGCCCGCGATGCCGTCACTCGAGTCACCCGATCAGGGAGACCAGTCCGGTGCCGCCAGCTCGAACTGATGCACGAAGACTCCTCCGTCGCTCATGACAAGTCTCCGTGTTGTCAGAAGGTGACGACACTGCGGATGGATTCCCCGCTGTGCATCAAATCGAATGCGCGATTGATGTCGGAGAGGGGCATCGTGTGTGTGACCAAGCTGTCGATGTCGATTTTCCCCTCCATGTACCAGTCGACGATCTTGGGCACGTCCGTGCGCCCTCTCGCACCGCCGAACGCGGTGCCTCGCCAGTTGCGTCCAGTCACCAGCTGGAACGGACGAGTCGAAATCTCTTCACCGGCGCCAGCAACCCCGATGATCACGGAGGTCCCCCAACCTTTGTGGCAGCACTCCAGTGCCTGCCGCATCAGCTTCACGTTCCCCACGCACTCGAACGAAAAGTCCGCCCCGCCCCCCGTCAAGTCGACGAGGTAGCTCACCAAGTCGCCCTCCGCCTCCCGCGGGTCGACGAAGTGAGTCATGCCGAATTTCTCGGCGAGCGCTCGTTTTGCGGGATTGGTGTCGACGCCGACGATCTTGTCGGCACCCACCATCCGGGCGGCCTGGATGACGTTCAACCCGATGCCCCCGAGACCGAACACGACGACGTCGTCACCGGGCTGCACCTTCGCGGTATTGATCACCGCTCCAATGCCCGTGGTCACACCACACCCGACGTAGCAGATCTTGTCGAACGGAGCGTCCTTGCGAACTTTCGCCAGAGCGATCTCCGGGACGACCGTGTAATTCGAGAAGGTGGACGTTCCCATGTAGTGGAACAAGCGCTCGCCCCCGAGGCTGAAGCGACTCGACCCGTCGGGCATCACCCCTCGTCCCTGAGTCGTTCGGATCGCCTGGCACAGGTTCGTCTTCCCCGAGGTGCAGTAGTCGCACTGTCGGCACTCGGGAACGTACAGCGGAATCGCGTGGTCACCCTTCGCGAGGGACGTGACGCCCTTGCCGACTTCGACCACCACGCCCGCACCCTCGTGCCCGAGCACAGCCGGAAACAGCCCCTCCGGATCGGCCCCCGACAAGGTGAAGGCGTCCGTGTGACAGATCCCGGTGGCACGAATCTCGACCAGAACCTCACCGTCGCGAGGACCATCCACCGAGACCGTTTCGATGGCGAGTGGCTTTTCCGCACCCGTCGCGACCGCTGCTTTCGACTCCATCGTTCAATGGTTTCTCGGGCGGATCGGGGCGGCAAGACCTCGTTCTGAGTCGGAGCACTCCCTCGGCGCGCCGCGTCTCCCCGGGTTTGCTTGCCGGACTCGAGGCCGGACCTCGAGCAGAGCCGAAGGGAGGAAAAAAGTCCGCAAATTTTCCTCGATGGTTCGCGGGTTCCCCGACATAAACCGGAGCGATGCAGTATCGAACTTTGGGAAAGACGGGTTATCGAGTTTCCACCATCAGCCTTGGCACGTGGGCCGCCGGCGGGGACTGGGGCACGGTCACCGAAGAGGACGCACTTTCGACGATGAAGCGCGCGTACGAGCTGGGCGTCACCCTGTTCGACACGGCGGACGTCTACGGAGATGGTCGAAGCGAGCGCTTCTGCGCAAAGCTGCGACGCGAGGTCGGCCCCGAAGTGTTCATCGCCACGAAAGCCGGTCGCCGTCTGTCACCGCACGAAGCCGCCGGATACAACCTCGAGAACCTGAGCCGGTTCGCCGATCGGAGTCTCGAAAATCTGGGGGTAGAAACACTCGATCTCCTCCAACTGCACTGCCCGCCAACCGACGTGTACTACATGCCGGAGGTCTTCGGTGCTCTCGACGAGCTCGTCCGAAAGGGAAAGATTCGCCACTACGGCGTGAGCGTCGAGCGGGTGGAGGAAGCGCTCAAGGCAATCGAGTACCCCGGCGTTGCTTCGGTTCAGATCATCTACAATGTCTTTCGTCAGCGCCCTGCTGAGCTCTTCTTCGAGAAAGCACGGGAGAAGAACGTCGGCATCCTGGCGCGGGTTCCCCTCGCTTCTGGTCTACTCAGCGGCACGATGACCGCTTCGCGCACTTTCGCCGAATCGGATCATCGCCGGTACAACATCCGAGGAGAGGTCTTCGACCGCGGGGAAACGTTCGCCGGCGTCGACTTCGCTCGTGGTCTCGAAGCTGCCGAGGAGGTTCGTCGACTCGTCCCCGCGAGCGCCACCATGGCCCAGCTCGCGCTGCGTTGGATCACCATGCACGAAGCCGTGACCTGCGCGATTCCCGGTGCCAAGACGGCGGCGCAGATCGACGAAAACGCTGCCGCGGCCGACCTTCCGCCTCTGTCCGACGAGACGATGGCGACACTCGCACGCGTCTACGACGGCTACTTTCGCGAAGCGGTCCACCAGCGCTGGTAACGCGGAACACGCCACGTCACGACGGGCACGAGGCCGACTTCTAGTCGTCCCCCAGCACGAGGCGTTTGAGCACGCCGATCAGGCGCGGGCCCGGCGGTTGGGGCCGCGATAAATTCGATGGATGCCGGGTGCAGTACGGACATCCCTCGGGATGTTCGCGCGGCCGGTAGTACGCCCGACATTCAGAACAGGTTCTGAGCGTCGCTCGGTCCTCCGCGCCGGCATGTCCCGGTTCAACCTCGGTGCTCCCCACCGAACCCATCGTCGATTCAGACATCGAAGACTTTCCCCCTCGCTTCCGGAGAAACGGCACTTCGTCCTCGGGCCCGTAGTGCCGAAGCGCAACCGATAGTGTCCCGGGGTCGCTCGCTTTCGACCGACGGTGCGAACCTCCCCAACGGAAGCGGAGCTCGAATTTTCCACATGCGCTTGCCTCTCGAGTTCGCCGGAGCGAACCGGTAGCCATCCCATCACAGGGGACCAGACCAACCTTTTCAAGGACAACAGGTCTGCAAGTCCACGTGTTCCAGCAAAAGGACCGCACCGCCTACCACATTCTTCCGACCGGACGCGACGAATCCCGTGCTGGCAAATTCCGAGGAGCCAGCGGCAGACATCATCGAACGCGGGTCTCGTCCTGATGCTTGCGGAGATACGCGCTAAAAGGCGTTCCTCCAGTACCGACGAACGACGGATTCGACGGATTTTCGGAACCCTGAGCCCCCACGTAGCGCATCGCGAGCTCGAGGTGGGTCGCCCGAAACTTCCACAGCTGCGCGATGCATTCCTCATAGCTCTGCCCGACCTCGCGAGATTCGCGTGCAAGCTCTCGCAAGCTTCGGCGAGCAGCATCACGGAGCTCGATTTGGAGCAGAAAGCGCCGGTGTTCCGGTGGCATGTACTCGCGCATCTGGTCGAGATAGTGCCGAAGCGGGCCAGGAGCGTGCTCGATACCGAGAGCGAGGTCGAGCGCAGGCACCACGGAGCTTTGCGCTCCAGTTTCCCCCCGAAACCTCTGGGGCGCCCCTTGGTAGGCAGCCACACCCTCGTACATCACTCCGCCAGGGAGCCCGGGATGATCTCGCCAACCGTGGATGTACGGTCGGACGCGGTGGAAGTAGATGTACGGATCGCAGAACTCCGGCATACGCCGCAGCACTCGACTCATTTCCTCTATCCGCACAGCGATCGTCGTGAGGTGACGCAAAGTCGACGAGACCTGACCGCGGGCGGCTGCGTCGAGTAGCGGAGCGAGGCAGCGAATTGCGGGACCGGCCGCGGCCTCCACCTCCACGTGAACCGCGACGAACCATTCCTCGTCCGCTCCTCCCAGGAAGTTCTGCAGCAAGACCAGATTGCCGAGTCCGACGGGGCCATGCGGATCCAGACGCCGCCAGTTGTCGAGGGCATAGGATGCATAAGACAACACCGGAGGGCGTCCCAAACGGCGCGACACCTCCCACCAGGGCACGGCGATCGCACGGGGAATCGTTCGCGCGGGCGACGCCCCACCCCACACGTAGGCGTGTCCGAAGAATGACAGGAGCATCATCGCTCGTCGCAGAGCAGATGCACCCCGCAGCTGATTCACCGGTGCACGCGGTAAGGCCGAAAGAACCCGCCGCGCTCGGTCGCTCACCAACAGCTTCGGCAGATCGGACGCGACGCGGTCCCAAGCCGAAAACTCCGCGGGGAGCTCCGTCAACGGGTCCGGAGTCGGCAAGAATCCGCGCAGGGCGGTCGAACGCGTTCCTGAAGGGGAACGCTTCGGGCCACCGACCTCGTGGCTGCCACCGCCGAGATTTTCGGTGATGTGCCCGGCCCGATAGGAGGTCGCCACCCGCGGCCGAGCGATGCGGACCGTCGGGGCTTGTCGCGCAGCGGAGAATGCTCTGCGAGCCACTTTCCCTCCTCACCGCTGAAGCTGACGCGGAACTGGTGGGGGCGCCCACGAGGGCGCCGGCGCCCGGGCCGCCTCGTGCCGGTTGGCCCGCCAGGGGCCCAAGAAAGGTAGCTCGTCGAAGGGACGCCAGATCCTCGCGGCGGAGGCAGACTAGGTTTAGGAAAACGCCCCCCGGACCAACCTCTCCGGAGGAATCGGCGGGCGCTCGGAATCGCATCGCTTGCCTTTCACGCCCTCGCGCGACGTGAGCAAAACGCCGACAGGCGGACAGCGCGAGTCACCGCACCTCGATCCACGGCACCCGCGACTGTCCTCGGCCAATCGGCGCTCAGGGGAGGAGGTTGGTCATGACCATGACCTGGACGGGCGAGATTCGCCTGCTGATCGAACACACTCAAGTGCGACGTTCCGAGGTGGACCGGGCCGCGAATCAGACGATGATCGGATACTTGCTGCTCACGATCGTCAGCTGGGGTTTGGCAGCCCTGCTAGTGCGATTCGAGTCCGGGCACGTGTGGCTCGCGATTGCCGTTGCCTCCATCTCTCTGATCCCCATCCAGCGAATCTTCGCGGTGCGCGACCAGGCACGCATCGAACGCGAGCGACTCGCGCGGCGGGAGCAAGACCTCGTCAACCTGCTGGAAGCGCGACACGACGTGGACGTGAGCGGCGTGACCCTCAGCGCGCGTGGACGGCAAAGCCTGCTCGACGCGGCCGCTCCCGGGTCACACCCACCATCGCGAGCGAAGCACGTGCGCTCGCAAGGGGCCGGATTGAGAGCCAGTGGTTGATCGCAACAATGTCAGCACGAACCCGTGCGAACACACGCGGTTTCGCTGTAGGCTGCGCCACCCGTCGTGCTGAACAAGCTTCTTGCCCTAGCGTTCATCGGCCTCCTCCTCGGCAAGGTGTTCTTCAAGCCACAGCTGCGGGCTTTTGCCCGGTGGTTCGACGGTGTGATCAACGCATTCATCATCGCGATTGCGATCGTCTACACGGTGCAGATCATTCTTTGGCTCACGCGCTGAGCTCCCACCCCGGCTCGACGACGGTCACGCGTGACCGCCAACGGCGCTCATCGCTTCCGATGATCGAAAAAAGCATGAGCGGCACGTGCAGTGTGGTGGCCTCCCGTAGCCGACTTGACCCTCACTCGAAGGAGGCCCAACGGGCGGAGGGCGAATCAACGCAAGTGGTTTCCGCTGTGCGGCTCGACCGTCAAGAAACCGGGCTCGGAGGAGACGAAAGCGGACGTCGCGCTCCGTAGTCGTAGTACTGATAGTAGCGGTACTCGCCACGGTTGAAGTCGACGCCGTTGAGTACGGCTCCAACGGTATTCGCCGACACATCCCTGAGCACGCGCATGGCCTGACGTGCCGCGTGCTTTCGGTTTCGAAGGCCCGAACGACAACGAGTGTCCCGTCGACCTGCTTCGAGAGCACTGCAGCATCGGTGACCGGAATGAGCGGAGGACTGTCGATCACGACTCGATCGAATCGAGAACGGAGCTCGCGAAGTAGCTCGGTAAATTGCGCGCTGTGGAGGAGCTCAGCCGGGCTCTCCGGGACCCGCCCGGACGGCAGGAGGGTCAGTCGGTCGATGGGCACGTCGACCAGCGCCTCGTCGAGTGCCGACAGGTCGCTGAGAGCAGTCGTGACTCCTCGGTCGTTCGGCATACCGAATACCCGATGCAGGCGGGGCCTTCGCATGTCGCAGTCGACCAAGACCACGCGTTGCCCCGCGTGTGCCAGACTCGTCGCCACGGCACACGCGACCGTCGTCTTGCCGTCCGCAGGAGCCGCACTCGTCACCAGGAGAGCCTCGGGCGGCGCGCCACGCTCGGAAAGCATCAAATTGGTTCGCACCGCTCGCACGGCCTCAGCCATGCTGCTGGCCGGTTCCTCGTGGACGAGCAGCTCGGAACGCGGCGCAAGCGCCGGGGGTCGCTTCGCTCCCCCTCCAGTCCGTCCTCGCTTCTTGCTCGCCTTTCCGCCGTCTGCCCGCACGCTCGGGAGAAGACCTAGGAAGGGGACACCGAGGATCGATTCCACCACCTCGGGCGTCTTGATCCTCGAGTCGAGCTGTTCTCGACCGATCGCCAGGGCCAACCCCAAGAGAAGGCCCGCGACCACCCCGCCACCCAGATTCATGGGAACGTTCGGCGCAAACGGAGCGCGCGGCACCTCGGGGCGATCCACCACCCGAACGTTGTTGACGTGGAGCATTCGTGTGAGGTCGCTCTCTTTCGAACGCTCGGTCACGAGACCATAGAGCTTCTCGTTCGTGTCCCGAGTCCGCTGAAGGCGCTTGTACTCGATGCCGAGCAGGTTCAGCTCGAGCGCGCGCTCCTTCGCGTCCTCGTACAACGTCTGGAGCGAGCCGATTTCCTCACTCAGAGCGGCGTAATCCTTCTCGACCGACGCCTTGATGTTCGCGACCTCTTGCAGCAGGAGTTTGCGGGACGTCTCTTTGCGGGCCCGGGTTGCGGCGACCTCCGGGTGCTCGTTCCCCTTCCCCGCCCCGATCAGGGCTTCCAACTGCTCGGCAGCGGCGACGTACTTGTCGCGAAGCCCTCCCAGAATGGGGCTATTCATCAATTCCGCCACCGGAAGCTCGACCGGGTTGTCCCCTTCGATTTTCCGGAGTTGATCGCGACGAGCACCGATCTTCGCGCGTTCGGTGCGCGCTTTCGTCAGAGCCTCGTTCAGCTGCGCCATTTCGGCCCGCAGCATGCTCGTTTGGTCGCCGACGGACACAGACAGGATGTGCTTTTCCTTCTTGTACTCGTGGAGCTTCAATTCACTCGCCTCGAGCTTGTCCTTGAGCGTTGTCATCTGAGCAGACAACCATTCGGCAGCGTCGTCGGAAGCTGCGCGGAGTTCATCCTGATTCGCCCGGGCGTAGACGTCGACCACCGCCGCAAGCACTCGAGCGGCCCGCTCGGGATCAGCGTCCGTATAGCTCACCGAGGCTAGCCGGCTGTCCTCAATCGGTGTGACCTCGAGACGGGAACGCAGGATCGCCGCAGCGTCCTCGATGCTGAGAAGCGGCTCGGGACTCTTCTCGGTGGCAGGCGTCGCCCGAACGAATCCAACGTCGCGGTGGAGCGCCAGCTCCTTGACTACCGGGATCGCAGTGCTCTTCGCACGGATCACCCAGTACTGGGTGTTGTAGTACTCCTTGCGGTTCCAGTAGTCGGCTTCCATGTCGACTACGCTGCGCACGTCTTCGCCCAAAGGACGCGGCGCGCGCGGTTCGAACCGCAGCGTCGCATGGGCGCGATACATCCGAACTTGCTTCGACGTGTAGAAGAAGGCTCCAGCGATCGCCACGACGCTCACGAGCACCACGAGCCACCAGTTGTTGCGGATGGCAAGCCAGAGCTCGGACAGCGAGAAGCGCGATTCGACGGAGTCGTTGCTCTCACCGGCGGGGCGATCGTGTGGAAGCGAATCGAAGCCCATTGAAACAGGATGTATCAGCTGAGGACCAAACCTGCCAGCCCAGCGGGAATCCGACGCAGTCAAATGAATGATGAGTCATCAGTGATGAATCTATGCACAAGTGTGGGACCACGTAGCCGACCCTCTTCCCCTGTATGTACGCCCGGCGGAGTACGGGTTCAGGCCCGTGTGCGAGGATGGCGTCGATCGGTCGCCACAAGACGGTTCGTCGCTCGAGGTGCTCGAAGCAGTTACTCAAGCACGAATGCGTCGACTTCCGATGCGTCGAGTCGCGGGCTTCCTTCCGCGCCGCGCCCCCGAAGCCGTCCCGTCTCACATTCAGAGCACCCCGCGCCGGGACGTGGCAGGCTGAAAAAAGGGTGAGGCAAGACGCCGGCGGCGGCGGGCACAACTCCTTGCCTGGCCTCGGCTGTGGTCGCGTACTATGCGGTGCGACATGTCGGCATCGAACCAGAGCCCTTCGCACCGCGGAGTCGACGGCGAAGAGCACGCGGCTCATCGCGAGTCGGAATGCGTCCGCGTGGGCGACTGGGTGGTGCTTCCGGCAAGGACGGAATGCGAAGCCTACGAGCTCTCGTCGGGAACGTCAGTTCGACTCCGAGGTGAGCTAACCAAGATTCTCACCGAGAATGGCTCGTCGCGCCGGACACTGCGCGCGCTCGGGCGGATCGACGAAGCAGCCAAACGGCTGAACGAGAACCTCGATGCCGAAACCCCGGAGCCGCTCACCTACGCCTCGCTGCTGCGCGGCTCCGGGTGGGGACAGCTCTTCCTGGAGCTCACCGGGCGCTGCAACGAAAAGTGCGTTCATTGCTACGCCGACTCCGGCCCCACTCGTGAGGAGCACCTCACAGTGGAACAAGTCCGAAGGGTCGTAGCCGAGGCGCGGCAGCTGGGCCTCCGATGGATTCAGTTCACCGGAGGCGATCCCCTCATCAGTCCGGCGCTTCTCCCCGGCGTGGAGCGGGCCCGCGAAGTCGGGTTCGAAAAAGTGGAAGTCTACACGAACGGCTTGGCGCTCCAGAAGGAGCTCTGCAACGCCCTGGCGGCACACCAGGTCGACTTCGCCTTCTCCTTCTACAGCCACCGCCCGGAGATCCACGACCAAATCACCCAGACCCCGGGGAGCCAGGTTCGCACTTTGCGAGCCATCGAGCGCGCGCTCGACTCGGGATCCCAGGTTCGGGTGAACGTCATCGTCATGGACGCAAACGCGAACGACTTCGACGGAGCTCAGGCGCTACTCGAACGCATGGGCGTCCAGCGCATCGGGGGCGATCAGGAACGCCAGGTGGGCCGCGGCCACTTCTCGAACGCCCTCGAACACCCACTCCTTCGCAAGTCGAGCACCGAAGAGAATCTCCAACCGGCTCACGGCCGAAGCAAGGCCGACGCCGGCGACGGTCGAGCTCGGGGCAAGCTTTGCGTGACCTACGATGGTGCGGTGGTGCCATGCATTTTCATGCGGTCCCACCGCTTGGGCTGGATTCAGGAGCGTGCGCTCGGCGAGATCCTCTCACAGCCCATCGCTCGCCGGTCCGATGCCCAGCTCAAGCTCGCTCTGGCCCGCGAGCGCCTCGCCTGCCACGACTGCAGCATCCGCGACCAACTCTTAGAACGTTGCCAGCCGAACCCGCCACGACCATGACCGCGACAAGAATCCCGTACAAGAAGTGGAACGTCGTCTACGAGCTCGACGACACCGGCGAGACCGTGATCTACGACGAAACTCGCGCGGAACTCGTCGTCCTGAACCAGACCGGGGCAGCAGTTTGGTACCTCGTCGACGGTGAACGGAGTGCGCATTCAATCGCCGAGTTCATTGCCACCGAGGCGACGGACGCGCCCGAGATTGGGCGGATCGAACAGGATGTCGAAGCCTTTCTGGCAGAGATGGAAGGGCGCGGCGCAATCGCCTTCCGCCTCCCGGGCGAGGACGAAGGCGGCGAGGACGAAGGCGGCGAGGACGCCCCGGCGTGACACTGCGGCTCCTCGTCGGGACGCTCCGCGTCGCGATTGAGTCCGAGATTGCTTCCACCGAATCGATTTTCGAAAAGGCTTGGCGGCCTGCAGTGGTTTCCGATTGGGTCGACGCGCGCCCCGACGACAGCACCGTGGATCTCGCCTATCGAGTGAGCGGCGACTTGCGGATTTGGTGCAACGGCGCCTGGGCAGCCTCGCCGGATCGCGAAGTAGATGTCGTCCCGACGCTGGAGGTGGGCCTTCTGCGCCGTAGCGTCGAGGGACACTCGGGCCACTGGGTGTTGCATGCGGCAGGAGTCGTACTCGACGAGACTTTGGTCTTGCTCCTCGGCCCCTCGAACGCGGGCAAGAGCTCCCTCTGCCGTGAGCTCCTGCGATTGGGCGCGGGATACTTGAGCGACGACCTTTTGTTTTTGGGTGTCGGCAGTGCCAGTGGAGCGGCACGAACCGTCCAGTTCGACGCAACCACCAAGGAGGCTCTGCCCAGCTATCTGGCGGACTGCGATATCGAGGCCTACCCGCTCCGTACTTCGACAGGCGCCCTCGGCTTCGTCCCCCTCTGGCTCGGAGAGTTTCCGACGTACCGGACCGTGCCGTTTCGGCCAAAATCGGCGGTCGTCGTCCGCCTCGAGCGTTCGGCTTCAGCCGCCGGGCTCCGTGATTTGAAAGGGCTCAAGCGCCTCGAAGCGCTCCGCGAGGCCACCCTCGTTGCCCCGACCAACCCGAACCGGATGGCGACCACGGCGCTCGGTCGCAGCTACCGGCTGGCCTGGACGGATCCCGCCCAGGCAGCAGCCGCGGTCGCCGGCATCCTTCGCGGGTAGCGCTCACCCCCGATGCGGCGGACAAGCGGGGGGCGAACAGTTCGCTGGCTTGCACGAACCTGGCCCACACGTGGGCTTCTGCGCCTGTTGCGCCGCAGCGTCCGAGGCCAGGCTAGAGGCGATGGCCGGAGCGACGTAAACGAGCTGTTTCAGGAGCTTGCGACGCGCAAGGCGAGCCTGTCTCGGGTCGCTGGGTCCACTGGTCACTCTGACAAGATACACTCGACGCCGCGACCACCCAAATGATCAGGTTCCCTTGCTTGGAAGTTCCAGCTCTAGCGCACTGATCCTCCCAACTTTTCGCGAGGCCCCCTCGTGGCCCAAGTGGGGTGTCATTCGGCAACGCTCTCGCGCATCATTTCGTGCGATGGCCGACGTCGAGATCATCCCGGTATCACCGCGTCATTCTGTCCTCCTCGCCGAGGAGTACCTGACCCTCATCCAAACTCCTCCGCGCCAGGACTTCGTTGTTCGGACGATCCAGCAACGAACCGTCGGCAACCTTCCACTCATGTCCGCAGAGCTCGTGATCGCGAGTGCCGAAACTCGCGAGCACTTTCCCCTAGCGGCCGAGTATCCGCTGCATTTTCGGAAGACCTACTTCCCGAGCCGCATGCACGCGAACCCCGAGAACGAAATGGCGCGACACGTTCGCGCCTGCGAACTCTTGAATCTGGCTCCTCCCATCGGATACACGTCGACGACGTTCCGCACGTGCCTGGTTCCCGGCACGCCGTACTCGCGCCTGTCACCGTTCGGGATCTCTCCGGTCGACGGCAACATTTGGCGCGCCCAAAAACTGCCGTTGGAGTCGGCAGCCGGACTCTGGAAGCTCGCGGAGGAAGCCTTTTGCCAGCTGGAACGCCTTCATGCCGGCGGTCTCTGTCACGGCGACGCCGAGCTCCACAACTTCATCGTTTGCCCGTCGCCGCTCGAGCTCATCCCCATCGACTTCGAAAGCTCGGTCGAGCAAACCGACGTCACGGATGAAGAATGGGAGAAGAAGAAGGAACTCGATCTCGCCCCCTTCATGACCGAAGCGGTCTACATTCAGTGCGCTCTGGGCAGGCAGCCGAGCCGCCTCGGGGAGCTTTCCTATGCCGCAATCGAGCATCTGTTCGACGATCCCGAGCGCTTCCGCAGAGCCATCGACGAGCAAGCCCGTCTAGGGCAATGAACGCCTGGCGCCCTCGTCACATGAGTTGATGGATCTTCGCCAAAAGCCGCTGCCACTCGACCGGCTTGGTGTCGTAGTCGTCACATCCAGCCTCGAGCGCCTGCTCTCGATCTCCAGCAACCGCGTGCGAGGTGAGCGCGATGACGGGAATTTTTCCAGTGCGCGGGTCAGCCTTCAACGCACGCGTCGCCGTCCGCCCGTCCATCACCGGTAAACTCATGTCCATCAGGATGAGATCCGGAAGGTCTCGGCGTGCTGCGTCGACCCCGCTCCGGCCGTCGGCCGCGACGGTGACCTCGTGCCCTCTTCGCTCGAGTTGCCGGGACAACATGTCAGCGTTCAACTCGTTGTCCTCCACGATGAGAATTCTCGCCATGTTCATCCTCGGAAGGTGATTCCGGTAGTCCATTGCGATCATCGCCTGCGGTGATCGTAGAAAACAAGCCCGCACCAGGCCCCTCGGGCCGCGATGGCTCTTTCGGGCCGCTCGAGCAACCCCGGGCCTACTCGTGGGGCTCGACCCGAAACGTCACTTGGGGCTCCTGGCCCGTGGTCAGCTCGGCCACAACCCGAAAATGCCTCGAAAAGTCAGCCACCGGCATGTTCACCTCTGCGGCAAACTTCGCGATCGCCGCCTCGCGGGCGGCGTTCACTTCGGCGACGACCTCTTCGATTCGAGACATGGGGCCGCCCCTCTACCACGAACTCGGGAGCTCCGTCCCCACCGAAATTCGAAAAATCTCCGGACGCTGTTCGGCCGGCTCGTACCGCGGGCAAAGACCCCCCTTTCCATCCAGACCGCTCGCTCCCGACTACGGCTCCCCGCCGAGCAAGGAAGAAACAGCTCTGCACGAATCGACGCTCTGGCTGCTTGTTTGGTCGCGACGAACGAAAAGCCGTTGGTCGCTCTAGCCCTGCTATCGTGCCTCACCCATGAGAACCGAACGCACCGTCGAGCTGGTCGTCGTGGGAGCCCACTTGCGCGGCCAACCGCTGAACCATCAGCTGACCGATCTCGGGGCGACCTTCGAGCGGTCGACGAGGACCGCACCACTGTATGCCCTCTACGCCCTGTCCGGAGCCGTGCGGAAGCCCGGGATGATCCGTGTGGACGCCCCCCGGGGGCGCCCTTTTCACGTCGAGGTTTGGCGCATGCCTCTCGCCCGGTTCGGCGAATTCATGATCCAAGTGCCGTCCCCCCTCAGTATCGGAACCGTCAGTCTCGAAGGAAACCACGTGGCTCTCGGATTTCTCTGCGAACCGTACGCCATCGAGACCGCCGAGGACATCTCGCACTTTGACGGGTGGCTTGCCTACCTCGCTTCGCTTGAAGTCACGGACGCGCGCTGACCCTCCCTCCGGATGGTGTCTCCGGCAAGCAGCGAACGCGCAACGTCCGCCGACCGTGGTTCCGGATCGATCACCGCACCGAGCTCGTGCAGAACCTCGGCCGTGGCGGCGAAGTCCACACAAGCGTCAGTGACACTCTGCCCGTAGGTAAGCGGGCGCGCCGCCGGCTCTTGCCGTCCCGCGACGAGGTGGCTTTCGAGCATGATGCCAGCGAGTCCCTGGTTCCCGCTCTTCATCTGCCGGATTACCTCGCGCGCGACAGAGGGCTGTCGAGCCGGGTCTTTGTTGCTGTTGCCGTGGCTGCAATCCACGATAAGAGCCGGCCTCAGTCCAGCCGACTCCATCGCGAGAGCAGCCTCGCAGACGTGGATCGCTTCGTAGTTCGGTCCCTTGCGTCCGCCGCGAAGAACGACGTGAGGAGCGGGGTTGCCCCGACCACGTATCAGACTGATCCGCCCCCCGGAGTCGATTCCCATCCGGCGATGGGGGGCGCTCGCTGCCACAGTGGCAGACACTGCCACGTCGACCGATCCATCTGTGCCGTTCTTGAAACCCACGGGAACGTCGAGGCAAGCCGCCAACTGTCGATGCACCTGACTCTCCGTCGTACGCGCCCCGATTGCCACCCAGGAGAGAGTGTCATCGAGGTACGGTGCAACGAGAGGCTCCAGAAGCTCGGTGGCGGTTGGCATGCCCCGCTCCGCCAACTTGACGAGAAGCTCACGCGACAGGCGAAGCCCCCGGGCAAGATCGTCACTGCCGTCCAAATCGGGGTCGTACAGATACCCCTTCCACCCAATTCGAGTCCGCGGCTTCTCGAAATAGGCACGCATCACACAAACGACCCGCTCGCCGAGCTCGCGCTGGATCTCGAGTAGTCTGTCCGCATAGGTAAGCGCCGAATCCGGATCGTGGATCGAACACGGTCCGACGATGGCAACTCGGGGCCCTTCTCCGTGCGCGAGCCTGCGCTGCAACAGACCGCGAGCACGCTCGACGGTCTGCCTGCCGCGCGCGGTCAGGGGCAGAGCGTGCCGCAGCTCCATCGGGCTCGGGAGGGGAGTGACGGTGTTTGGGTCGTCCATGGTGTGTTCCGCGAAAAAGCGCACAAAAACGAAGAAACCTCCGGTCTGCGGGACCAGAGGTTGCTCGGTATCGATGAAGTGCTCGAGCTATGTGCGGCAACAGGCCGCCCTCTGGTTCCGCTCGAAAGCGGGCCAGTAGGCAAACCAGAAACCGAAGCGCGAGACACTCATCTTGCTACCAAGTTATGGGAGCCTTCTCGAAAGAGCAAGGGGCTTTCGCCAGCGCCGTATGTCCTCCCGCGCATCCTCAAAAGGTGCCGAGGAATTGGACCACCCCGCCGCCGGGAAGCAAGCTCATCCCCAGCTGCGCTTTGGAAGCTTGGTCCCGCGAGCCTGCCACGTCGGAGCCATCCGAGCGTGCTCCACTCACCAAGGGTCCTTGGGCGCCATCCCCGCCTGGGGCACCGTCGCTCTGGTCATCGGAGGAAGGCCAGCCTAGGGCAATCAGAGTTCCCCCGCCGACGATGCCCACGATCCCGACGCCAAGGCTCACGTTGGTGAGCGTTTGCAGAGTCCGTCCCGAGTCGACATCCGCTTGGAAAATAGGATCGCAAGACGAGCCCCCGCAGTTACGTTCGAGCGAATCGTGACGGCTCTTGGTCAGGATCCCGGTGATCAGCGCCGTGCCCAAGGCCGCGCCGCCGATGCTCACCGAAACGTAGCCCGCGACCCGCAAGGTACCCTTCACCGAATCATCGCTCTTGACCCTCGGAGCGGAGCGCCTCGGCTGGGTCTCGCGAACTACGGGCTTCGGAACTTCCTTGGGCGGTGGAGAGAGGACCACCGTGCGGTTCTGTCCAGCCCGCAGCGGGACCGTCTGCTCGACGGGGTCGCAGTCGTCGAACTCGACGCGCACGACCGCGTCCCCCGGTTCGACCGGGATGGGAAGTCCCACTCGTTCCGTATCGATCGACCGTCCGTTCACGCTGAGCGCGCGAGGAGGCGCTTCGCTGGACACGAGCACCACCACGCGGGCCACGCGATTCGCGAGCACATCGAGCTCCGCGCGCGCCGCATCGCGGGTTTCAGCATACCGGGGCTCTTCGTCCGCACGGGAGGAGGCCTCGACGATGGTGCGGTCGTACCAATCGTAGGCTTCGGCGAGACTTCCCGCGCGAAGATTGCATCGCGCGACGTAGAGGGCTGCGTTCGGACTCGCCGTTTCTTCGTACGCCTCCAAGAACAGCGGCAGCGCAGCCCCATATTCGTCCAGTTGAAAGTGCTCACGCGCGAGAGCGAACTTGGCGGCGGCCGATTCCCCGGGCACCGCTCGTTCGGGTTGCGCCGTCGTTTCGATCGGACCACCTTGTTCGGCGTATGCCGGCGACACCCACGCCACAGCGCACAGCGAAAGCGCCCACCGCAATCCTACCCACCTGAATGCGTCGTCTCGGTCGGTCACGCGCCTTCCCTCACGGCCTGCAGCGATCCTGGGGTCCCAAGTGCGACCACCCAACCACGGTGGACGGCACGAGGCCGATGTGACCTTAGAGACGCTTCGCGGATTTGATGGCTCGATCCGAGACGCCTTCGAAACGCCGCTTGTCAGGCTGCTGAAAAAGTCTTTTCAGCAGCCTGCGGTGCTGATCCGCGCCTTTTTGACCAACGTGTCCGGTTCGCAAACCCCACGAAAGTGAGGGGTGTGCGAACCTCCCCGGTCGCGCCGGTGTGCGCGGGCACCGGTGTTGCTCATGGGCAGGGTGCTTTTTCAGCACCCTGCTATCCCCTCGCGAAAGGCGTCTCAGAAGTGAACCATCCCACCAGCATTCAAGGCATAGGTGCTGGGCGCGAACTCGGTGATTCCGATGTCGGCCGAGGGCCCGAGGGTCACGGCGAAATGGTCCGTGAGGTGAGCAAAAACGGGCGCCTCGAAGCTCATCGCCCAAAAATCGCTCGTCTCACCGCCGCTCAGGGAGGAGAAATAGCTCACCCCCGCTCGCGCCCAAACGCCGAAAACCTCAGAGAAGTAGAATCCGTAGCCGACGCGGGGAACCGCCGCGAAAATGGTCAAAGACTCGGTGTCGGGCGAGTCGACGAGAGTCATGTATGCCGAGCCACCGAACGAGAAACCATCGACGGGAAAGTAGTCCACGCTGATTCGCGGGACCTGGTAGATGGAGACGGGGAAGGGCGACGCCAAAACCGAAAGCTGGAAGACCGTCGGCTGATTCCCGAGCTCGGGAGCATCGGGATAGTCCGTGAAGCTGAGCGCTGCCAACCGCTCCGCTCCCAACGTCAACGTCCCCTGCCCGACCGGCTCGGCAGACGCCCCTACTGAGACCGACAGCACGGCGGTGGAAGCAAGGAAACCAGCCACAGCGCGGCGGAGTTTCGTCATGTTGACTCGGTTATCACGCAGTCTTCGACCGCGGCAAGAGCGGTAAAATGCCCACCGCGTAACCGCCGCCCGCACCCCCGCTCACATTCCGCACATCAACACTTCGGATGACGACCCGAGACTCGCTAGGCTCGAACGCCTCGAGACACGAGCCGTACCCTCGATGACCCAAGGTGGATGACTCATCAGTGTCTCATCACCGGGTTCTGGACCCGCCCGGGATGCTGGGTGCCCCTATCCCTGCGCCTGGATCCAACGCGGGGTACATTTCGAGCGGATATGGCGGCTTGGTTCACCAGAGGTTGGGTGGGCGCGGGCATCGCAATAGGGTGCCTTGCGTGCGGCACCGCAGCCGGAAGATCGGAGCACCCCGACGTTGGGTGCACGGCGAAAGATTGCCGCCTGGCCGCGACGGCGCTGCGAGACCACGGTCGTCTCTTGGCTCAGGCGCTACCCGGTTCGCGATCGGGCGGGAGCGCTTCGAGCCGAGCCGCCGAACTCGAACGGCCACGTAAGGAAGAAGCCCGCTCCGCCGCGAGCCGGGAGACGGTGGACTCCAGCTTCACTCGCACGGAACTCGGGGTCGAGCTCGAATACACTCCCGACGAAGCGCGGCCCCAGCGGGACGCACCCGAGCGAATCATGACGGGCGACGAGTTGCTCGGCGATCATCTCCGGGACGGCGTCAACATCGAACTGAACCCCGACGTGGACGACACGCGCATCGAGTTCGACGTGGCGGGAGACAATTTCACCGAACAGGGGCGCACGGACTCGAGGAGCCTCCCGGACGACCTGGGCCTGGATTCGGCACCCTCCGTCCAAGCCGATACCGGCCTCGAAGGGCTCTGACCGTCAGCCCGCCTCGACTTCTTCTGCCGCCGTCCGGCCACGCTTGCCCGAGCTCTCCGGCGCCTGCGTCTCGTCGGAAACGAAATCCTCCTCGTGCTCGAGCCACTGGCATCCCGCGCGATAGCCCAGTTCACGATAGGCTTCGAATTGCGCTTCGTCGAAAAACTGATCGCTCGTGCTTTCGTCCGGAAACTCGGGATGGGTTGCCTTGTAGCTGGTCACGTCCGCCGGCAGGGCGGGGATCATCGTGGTCTTTATGTAGACGATCTTGCCTCGAGGCATCTCCGAATGCCCGTAGCGATAGTGGATGGTGCCCAAAGCAAAGGCTCTCTTGGCGAGACGGTACTTCGCGTCGAGAGCGTCTGGTTGCGCCGGGCCCGAGCCCGGAATCAGATCGGACAGCGGATACTCTGGATCGAACTCGATTTTCGCCCCAAAGTCGACGCGAGCTCGCTCGACCAAATTGGCGAGATCGCCAAATTCGTACTTCGGGTCGGCGGCTCCATCGCTCACGATGATGAACCCCGCCTTGCGCCGCAACAGCTCGTAGACCCCCAAATTCTCGAAGTGCCCGCCATCCGAGAGCTCGACCAAGTCGGCGTGCTCACTCAGCCCGAGTCCCAGCATGCCCGAACGTAATCCCGGCGAGATGAAATTCGGTGTCCGCGCGCGGTCGAAGGCGGGGTTCGGGGCCCAGTAGCCGAGGCGAAGATTGAGCAAAGAAAGCAGCATCGACACCATGCGGTTGCGGGTCACCCCGCGACCCGCGACCCCCGTATTTGGATTCACCGCCGCGCCGGAAATCGCCATCGCCGTTGGCAACGTCATGCCCCGCCAGCCAGCATGCGCCCAGGTCGAGGTGCGTCTCCATCCCGTGGCCGCGCTGCCCGAGTAGAGGGGAGAGAGAAGAAAGCTGTCCCCACCTCGGGCCCGCAGGGCACAAGCCCGGGAACCGACCAACACCACGTTGGCGTTGATCAGATGGTAGGGCCTCCGGCACACCTTCTCCGGAACGCCACACAGATCCGAAAGGCGGGTCGGATCGGCCAGGCGCGCGTAGTCCCAGCGCTGCGCCACGACGGTGGCAGGATCCGGCGTAAACAGCTCCATCAGTCGGTCGCGGTACATCCGGTGCGCCCCGAGGTAGTTGACGTTGCTCGCCCACCCGAAGACGAGGCCCACCACACCCAAGAGGAAGGCCGGCCACGGGTTGCCGAGACCGTTGAGCAGCCAGTCTGACGCCGCAAAGGCTGCGAGCAGGAGACCGTAGAGGACCAGAGCGACACCGACGATGGGACGCAGCTTGGCGACGAGCCCCGGCGAACTTTGATCCTGTACTTGTTTGCGACCCTCGATGACGCCGAGAACCACGCCCACCATGGTGGAAGCCGATCCCGCGGCCCAGGATGAGCCCACACGCGACTCGATGAAGACGTAGACGACCGGCAGGACACCGAGGACCATCAACACGAAAGCCCCGCTGGTCATCAGTCCGATCCCAGCTTGGATCGAGGTCCGCGTGACGTAAGCGCTGGCCCCCTTCCACACGCGCATCGCCACCGAATAAGAGAGGCTCGCCCAGGCAAGCGCGAGGACGAGCAGACCTCCCATGAGGAGCGGGGGCGTCGACAGGTATTTGACCAGGAGCCCCCAATTTCCGAGCGCCGAACGGGGCACGGGGTCGAACGCCCCCATCCAGAGCAAGGCGCCCATCACCGCAGTGAGCAGGCTGAAGTGCACGAAGACGGATACGAAGGCCGACCGCAGCACGACCGCCACCAACGACTGCACGTTGAGACTCGGAGTCGGAGTCAGATAGTTCGCGTGTTGGCGCACGTAATCCAGGATGGCGTTTCGCCCACGAGCCCGTTCATCGCCGGGGGCTGTGACACGCGCTCCGAATGGAAAATCGTCTTCCGTCGTTCCCGCAGGGCTTCCGTCGGGTAAACCGCGGCTGAGAAACCACGTGAGAGAGGTCCCCGTGTAGCCGCCACCGGAAACCGTCGACAGATAGTCGATGTGCTCGAGTCTCTCCCCCTTCACCAGTGCCTGGAGAAGCCCCATGGCAAATGCTGCCGACCGAATTCCGCCCCCAGAGATTGCCAGCCCGCAGAGTTCGTGTGGCTGTCGCCCTGGTGCCACGAAGTCTCGCTCCTCCCGCAGCAAGAGTTCCTCTTCCTCCCGCGGAACGTAGGTTCGACTCGACCATCCCCGATCCTCCATCGAAAGTCCTCTCCCGCCCAACGTTCGGCTCACCCGCGACTTTCCTCTCCCGAACCGCTCATGGCAAGCGGAAGGCCCCGGCCCGTGGTACGGTGCACCGCTTGGAACGACGAACCGTGATCACCTGGCTCCCCGTCGTCGTGGGAGTTCCGCTCATGGGCTACGTGCTGCTTGGCAGGATTTCCGACGAGGAGCTCGCAAGGGCGCAAGTCGAGCGCCTCGCAGCGACGGTGAGCTTCTCCGAACCGGTGGGGAATCCGACGTTTCGCGCCGCGCATCTGAACGGTGAGTTCAAAGAGCTGCTCACCCCGCGGATTACCATCACCGTCCCGGAAGTGGGGAACATGCCGTCGGAGCGCAACAAGCTGGCTCTGGCGACCGCGCGCGTTCAGGCGGGGTTTGGCTCACTTGAGGTCGGTCTCGACGAAGTCGTGGCGGAAGTCGGAGGCGAGCAAGCGACGGTGCGCGCCATCGCGGTCGTGGAGCAACAGCGGCGGGGGGTCCCTCGCAGCGCACGGCGCCCCGTCACCTTCAGCCTAACGAAAGTCGACGGCGACTGGCTGATCGACGCGATTCGGGTCGACGCACCGCTCGACGACGCATCGCCGACCGACGGCTGAACCCCGCGCCCGGCCACCGTGGCGGGCTCGCGGCGTTCGAAGGGCCGCATGACGGGGCGGCCCCCTGCACCCGACGAGCGAAGGCGGCGTAACTGGCACGCCTCCTGCTCTGACCTCCTCCGGACCCCATGGGCTCAGGATGTTGGGCCAGGGTGTGCCAACTCGCGGCCCCTGACGGGGGGCTCACGACACCGCAGTCAGAGCGGAAACAAAGCAGTTCGAGCGAAAAGGAGTCGAGTCGATGGTTGGAAAACGAATGGGGACGAGCGCACTCGCCTTGGGGGCAGCACTTTCGACCCTGGTGGCGTCGCCGGAGGCTCGGGCTTGCGGTGGATTCTTTTGCTCTTCCGCCAATCCGGTCAATCAAGCCGCAGAGCGCATCATCTTTGCAAAGAACGACGACGGCACGGTGACCACCGTCGTCCAGATCATGTACCAGGGAGACGCGGAGAAGTTCGCGTGGGTGTTGCCCGTGCCGGGGACTCCCGAGGTCGGCATTTCCTCCGACGAGGCTTTTGCGCGCCTTCAGCAGGCAACGAACCCGCTCTATCGCTTCAACGACACCTTCACCGGTTCGTGCCCCGTAGCGGCTGGCGCCGGAGGCTTCGCTACGGCAACGGGGGGGACTTCCAGCGTCGACGAGGAGGCAGGCCCTTCTGTCGTCGTGCTCGACAGCGGCACCGTCGGCGCGTTCGACTACGAGACGATCTCGGTGCGCCCCGCGGATGACGATCCCGCGGACGTCGCCGTGGAGTGGTTGGGCGAAAATGGCTACGACATCAGCGGCATCGGCCCCGACGTGTTGCGTCCCTACCTTGAAAACGGCCTGAACCTCGTGGCGTTCAAGCTGACCAAGGGCGCCACTTCCGGCTCGATCCGCCCGGTCAGTCTCACCTACGACTCCGCTCGACCAGCCATTCCGATTCGCCCCACCGCAGTCGCAGCGAACGAGGACATGGGAGTGATGGTCTGGGTCCTCGGTGACCATCGAGCCGTACCCATCAACTACAAGGGCCTCGAACTGAACGACCTGCTCATCGACTGGTTCAATCCCAATCCGACGTACAACGACGTGGTGATCGCGGCCGCGAACGAGGCCGGCGGGCAGGGTTTTGTCACGGAGTTCGCCGGTGCGTCTGCCGATTTCGCAGACCGCCTCTACAACCAGGGCGAGGAGTACCTGTGGGCGAACCTCCAGGAGCCTTCGGACGTCCAGGACCTCCTCGTCAACGCCACGAACTGGTTCGGTTCGTACGGCGGATACGTCGACGCAGTCCGAAGTACTGTCGTCTTGCGCGACGGCGTCACGGTGGAAGCCTTCGTCGAATGCGCTGAGTGCTACTTCGCGGGCTACGACTCCTTCGACGAGTACGCGGCGGCGGGCTATCCGGGGCTTCCAGGCGCAGGCACCGGAGGAGCGGGGGGCGCCGGTCCCGGTCTCGACCCCAACGACCCAGTGCTCGACACGGATCCGAACGAGTTCAAAGCCGCGCTGGAAGAGCACGTGATCGCCCCTCTCGAAAGCACCGCAGAACTCTTCCGCTCACACCCCTACATGACGCGGCTCTACACGACCCTGTCAGCCGACGAAATGACGCTCGATCCGGAGTTCGACTTCAATCCCGATCTGCAAGACTACTCCAACGTTCACGTGCTCGACCGCACCGTCAACTGCGAAGACAACACGTGGGAGGTCGCCTATGACGACCAACTCACAATCCGGGGCGAAGGAACGACATGGCCTTTCTCCCTCGCCGACGCAGGCGAGGCGTTCCCCGTGAACGCTCGAGTCCTCGAGTACTTCACGAGCGGCCCGCCGAACGTTCTCAAGGACAACACGGGCACCATCCGCACCACGGCGATCGGCACCGGCCCTGGGACGACCACCTCCGGTGAAGACCCGCCCACGGTCGGTAACCCCACCGAAAGCTCTGGGGGCTGCGCTTGTTCTCTCGGCGCGGTGAGTACATCTCCTTGGAGCGCCTGGGCGCCCATCGTTTTGGCCGGGCTCTCCTTAGCCCGCCGCAATCGTCGCCGATCCTGAGAACACCACGCGAGCATGCGAGGGACGAAGCGTCCCTCGCACGCCGCGCACGTCAGGAACCCAGGCAGCCGAAGTCCAGGATCAGCTCGGCGTTGCCATCCGCCTGAACTGCGGAGCAGGCGGACGGACACAGGAAGATCCGACTCGGGCTGTTCTCGTCGTCGAAGTAGTACGCCTGTCCCGAGCACGCGCCCGCGTCACTCACTCTCGTCAGATTCTGCGCAGGTCCGCCATCTCCCGGCCGGTAGTGCACCTCGATCGCCTGGGGATTGATGACGCCTTCGACCTCGGGAAACTCGTACTCGCAGGGCACTGCAGCGAGTTCGACCACACCGCGGGCCACGGCCCGAAAAACCGGGTCGAAGTTCGTCTGCCCCGCGCTGTCCGGACAGATGGGATAGCGCAGGCCCTGCGTTGCAATGCTGAGCGCTTGATAGCCCGTTCCCGGACCCGAGGAGCCGGGCCGACACGTCGCCGTTTGGATCGTTCCGGGAATTGGGTGCCACGGGCCCGGCAGCTGCTGGTTTTCCGCCATCCCGATGATGCTGTGCCAGACGTACTTTCGATCGGCTGCGCTGCCGAACTGCGCGGGATCGAGCGCCAGAAGCGCGCGATCGAAGTCCTCAGCCGCCTTCATCCCGCCGTCGACGCCATTTCGATCCTGGAAGTTGTAACCCCAGTCGCTGCAGCTGACGTCGTCGTCCGTGACGACGACGAAGGTCTTGAACGCGTTCTGCCTGAGCCAGGCACCCCAGCCACGGGGTGCCAACGGAGCCCATCCGCTCCGATTGGGACCTCCGTCCCATTCGTCGGGCTGGTCATAGGTGGCGAGGAGGACGCACAGCGCATCCTTGCTTTCGATGTCTGCGCTGTAGTGAAAGAACTCGCCGGAGATGCTGTGCCCAGGAGTGCCCCGGGTGTTGTTCCGAAGCCGCTCGGAGCTCGGATCTTCGCACGCGGTCGCGCCGAGGGGTGGCGGAATGCACACCTGAAAGTCGCTTTCGCCGACCGCTGGCCCCGTGGAACTTCCATAGCGGGAAAGAAGAATGACCCGATAGTCGATACCGCTCGACTCGATGATGTTGGCGAAGTTGCGGTAGACGTTCTGCTCGACCTCCTGAATCTCCGCGTCCATCGAGCCCGAGTTGTCGATGATGAACACGATGTCCATGGGTCGGAGCACGGATTTCGGCGCGCCTCGCGTGCTGCCGCACGCGCTTTTCCCATCGCCTTCGGGCTCGTATTTGAAGGTGACCTCCGGGTAGTTCTTGGAAGACCCAGGCACACCCCCCATCCCGATCGCCTTCACGCCGGTCTTGCCCGAATTCGGTACGGTGATGGGTGCAGTGCCTCCCGTATCGGGTCCCCCGCCGGGTTTCTCCAAGGGGCGCCTATCGTCCCCTCCGCACCCGGGGGCGAGGCAGCCCGTGATCGTGCAAATCGCAGCAAATCGCCCGTATTTCATGAATCCACTCCCCTTCGAGCGTGATCTCAACGCACCACGGCAGTCGGACACCCGAGGACCACACGAATCTCCGACTCCGGATCCGCTCGGACCGCGTCGCAGATCGCTCCGCACAAGACGATGCTCGAGAGGTCGCTGGTGTACTGCCACCCCTGGGCCCCGTCTTCGCACGGCGCGGAGCGATCCTGGAGGACGCCCAGAGCCTCCCCTTTCGACGAAGCGAAAGTCACGTTGACCTGGGTGAGGTCGACGCCCCTCCCGTCCGAGCTCGTCGGAACGTCGAACACGCACGAGAGAGCGCGGTCCGACGTAATCGCCGCAAGTGCCGAGCTCAGATCCTTCGAGAAGTCTGAGGCGGTCGTCATGTCGAAGTGACAGTCGCCGACGTCGGCGCGGTCACCACCGGACACACAAGAGCCGCTCGACGCAGTGAGGCCCTCGGAAGCGATCTTGGAGAGAAGCGACCTGCCGCCCTCGCTCCCAGGAGCTCCAATCACGAAGGTGCGGATATCGAACCGCGTCGCGTTCGCAACGTCTCGACCCACGAGCGTCTGCAGTTGAGCTTCCGTCGCGCAGGTGTCGGAACCGTCCGTCAAAAGCACGACGAAGCTGTTGCCATAGATGCGCCCGGCGCGAAGCTCGTTGGCGAGAAACTGGTAACTGAGGATAGTTGCCCCAACGAGAGGCGTGTCACCGTGGGGAACCACACCTGCGACGAACTCCGAGAGGAGTCGTGCCTGGCTCTCGTCCAGCGGCGCGAGGGGGACGTCCGGACCAGCGTCGACCTGGCAACCGAGATCAACGCTGGGCTTCGGAAAGACGCTCAAGCCCACGCTGAGGTTTTCACGCTCCGCCAGGACTTCGAGCACCCCTCCAAGGGCTTCTTCGACCACCTCCCATTTGGATGGGCGATTCGGATCCCACTTCACCGGAGACGTCGCACAGAGTTGGGTCAGCTCGGGATCGCCGTCCGGTGGATTACAATTCATGCTTCCACTGCGATCGATCACGAACAGTAGGTTCGCTGGCGTCGGCTGCGCGATCGCTTGGCCGGCAGCACACTGCTGGAAATCCACCCCGTCCCCGAGAACCGTTCCCGGGATCCCCCCCGCGGCGAGAGGTGCCTCCCCTCCGGCTCCGCCTTGGATGGCTCCGCCGCTGCCCGCGTTGGCGCCGGGACCACCGGTAGAGTCCGACTCACACGCTGCGGAAGGGAGACAGAGGATCGCTAACAAAGACCAGCCCAGGGGCAACGCTCGCAGGCACGGTTTCATGCTCACGCCGAACGGTCGGTCGCAGTCGTTCACTCACCCAAAACCGGATCACCTGAGCAACGTGAGCACGACGGCATTCCACGCGCACAGCCCACGAAGCTTCACCGGGTCGTCTCGCAGCGAGGCGCGAAACGCGCGTCAGCTCGACCGAGTCAACGTCCCCCGCAGCGAGCTACTACCGCCACGACGCGGATCCCCCCTCGGGAGAGAACACGTCCGTCCGGGCCTCGCCCCAGAGCTTTTGATACGGCTCGGGAGCCGTTCCTTCCAGAAGGGACCCGGGCTGGAGTCGGTGAAAGACCTGCCCGAGGTGCTGGATGCGGTTCGGGGAAACGCGTCGGTAAATGTGGTACGGGCGTAGCGCTTTCGGTTCCGCGAGCCCGGCTGCGCCCAGCAGCTCGAGAAATGAGTCAACCGTCTCCCGATGGTAGCGAGCGACGCGCGGCGCTTTCTCTCCGACGACGAGGCCGCGAACGAGCCTCGGGTCTTGGGTCGTGACCCCCGTGGGGCAGCGGTTGGTGTTGCACTTGAGTGCCTGGATGCAACCTACCGCAAGCATCATCGCGCGCGCCGAGTTGCAGAGGTCGGCTCCCAAAGCAAAGTGTCGAAGCATGTGAAAACCGGTCATGATCTTCCCAGCGGAGATCACGTGGAGCTCGTCCCGCAGCCCGGCGCCGCGCAGCGCGTTGTCGACGAACACGAGGCCCTCTTCGAGGGGCATCCCGACTGAGTTCGTGAATTCCGGAGGAGCTGCCCCCGTGCCCCCCTCCGCGCCGTCGACGGTGATGAAATCGGGGCGCAGACCCGTCTCCGCCATGGCTTTGACGACGGCCATGAACTCGACTGGGTTGCCCACGCACAGTTTGAAGCCGACAGGCTTGCCCGAGCTCCGTTTGCGAAGCTCGACAACGAACTCGAGAAGGCCCAGCGGACCTTCGAAGGCCGAATGCGCCGGAGGGGATATCACGGTCTGATGAACCGGAAGACGCCGCGCCTGAGCAATCTCGGCCGACACCTTCACTCCCGGCAAGACACCACCATGGGCAGGCTTGGCGCCCTGGGAGAGCTTGATTTCGATCATCTTGATCGATCGCTCGGCCGCCGTTTCCTCGAACAACTTCCGATCGAAACTGCCGTCGTCTTTCCGACAACCGAAGTAGCCCGTTCCGATTTGCCAAACCAAGTCTCCGCCGGGCTCGAGGTGGTACCGGCTCACCCCCCCCTCGCCCGTGTTTTGGTAGAAACCTCCACGGCGAGCCCCCTCGTTCATGGCCAACACGGCTCGGGCCGAGAGCGCACCAAAGCTCATCGCGGAAATGTTCAGGAGCGACGCCTCATACGGTGCGGAGCAACGCCCCGCGCCAATCGTGACGCGCGCGACGCTCTCGGCAGGTTTGACCGGAGCCAGCGAATGCCCCACCCACTCGTAGCCGACGCCGTAAACCTGGTGTTGGGTGCCAAAAGGCTGCGTGTCGAGCGCCCCCTTGGCGCGCTGATAGACGATGCCGCGGTTCTCGCGACTGAGTGGGTTTTCCTCGGAATCGGACTCGACGAAGTACTGGCGGAGCTCCGGGCGCAGCGATTCGGCGACGTAGCGAAGGTGGCCGATGATGGGGAAGTTCCTCAGAATCGTGTGCTTCTTCTGCACCACGTCGTGCAGGCCGACGACGGCAAGAAACGCGACGGGAATTCCGAGCACGGAAAACCAAGGATGGGTCCACGACAGGGCGGCAACGGCCACGACGGAGAGCACGAACCCCAGGTAGAAGCGGGCGCGCGACCACTTCTCGATGAAGGCAGGCACGCGCACTGGAAGCCGTTCGAACTGTCGTTTTCGCCTGGCATGCCGTCGGGTCATCGAAAGCTACCTACCCCACTCAACCTCGATGTCATCAGGGTAGTCGCGGGATCCAACGACGTCGGCAAACGGCTACCTCTCCTCGCTCCCGCTTCGAGCCGGCGCGACGAAGCCGCTCCCGGTTCGGATGTGCTGCCGGCGCTGTAGCGGCCGCTGCGGTTCCCGCAGTCAGCAAGCGCGAGAGGCCTGCGGGCCGAAGCGACCAAGGGCGCGGCGCAGATGTGGTCTCACCCTGAGCGCACCCCCGGAGTCTCGCTGGGTTGCCCGTGATCACGCTGCGCCGCAGGAGCGCTCCCGCTTCCGACGCTCTCAGCCCGGCTTCGTTCCGAAGGCGAGATGAGCCGTCGAGGTCAGCGTGGTAGGCAGGTCGGTGAGGGTTTGCTCCAGGTGGGCGAGCGCCATGTTTTCCTTACGCTTCCACTCGGTCGCCCCCAACTTCCGCTGCATGAGCGCAAGCGGAGCACACCCTTCGACGATCCCGTGCCAGAACTCCGCTGGCGCGGCGACGTCGATCCCGTGCACTACCGGCTCGACGCTCACGTCCACGAAACCGGCCGCACGCATCTCCGCCTCGAAAACGTCAGGATTTTCGAGGCTCGAGACATCGAACTTCGGCTCGGGACGTGACGGGTCGGCCGCGCGAAGAGCTCCGAACAGGATTTGCATGGCTGGCGAGTCGGTTGTCGGCGCCCAACTCGACACGAGAGCCGAACCACCGGGACGCAACGTTCGAAACAGCTCGCCAAAACCCGCAGCGCGATCGGGGAAGAACATCAACCCGAACATGGACACGGCCACGTCGAAGCTCTCGTCAGCGTAGGGCAGCGCCTGACCATCGCCCTGGCGGGCTTCGACGTTCGACAACTCCGCGCTTTGGATGCCCCGCTCGAGCTCAGAAAGCATCGCCGAAGAGAAGTCGAGCGCGTGGACCCGCGCGACGCGTTTCGCGAGCATCAGCGTGGTGGTGCCCGGACCGCACGCGACGTCGAGAGCCACCATGTTGGAGCCGAGCTCCAGACGAGCAAGGCCCGTTCGCGAGTACTCGCCCAAGAACTCCTTGGTCGAACGCGCATAACCGGACGCGACGGCGTTCCACGGCTCGGGACTCGCCAAGGGGTTCGGTGGCCGGTTCGCCTCACCCATGCCTCATTCCTCCTCCTCCGCGGGTTGCGGCGCGTCCAAGTCGAACGCCGGTTCCCGCAGTGGGTTGCATTCCGGGGGAGGACCGAAGCCCTCCGCGTCGAAGGTGTACTCCAGCTCGCCGCTGCCTTCCGGATCTTTTCTCTTGGCGACGATGCGGACCTGGTGCGTTCCCTTGCGGGCCGGTGTGCAATAGCTCAGCAGATAGAAGCGCTTCATGTGCGCGTCGATCCGCTTGGCAACCTTTTCGAAGGCTTCTTGCACCTTGGCGGGGTCTTCGACCTGCTCCGCACCATCGCGGCCGATTTCTTCGAGGGTGTCCTTCTGAATCTCGCCACCCACACCGATCGCGAAGATCTCGTAGTTTTCGTACTCCTTCTTCCCCATCGCGTCGGCCATCTCTTGCCGACTGACGCGGGCAGCCCGGTCCGTACCGTCCGAGAAGACCACCAAGGTACCGAACTTCAGCGGGCGATCGTCCTTCTCGAGGCCGGCGCGCAGCACTTCGAGACCCTCCACGATGGCGCCGTTCAAGTTCGTCGAGGGGTCCTTCGGCTTGTACTTGCGAAGCCCTTCGAGGCCACCTTCCACCGTGCCTTGAGCCTCGGAGAAGGGCACGACGGAGTGAATCTTTTCGGCGCCGTCAAAGGCGTAGACGCCGACTTTCTGACTCTTCGAAACCCGCTCGGTGAAGAGCTTCGCCGCGTCGACGAGGGCGTCGGCCCGACCGCTCTCCGTAACGCTCCCGCTCACATCGAGCAGAAGCAGGGTGTAGGAAACTGCCGCGATCTTGGGGTTTTGGATCACCTGCTGGCTTTCGAAGGTCGAAACCAGCTGGTCGTCCTCGTAGATCTCGAAGTCCTCCGCTTCGAGACCGGCGACGGGCTCATCCCCGTCCTTCACCGTGAAAAAGACCCATACGTTGTTGGGTTTTGCCTCGGCCGAGTTGACTCGCGATAGCTCGAGCCCGCCACCGCACCCTCCGAGAAGGAGGGCAGCCCCTACCGTGAGAAGACCAGCCGCACGGCGCATCCAGTTCTGCAAAGTGACTTACCTCCGTCGCGCCGCGTCGGGCGCTGAGTGCGCGAGCTTGCCCTCCCCCGACGCGGGGGCGCAATAGTGGGCTCGGAAAACGCGGCAGGAATGAACTCTCGAGTCGTCGGTGCGCACCAAAACTCCTACATCGCCCACAAACCACCCGAAGTTGGCCGGCAAGCCCGGATCCGGCAAGTGTTCTTGAGGACCAGGGGATTCGCCATCGAAAGCCGCACGGTATGCTCCGGCGATGCTCCGAGCCCTGATCTTCGATCTCGACGACACCCTCATCGAGAGCTTTCCCGGCTACGTCAGCTTGCATCAGGGGATCGCGCGCGAGCTCGGATGGCGCGAACCCTCCGTCGACGAGCTGAGTCACTATGGTCCCACCTGGCACGAGACGTTGCGCGGCTTCTGGCCGAACACCGATCTGACTCCCTTTCTCGAGCGCTTCGATCAGTTGGCCCACTCCGTGGTCTACCAACCCTTCGTCGGATCCATCGAGGCACTCCACGAGCTCCGGGCCCGGGGTCACGAGCTGTTCATCGTCACCAAGCGAAGCTCCGCGCGCCTAGCACGAAGGCTCGCTCAGGCGGGCATCGATCCCGAATGGTTCGGGGGCATCTATCCTGCCGATCATGGGCCCGCAGCGAAGCCCGATCCTCGTTGCTTCGAACCGGTGTGGGAACGGATCGCTTGGCGACCCGACGGCTCTCCCGGAGCGGTCTACGTAGGCGACCGCAACGAAGATCGCATCGCGGCTCGGGCGGCAGGCATTCCCTTCGTCGCCGTGCGGACGGGCCCCGAGACGCGCCGGGGATTTCCGGGTGACGAGGAACCGCACGTCATCGACTCGATTGCCGAGTTTCCTCGCTGGCTGGAGGTTTTCGTCACTGCAAATCGAAACTCCACCGCGCCCACTCCCAGCGGCCACCCGTGCTGACCCGGCGACTGTGGCACGGCCGTTGCTCTTTCGGCTCTCGAACTCTTCCTTCGTCCCCCACCTTCGTCGAACGCCATGCGATTTCTTCCTCTTGCCGTTGCCTTCTTGATCTTGGCCTGCGGTGACGCCGAGGCGCCTGGATCTCCCAACGGCACAGCTGGCACAGGGACCGGCGGCGGGGCGACGGGAGGCAGCGGCGGCACGATCCCGGAAACCGGCCCCTGTGCGCCCGTCGGCGATCCGGAGGTGGAGATCGGCGTCGATTCGGACGGCTCGTACGTCCAGCTGGAGCCCGGCGACGCCATCGAGCCCTTCTTCGGTTCCCAAGCAGGCATGCAGGTCGATCTGCTCCTGCACACGACCGGCCTCGGTGCGGGCACCGACTCGACCATCGAGCTTGACTTCCAAATCTTGGTCGATGACGCACCCATCGCCATCTACCAGTCGGAAGACGTCGTCATTTCGTGCGCTGAAGACGGGTCCGGAGGGCGCGTCGTAGCCAAGGCCCGCATCGACGTTTCCGACCACCCAACGGTGACCTCCGTGGCCGTGCTCGACGGGCGACAGGCCGTCGTCGACATCACCCTGCGCGACGGAGACCGCCGTGAGGCTCACGCAGCTCTCGACGTGGTCATCGCCCTCTGAGATGGGCCACGGATCGCCGCGCGGCAGTCTCTCCCAGCCAGCCTCGCCGGGCGGAGTGCCACTTCTCCGCCCTCACCCTCCAGCGAGCGGGCGCGCGATCGTCTGCCGAACGTCACGAATCAGCTCTGACAGACGACCCGCGTATGCTCTCGGATCGATCGGCGGGGCGATGGTCACGTCGACCGTTTGGTCGGTGTGCACGCGACTGGTGCCCGCCCGCAGGATCCCCATCGTGCCCTGGATGCTCACGGGAAGGATGGGTAACTCGGTTGCCTGAGCGAGGCGAAAGCCCCCCTTCTTGAAGTCGCCCAGCGTTCCATCTCGGCTGCGCGTTCCCTCGGGAGCGATCCAGAGACTCGTGTGTTCGCGCTTCAACCGCTCACCGGCCTCGAGCAGCGTCCGCATGGCCTCGCGTCCACGTGAACGATCGATGGCGATGAATCCCGCAACTCGCATGGCCTCGGACCAAACGGGGATCTTGAACAGCTCGGCCTTAGCCACCATGCGGAGGGAGAGAGGCAGCGCCTGAAACAGGACCGGGATGTCGTAGTGAGACTGGTGGTTGCTCATGACCACGTACGACGCCTCCGCGTCGACGTGCTCGCTTCCGCGCACGTGAAGCTTCGCCTTCACCTGGTGGAGCAGGTGGGCCGACCACTGGTCGAGCTTCTCATCCCCCGATCTCACGCTCAGCTTCCCGCGCCAGGCATCGACGAGAGCCGCGCAGCTGACGCCGAGGGTACAGGCAGCGGTTCTCACGAGAATGCTCGCCGACATAATCGCTCGTTGGCCTCGAGGGACGCTCCGGGACCTCCCTGGCGCGTCCCTCCCTCCTTCCATGGTAACGATGGTAACGCGACTCGGCTGAGCGTGCTCAGCGATGGGCAGCACAGGCTGCACAATTGGATCAGAGCAGGTCGCGCGCGACACGGAGTACATCCACGTAGCTCACGATACCAACCAGCTCGCGGGTTCCTTCGCGCACGACCGGCACGCTGCCGAGCCGATTTTCGAGCATCGCGTCGACCGCGTCCTTTACGTCGTCGTCCGGAGAGCAAGAAACCACTCCCGCCGACATAATCGACGTGATGGGCCTCGCGAGCAGGGCACGTTCTTCGTCGCCGGTCGCTTGACCCACGAGCGCGCGAACGTCCCGATCGCTGACGATACCGACGAGTTCTCCTCCCTCGAGCACTGGCACGTGTCGCACGTCCAGTTCGACGAACGTTTCCACTGCGTCGCCCACCGTGGCCTGAACCTCCAGAGCGGTGGGGTTCTTCGTCATGACTTCATCGATAATCATGCCCTTCTCGAATACACGACTCGTGCCAACCTTCCTTTCCAGCGGGAACCACTTGCGTTGATTTCCCTCCGCCGTTTTGCCCCCCTCCGAGTGAGGGCAAGAACGGCTACGCGAGGCCACCCTTCTGCACGTGCCGCTGGTGTTTTCTTCGATCATTGCAGGCGATGATCGCCGTAGGACCGTGCGGGGGACTCTCATTGGCTTCACACCGGCGACGCCCCGCCGGCGTGACCCGTTTCGAGTGGAAGGCATCCCGAAGCGAGACGATAGAGAAGTAGCCCCCGCGAGCGAAGTGGTAAAATACCTGCAATTTCTGCGCAACTGACTCTGATGACGCAGCTTGTGCGTGGAGGTCCCGTCGCATTCGGCGCCACGGGAGAGCAGGCCATGCGTCACATGCCGCGGTCATCGCCGGAAGCGCTCGACGGCTGGCTTCGACCACGCGGCGGCCCAATGCTTGCAAAGAACTCGTTTGGAGTCAGTTGTGGGAGAGCCGGGGCCGAGCTGGGGAAGTGAGCCTCTCCGCGCCTCGCCAAGAAAGTGACGCGCACCTTCTTGAAAAACACACCTCGGTCGAAATCGGAAGGAAACTAGATCCATGGCATTTGCGCCGCGAAAAACCGTCATCGTCCCAGTCGACTTCGACACCACCGAAGAGGTCCTGAACTCGGCTCGCGAACTCGCCGCCTCGGACGAGGCACTCCACATCGTCCACGTATTGCCCCCCCTGAACGCCCTCGATCCGGCCACTGCCTGGGGCGCCCTGTCGGACGTGGAACGCACACAGAACGCAACCCTGGCACTCCGGAAACGCCTGGGCGAACGCTATCCGAATGCAGCGTACGCCGTACTCGTCGGCGAGCCGGGCCGCGAGGTCGCTCACTACGCCGAGGAGCAAGGAGCCGATCTCGTCGTCATCGCGTCCCACGGGAGAAAGGGAGTCAAGCGGGCCATCCTGGGCTCGGTTGCCGAACGAGTCGTCCGCCTGACTCCTTGCCCCGTTCTCGTGCTGAAGCTCGCTCACCGCGAGTGAGGTGGGTCCTCGGCCGAAGGTGGGCATACCCCGGGGCGATACCCGATTACCTTGTCGTCGGCGCACGCAGTGCACGCGTTCGGGAACGTCTTTCGCTGCGTGGAGGGACACGGCGCCTTGACGCAGCGAACCCCCGTGTCGACCTCGGCACAGACAGGGCGGTACTCGCGGGTGCACACCGCGGAGCGCGGCTCCTGACAGCGCGTGAGCGGGACTTCTGCGGTTGGCTCCACCTGATCTTGCGGCTCCGCTGCGCCGTTCAGCTCTGCGTCCGGCTTCCTGAACTTGAGTACGAACCGGTCGCTCTGGCCGCGTCGCTCGCCGGCCTGACTCGGAGCGGCATTCCAGTCCCGCGGATCGCTCGGGTTGCGGAGAAAATCCGACGTACCAACCAGCTGAAACCCCGCCTGCTCCACCTCGGACACGACGACGCTCTCCTCGATACGATGCAGGTTCTTTGCCTGCGCCACGCCGTCTCCGGGTCGAGCACTGTGGTCGACGATCCCATAGATGCCCCCCGGCTTGAGCGCGGCATAAACCGCGCGGTTCATCGCCCCGCGGTCCGTCTTCATCCAAACCGTGTCGTGATAAAAAAGTACGAGCACGACCGCGTCGAGCCCTTCGACACCATCGAGCGGAGCATCGAGCTCCGAGTCGATCCGCGTCACGTTCTGCATCACGGGCTTTTGGAGCCGCTCGCTCCAGGGTCCTTCTGCGAACTTCTGGAGAACGAACGCGTTGTTCTGGCCGTACACCTTGCCTTCGGGTCCGACGACGCGCGCCAGGAGCTCCGTCGTGTAACCGTTGCCCGCCGCGATTTCCGCCACACGCATGTTCGGACGAATGCCGAAAACCGACAGCAGCTCCTTGGGCTTGCGCTGCGGATCGAGCGTGCGATCTGCTGCACTCCGATCCGGCGCCTCGACAGCGCGATCCACGTACGCTGGCACGTGGGCCTCGGGAACGACGTTGCGCTGCTCGGTGACGGGTTCGCCCGACGCAGGCTCTTCAGGGGCGGAGGGCGGCACCGGGGCAGCAGGAGGAGGCGGCGCCGCTGGTGGCTGGGAAGAGCACGCCCCGAGTGCGAAAACCAGCAAACCCAGGATCGTGGCCACGCGCAGCTTGAGACGTGGAACGTTCGTCGAAAAGAGCATTCCGACGAGGCTAACCGCGACCGTCTCGGAATCGAAGGCTCGACGTCAAAGCCCCGGCGAAATGTTTGCGTAACGTTCTCTGGACACCGAGCTATAACAACGAGAGCGGGACGAGGCGCTGCAGGGCCCAACCGACCGTCCGTCGGCCCCCTGACCTATCGCGGCCCGAACCTTGCATGATCGATGAAAAGGAACCCACGACGGAAGGGGAAACCATGAGTATCGAGACCCACCAAATCCTCGGGCAGGCAAGTCCAGTGTGGAGCCGTCCGCTGTCCGACGCGATGACGCGTCACGTGCGATGCGTTCACCGCAATACGACGCTACGCGACGTCGTCATTCTCCTACTCGACAAGCACATCAGCGGAGCACCCGTGGTCGACGACGCCGGACGCGCGGTGGGAATCATTTCGAAGACCGACGTGCTCGAGCGGCTCGTCAAAGAGGGACCCGATCTATCCGCTAGCGTCGACCGGATCATGACGCCCCTGACGTTCAGCCTTCCCGAAGACGCTCCGATTGGGCGCGCCGCAGCCTTGATGGCCTTCGAGTCCGTTCACCGCCTGGTGATCACCGCCAAAGGGGGCGCCGTGGTGGGCATCCTGAGCGCCCTGGATCTCGTGCGATGGATCGCGCGTCAGGACCATTTTGCAGTGCCGGACAACCCGCACTAAAACTGCGAATATCCGAGTTGCGGCCGAGCGACCCGGCCGCATCCCATTCAGCGGTAGATTCGCCCCCTCTGTCGTGCTTTACAAGCCCCGCGCCAAACGAGCGCGACCGCTCCGGTGCGACGCCGCGCGCCTGGGAAACTCCGATCACCTTCGCGAAAGGTCCGACACTCCGCTTGGCGGAGTGTCCCTCGGTGCCGTGAAACGTCACCTTCGACACTTGAGAACCCAAACGAAGTCACCACGGGACTCGGGTGACGAGCGTGCCGTAGTGATCCTCGGAGCAGGGATCGCGGGACTCTCGGCAGCGTGGGCACTTGCCCTCCAGGGGTTCCGCAACATCACCGTGGTGGAGCGCGAACCGGTTGCCGCCGCCCATGCCAGCGGACGCAACGCCGCGATCTACCGTCCCCTGGAGGAGGATCCTTGGCTCGTCGAGCTCGCCACACGAAGCCTCGAGCTTCTCGACGAGCTCGCACCTAGGCGTTCCCTCGTCCGCCAGACGGGCCTCCTCTTGGCCGATGGCTCCCCGGAGCGCCTCAGGCGCATCGCTCGACAGGCGCGCGCCTTCGGAATCGACGCGACGCTCACGACTACCTCCCGCGGTCCGGGAGCAAGCGCTGCCCTCGGGCTCCATTCGATCCCCTGGGAGCTTTGGTCATCCGACGGTGGGGTGCTCGACATCCACGGCATCATCACGGCTCTGTCGAGGCGCGTTCGTCGCGCCGGCATCCGGATGCGCTTCAAGACCCGGATCGCTCGAGTGGAAACGAAAGCCGGTCGAGCGCTCGGCGTGGTGACCGATGACGGAGAGCTGATTTCCGCCGACGTCGTCGTCATCGCTGCTGGCGCCTGGAGCGCTTCACTGGCTCCAGCGGGGCAACCTCGGCTCGTCCCCGTCCGCCGCCATCTAGCTCTCTTGAGCGGTATCGAAGGTCCCTGGCTCGATCGCGATGCCCCCGTCGTGTGGCGCCTCGACGACGAGACCTACTTCCGTCCCGAGTCAGGCGGGCTCCTGGCCAGCCCGTGTGACGAAACCCACTCGCCAACCGGTGTCGCCCACGCGGATCTCGAAGCCCTGGCTCCACTTTCCAGGAAACTTGGGCGCCTCCATCCTGCGCTCGCCGAGGCGGAGGTCCGCGCCTACTGGGCGTGCGTTCGAACGAAGACACCCGGCGGACGTCCGCTGATTGGCCCCGATCCGCAAACGAGCGGTCTGTACTGGCTGAGCGGCCTCGGCGGATTCGGCATGACGTGTGGTCTGGCGGCCGGTGAAGTGCTGGCGCGCTCGATCGTCGAGGAGTCCGCCCCCGTCGTGCCTCGTCATTCAGGCGTCTTCTCGTCCGACGACTCGCGCTCGGCCTGACGGTTCGTCAGCTTCGCACGCGATCGAGAACTCGAACCCGTGTCTTCCTCGAGCATCCGGAGCGCCGGAGTGGTGAGGTCGTCCATCTGACCATTTCGAACCGCCCACGCAAAGGCTGCCACGGCAACAGCCGAAGCCAACAGCGCCAGAGGCAGGACCAAGAACAAGACACTCATCAGGACCTCACTTCCGCCGGTGCCGCGGTGCGGGCAGCCCGCGAACCGCCGGGCGGGTCGAGCCCCAACTCCCCGCGTACTCCGAGAGAGCCCGAGCGCTCGCCGGGTCGACTGCCTCCTCGAGTACGACGCGGGCGAGCAAAGGTTCGGGAGCGGTAGGCGTTGGTGATGACCGTGAGGGAACTCAGGGGCATCAACACCGCAGCGGACAATGGTCCCAAGATCCCCGTGGCCGCCAAGCTGACCCCCACCACGTTGTAGGCAAGGGAAAATAGAATGCCACGCCGGATGACCCGGAGGGTCCGGGCCGCTCCACGCACGAGTTCGACGACGGGAGCCACCCCACGACGCGACAAGAAGACGTCTGCCGACAACAGGCTGGCCTCCGCCGCGCCGTGAACGGCAACCCCCACGGTCGCAGCAGCCAACGCCCCCGCATCGTTTACCCCATCGCCCACCATGACGGTGGGACATTCGAGAGTGCGCTCCCGGATCCAACGGAGCTTTTCTTCGGGCGTCACACCACCGAGCACGTCGACAAAGAGCTCCCGACGGCCGGCGCGCTCGGCGAGTTGTCGAGCGATGGCTCGGACGACGTCGGGATGGTCTCCGGAAAGCAGAGCCAAGCGATGCCCGCGTCGCATGAGCGCGATCAGGCTCTCGGCGGCATCGGCGCGAGGCGGATCCACAACGAAAGCAATCGCACGAACACGGGTACCAAGGGAAACCAGCACCGGACTGAGACCTTCGGCAAGCCCTTGTGTGAGAGCTCCTTCGAGGTCTGGCGGGAGCTCGACTCCGTGCTTCCGGACGAAACTCTCGGCGCCGACCAAGAGGCGCTCTCCGTCGAGGCGCGCTTCGAGACCTCGTCCCAACACCTCACGCATCGACTGCACACGCGGCTCCCACTCCGTCGATGCCTGCTTCGATGCCGGTTCGAGATCCCGACGGAGAGCGACCGCGATCGGGTGAGATGACACGCCCTCGGCGATGTGGACTGGCACCCGGAGCGAAGGATCACCCACCCAGCGTGCGAGCCGAAGCCTGCCCTCGGTCAGGGTGCCCGTCTTGTCGAAGACGAAGAGGGCGGGTCGAGCCAACCGCTCGATTACCTCACCACCTTTGACGAGAATCTTCCGCGCAGCCGCCTGGCGCACGGCGGAACTCAGCGAAAGTGGAGTCGCGAGACCCAGGGCGCAGGGGCAGGCGACGATCAACAGAGCGAGCGCGTGATCCACCGCCAGAGACCAGTCAATCGTCGCCCAGTACCCGAACGTCGCCGCCGCGAGCAGGAGCACGGCGACCGTGAAAACACCCGCGACTCGGTCCGAAAGCGCCACCAGCGGGGCCCGTTCCCCGAGGGCTCGCTCCACGTCGCGCATCAGCCCCGCAACTCGACAGTCCGCCGCAGCACGTTCGCAAACGGTGATCAGCGCACTCCCGAGGTTCACCGCACCGGCCTGTACCGAATCGCCCGGCTCCACCCCCACCGGAAGGGACTCGCCGCTGAGGAACGACATGTCGAGCGACGAGACTCCTTGCACTACCAACCCGTCCACCGGAACAATCTGACCGCTCAACACGTGAACCCGATCGCCGACCGCGACCGTGTCGACGGGGCGCTCGGTGATCGCCCCGTCCGATGCCTCGACTCGAGCTGTGGCGGGTGAGACAGCGTGCATCAGCTCGGCTGCGTCGCTTGCAGCCACCTGGTGACGACGCTGCACGTAGCGTCCCACGAGGAGCAGGAAGATGAGCGCTGTCACCGAGTCGAAGTAGATTTCCCCCGCGCCGAGCAGGACGTTGTGCCCTCCCCACAAGAAACCCACGAGGATGCCGATGGCGATGGGGAGATCCATGTGGGGCGTTCGGGTTCGCACCGCTGCCCACGCTCCCCGAAAGAACGTACCCGCCGCCCAAAGCGCAGGAAGGCTTGCGACGAGGCTCCCCCACTCGAAGAAGCGCTTCGTCTCGACGAGCATGTTGCCCAACGCGTCGCTGTAGAGCGCAAACGCCATGAGCATCACATTTCCGGCCGAGGCGCCCGCCACACCGAGGCGGAGGAGCATTCGTCGGAGCTCGCGCCGATTCTGCGACTCCTTCGACGAACCGCGCGCCGGGCGCGGCTCGTAGCCCATTCGATCGAGGACGCGAGCGATTTCGCTGAGCGCTCCCACCGTCGGATCCCAGGTGACGCGTACCACGGCGCGCCCTAGATCGAGTCGGGCGAGCTGCACTGCAGGACACAAGGCGGGAAGCTTTTCCACCAGCCAAACGCACGCGGCACAATGAACGCCATCGAGGGCAAGTTCGACTTCGCGAGCGCCGGACGAGAGCTCCTTCACGTAGAGCGAGCGAAACGTGTCCGTGTCGAGCTCCGCATACGGTCGTCCGGTGACCGAGGCCGGCCGCACCGGCTGCTCGTCGAGGCGCGCGCGGAAGGCATAGTATTCCTCGAGCCCCGCCTGGTTCAGCACCTCGAACACGGTTCGGCAGCCTGCGCAGCAGAACTGGTGGGTGGCTCCTTCTTCGACGTGGTTCGCCGGGACCGGCAGGCTGCAGTGAGCGCAGCGGTGCGACTGGACGCACGAGGAGTCGACATTCGCCGTGTCAGAAGCCTTGTCGAATGGATCGCCTGAACCGAACAAAAGCATGGCAACCTCAGTGACAGCTCGGACGCGCGGGGAGCGAGCCCGGCTCGAGCGCTCCTTTCTCACCTGGTGCCGCATCGAGCGCGGTCGATGGTGGGGCCGCGAACGCGTGCGGCACGCTTGCTCGCCGGGTCACGTTCACGAGCCCAACGACGATCAGGACCACTCCCGCGAACACCGGCGCACGCCGGCGGAGCCCCGCGCTCATGCGCGACAGAAGCGCACCTGCTCCAAGGAGCGCGGGCACGGTGCCGAGCCAAAACGCCACCATGGTGAAAGCCCCGAGAGCTGGGCTCCCGGTGCCCGCTGCACTCACGGCGAAGGCATAGAGCCATCCGCAGGGCAGGAGCGGAGTCGCGAGGCCGATGAGACTGGAGCGAACCACCGGGGGCTTGGTCCGGAGCTGCACGAGCCCTTGGCCGAGCCGCTTCCCCAGACGCCCCGAGGAGCGGACCCCGGGCCAAAGAAGACCCACGCCCCACAGAATCAAGAGGGCGCCCGACACCCAAGCGGCCGCTCGAGCGATCCCGACCCCCTCTCCGGCCAGGTCGAGCGCAGAACCGATACTTCCAGCGATGCCGCCGAGTGCGGCGTACGTAACGGCACGCCCCAGATGGTAGGCCGCGTGCGCCTTCACCGCTCCCGCGCCGCGTCCGTGGCCTGCACAGACGAGTGAAAACGGCCCACACATGCCGACGCAATGCACACTGCCGAGCAGACTCGCCACGAACACTCCGGAGAGTATCGCGATCATGGATCTCCTCCCTGCCGAGGACCGGGCACCGCACCGGCGTTCGGCCGATTCAGGTCGCTTCGCATGGTCTGCGTGAATCGCTGACCATCTTTTTCAGCCGTGAGGCGAAGCTCCCAAAGTCCGCCCTGGGCGACGACAATCTTCGCTTCATACACTCCAGGCCGTTCGGTCTCCCGAAGGGAAATCCGTTCCACGTGCGCCGAGCGACCGACAGCGAAAGCTTCGAGTTGCCCGGCTGCGCCGAGCACCGGTTCTCCCAGACCGTCGGTGAGACGAAAGATCAAGTGAACCTCCCGGTCACCAGTCGGCTTCACGTCGAGCGCGTAGTTCCAACCGAGTTCGGAGTTCTGCCGAAGCTGCGCTCGGTGTTCGTCCCATCGTGCGCCTTTTTGGTAGTAGTCCTCTTCGACGGCGAAGCCGGGATCATCGACGGCGATCGAAATCATCAGAGCCCATCCACCGAGCGAGAGTCCCAAAAGCCCGACCGGGAGCAGCATCCAAAAGAGCCCATTCCTCTTCCTGGAGGGCTGTTTTCCGGGCGGATCCAAAGGCGATACGGCCATCATCGAACGTTTCCTCGAGCCCGGGGGTCAGTCGGCCCCAGCAGGCGGTAAGAGACTGTCTCGTCGAACCCGTCTTCGGTGGTGATGCGCACCTCTACGGGACGAGCGCCATTTCGGAACGCGCTCTGGGGCGCGATGACGAAGACGCTGGTGGTGCGTCGATGCCCTCCAGGCACGACAAGGGGATTTTCCGGCGCGACCAGCCGCGCCTCCGGTACCCCTTCGAGTTTGATGTCGAAGCTCTGCTCCGTGTCGGTGCGATTTTCCACCTTGATGCGGAGCTGGTTGCGCACGCCGTCCTGACTCACGACGAACGGCGCGCCAATTCCCCGAAGCACCGTGACGTCTGCCACGTCTCGCAGGCTCCCCACGACGATGAGCGCCGCAACCAGAATCGTCACCACGATCCCGTAGGCCACCACTCGCGGGCGCACGACACGAGTCTTCTTTCCCGCCAGCGAGTTCTCCGAGGCGTACCGAATCAGCCCGAGAGGCTTTTGCACCTTCGCCATGATGCTGTCGCACGCGTCGACGCACTGGGCGCAGGCGATGCACTCGAGCTGCAGTCCCTCGCGAATGTCGATGCCGGTCGGGCAGGTCGTGACGCAAGCGTTGCAACCGATGCAGTCCCCCTGGCCTGGTTTCGGCTTGCCGTGACCGCGCGGTTCACCCCGCCGCCTGTCGTAGCCCACGACCAGGCTGTTCGGATCGAGCAGAACCGACTGCAGCCGAGCGTATGGGCATGCGACGGTGCACATCTGTTCGCGGAAGTAGCCGAAGTCGAAGAACACGAGCCCCGCCGTCGCGGCCATCACCAGGAATGGTCCCGGATGCTCGAAGGGCGACCGCGTCATCCATTCAGCCAAGGTGTCCACCGACACGAAGTAGGCGAGGAAGACGTTCGCCACGACGAACGAGAGCAGGAGGAACACGGCATTCTTCGCCAACCGGCGCCGCGAGCCTCCGTTTCGGTCGATGCGCAATTGGCTTGCGCGGTCGCCTTCGAACAAGCGCTCGATCGGACGAAACAGGAACTCCATGTACACGGTCTGCGGGCACGCCCACCCGCACCACCCTCGCCCCACGAGAGCCGTCAGCCAGAAGACGCCGAGCAGGATCGACAGCATCAGGAGCATCAGAAGCACCCCGTCGGTCGCGAGAAACGTCGAACCGAAAAGGGTGAACTCCCGCGACGGAAGATCGAGGAAGATGAGGGGCTTCCCATTCGTCTTCACGAAGGGAATGCCGGCGAAAAGCGCCATGAGAGCCCACCCCACGACGAGGCGCGCCCGATGCGTCCGACCCCGGTACAGTTTGGGGCGGATGCGTCGACGCGTCCCGTCGGGGTTGAGCGTGGGCAGGACCCGACCGGGTGCCTTGGGCGGATCAATCAGGGCGCGGTCCATGGGCGAAGTGGGGGGGGGATGAACGACCAGGTGCGGGGGGCGTCAGGGGCTGCTTGCCGTCACGGTGCCTTCGGGCGCTTTGCCGGGGAGGTTCTTGCCTCGTAGCGACGCCACAAAGACGACGGCTTGGCGCAGCTCGGTGGGCGTCAGCTGCCGTACCCAAGCGGGCATTCCCTTTTCCGGGACGCCGTCAGACACGGTTTTGTAGATGTCCATGAGCTGACTTCCGTGGAGCCAGTGGTCGTCGGTCAGGTTCGGGCCGATGTTGCCCTGGCCTTCGTCCGCATGGCACGCGGCGCACCGCTTGGCGAAAACACCTTTGCCCTGAGAAACCGTGCTCGTATCTGCGAGCATCGTCGACAGAGTCTCCTCGCTCGCGGCCTGGGCTAGGGCTTCCTGGGCCCGCTTGGCGTTCACGACCTCCATTTCCGCCGTGTACGACTCCTCGATCGAAAGCCCGCGTCCGAAGTCGAAGTGGAGAACGTAGAGCAGCGAGAAGAAGAAGGTGCCCCAGAAGATGCGCACCCACCAGCGAGGCATCGGATTGTCGTATTCCCGGATGCCGTCGTACTCGTGCTCGAGCAACCGGTCTTCGTCTCGCTCGGCGGTCAATTCGCTCGCGCGCTTTTCCTCAGTCATTTTTCACCTCACGCTCTTCCGTGAGCGACCTTCCAGAATCATTGCCTCGCAAATGCTCCGTTCGTTCGGAGTACCGTGGCTCCACGGGCTCTTCTTCGAGCGGGATGCGGCCGGCACTGTCGTATTCCCTGTTTCCGGACCGTACGACCCGGTAGGCAACCACCAGAAACGCGGCCAGGAACAGGACCAGCGCCACCTCAGCGTACATCGCCAAGTTGGCGGCACTCATGACGTCACTCAGTTTCACAGGTCACCTCCCTGGGTCGCGGCAATCTCGGTTGCACGGTCGTGGGGCTTCGGTGCGGGCTTGGAGATGTCGGTGCCGAGGCGCTGCAGGTACGCCACGAGCGCCGTGATCTTCTTGTCCGCGAGACCCTCGGGTCCGCCCTGTCCGACGATTTCCTCTCCGATGGTGGAGGCTTGGCTCTTGGCCATCTCCTCGGCGTGGCGAACTGCCTCGCCGTAGGGCACCCCGAGGAGAGCCATCGCGTCGACGCGATCCTGGATGACGCCGAACTCGATGGGCTCTTCGAGCATCCAGCCGTAGCTCGGCATGATCGAGCCAGGCGTCGTCGACCTGGGATCTTCCATGTGCCGCACATGCCAGAGGTGGGGGTATTTTCCTCCGACGCGGGCGAGGTCCGGACCGATGCGGCGTGATCCCCATTGGAAGGGATGGTCGTAGACGAACTCGCCGGGCTTCGAGTACTCGCCGTACCGCTCCGTTTCGGCACGGATCGGCCGAATCATCTGCGAGTGGCAGTTGTAGCAACCCTCTTCGATGTAGAGGTCACGACCGTAGAGCTCGAGGGGAGTGTACGGGTGCACCGAGGCAATGGTCGGCACGTTCGACTTGATGAGGAACGTGGGAATGATCTCGAAGATCGATGCCACCACCACCGCGATCGTGACCCACACCGTGAACTTGAGGGGCTTGCGTTCCCAAACCCGATGCCACTTCGCCTGGGCTAGGTAGCGGAGGCGATGACCCATGTCCGACAGAGTGGAGTGAGCGGGGACGACGAGCCGCGGCTCGGGACCGGTCGCCTCGGCAAGCGCCGGTGCTTCGATCACCGGCTCCTCGTACTTCTCGGGGCGATTCTTCCACGTCATGAAGACGTTCACGCCACCGAGGAGAACTCCCAAGACGTACAGCGAACCGCCGAGCACGCGCACCCAGTACATGGGCAGGATGCGGGTCACGGTCTCGACGAAGTCGGGATAGGCGAGACGGCCCGTCTCGTCGAAGGCGCGCCACATCAGGCCTTGCGTCACGCCGGCGGCGTAGATGGCCACCACGTAGAAGAGCAGACCCAAGGTACCCAGCCAGAAGTGGACCTCGGCGAGCTTCTTGGACCAGAGCTTCGTTTGGAAAAGCCGCGGCGCGAGCCAATACAGCATGCCGAAGCTCATAAACCCGTTCCACCCGAGCGCGCCCGAGTGCACGTGGGCGATGGTCCAGTCGGTGTAGTGGCTCAGGGCGTTCACGCTCTTCACCGAGAGCATCGGCCCTTCGAAAGTGGCCATCCCGTAGAACGTGACGCCCGCCACGAAGAACTTGAGCACCGGGTCGCGCGCCACGCGGTCCCACGCACCACGGAGGGTGAGCAGGCCGTTGATCATCCCACCCCAGGACGGCATCCACAGCATCACGCTGAACAGCATGCCGAGGGTCGAAGCCCACTCCGGCAGCGCGGTGTAATGCAGGTGGTGCGGTCCGGCCCAGATGTAGATGAACACCAGGGACCAGAAGTGCAAGATGCTCAGCTTGTACGAAAAGACAGGCTTGTTCGCTGCCTTGGGCAAGAAGTAGTACATCAGCCCGAGGAACGGAGTGGTCAGGAAGAATGCGACCGCGTTGTGCCCGTACCACCACTGCATGAACGCATCCTGCACGCCTGCGTAGAGCGAGTAGCTCTTGGTCGCGCTCGCCGGAACGACGAGGTTGTTGAAGATGTGCAGAATGGCTACCGTGACGATCGTCGCGATGTAGAACCAAATCGCGACGTAGATGTGCCTTTCACGACGTTTGGCGATCGTCCCGAAGAAGTTGATGGCGAAGGCCACCCAAACGACCGCGATGGCGATGTCGATGGGCCACTCGAGCTCCGCATACTCCTTCGACTGCGTGATGCCGAAGGGCAGCGTGAGGGCCGCCGACACGATGATCGCCTGCCAGCCCCAGAAGTGGAAGTTGCTCAGCTTGTCGCTGAACATGCGGGCCTTCAGAAGGCGCTGACTGGAGTAGTACACCGCCGCGAACAGGGCATTCCCGGCGAAGGCGAAGATGGCGGCGTTCGTGTGCAGGGGTCGAAGCCGGCCAAAGCTCAGCTGAGGCAGACCGAAGCTCAGCGACGGTGCCACCAGCAGGAGCGCCAACCAAAGCCCCGCAAGGGTGGCCACGGCGCCCCAGATGACGGTTGCGAATGCGAACTTCCGGACGACCGCGTCGTCGTACCGAAAGGACTCGAGTGATTTCGACATGCTGTGGCGGCCCAGAGCAAACCCTGTGCCGAGTCACCCAGCCGGGGCTCGACAGCCCTGCAAAGGGCCAAGAGCAAGGGCAAGAAAGCCGAGTCACCACAGCGCTACGTCTCAACTGGTCTTCGGCCCGGCCGATTCTGAACGCAGATTCTGCGCCAAACGAGTGCTCGGCGCATGAATTGCCGCCTCTCCCCGCCCGCGCTCTCGGTACCTCGTGGCGACTTCCGTGGCCAGAGCGTGGAGGCGCTCCGCGTCGGGTACCTCCTCGAACTCGCGATCGACTTGCTCGCATTGCGCGTTCAGTTTGTCGTCGAGATCGGCGTCGAGGATGTCGTCCACGCTGGGAAAAAGTTGTTCCTCCTCGGCGAGCATGTGTTTGCGCGTGAAGTTCACCAGTTCACGGGCGATGGCGACGAAATGGAGCCGATCGTCCTCGTCCCAATCGCCGACGAAGCGCGCACTCTGGCGCAGCGAACGCAGCAAATATCGCTCCTCCATGTGCTCCTTGCGTACGTGCGGAAGCACACCGTTTTCCCAGTCGAACCCGAGGCGGACGAGTGCAGGCATGAGCACGCTCTCTTCCTTCTCTTCGTGCTTGAGCGTGGCGAGATCGCACATGTAATCGACGAGAACGGCAAGGTCCTTCTGGTAGTCCTTCCCACCCTCTTCGACGAATAACAGCAGGCCTTCGACGCCGGTCAGGATCGGTTCGAGCGCGCGATGATCGCGCACCAAGTGACGCGTGATTTTCGACATGGCGAGGGTCTCCTTCTTGGGGCAACGCGAGCCCCACGCTATCCACTAAAGCAAAGGACCGGCCAATGCTCGGCCCACCTCGAAAGAAGGGTCCGTGGCATGAGCATTGCAATCACCCCATATGGGCGGGGCTGTCCGCCACTTCGAAAGGAGTTGTCATGACTGATGCAGTCCACCGTCTCGTCGTCGGAATCGACTATTCAAACACCGCAGATTACGCCCTCGAAAAGACCTTCGACCTCGCGTCGAAGGAGGAGAAAGCGGAGGTCCACGTCCTGAACGCCGTAACCCATCTCGGCGAGTACGTGCAGCTCGATCTACCGGACAATCCGGCCTTTCGCCTGCCGCTCAGCGAAGCCCAGAGCCGCCTCGAGGCGCATGTCGGCGCAAAGCTTGCGTCGTGGCAGGAGAAGACCGGGCGCACCTTCGCCCGATGCGTCACGCACGTGAGCACCGAGTACCCCGCCGTCGCCATCGCCCAGCTTGGGTCTGATTTGGACGCCACGCTGATCGTGGTCGGCACGCACGGCCGCCAAGGCCTCAAGCGCCTGATGCTGGGGTCGGTTGCGGAGTCGGTCGCCCGTCTGGCGCACGTCCCGGTGCTCGTCGTTCGACCGAAGGCGGAACAGCACTCGGTTCCCGAGATCGAACCTCCGTGCCCGCGCTGCGTCGAAACCCGCAAGGAGACGGGAGGAGCCGAGTTCTGGTGCGAGCAGCACCGTGCGCGACACGGCAAGCGTCACACGTACCACTTCGAAGATCGCAACACGAAGGAGACGAACTTCCCCTTGGTCACGCATTGACCTCTTCGTCGATCGATCGGGAGACCCTTTGCTCCCCTCGATCGGCAGGCCACTCGCGACGGTTCCACCGAACCGTCCGAGGCCTCCCCCTCGGTGGACATCGCTGAGGCACCCTCCGGCGGTTCCGGTTGCCCCGAGCTCCTCTCCGCCGACTCGGTCCGCTTCGAGGTGACGGGCCGAATCGACCGAGAGAGCCGCGGAGTCTGCTCTCGTTTTCTGGGACCAACGCTAGCGATCGTCGCTCTGCCATGGAGGCCGGTGCTCCCGAGGAGGTCCACCGGCTGCCACGACGAAGTCGCTCCGACCGAGGCCCGATCACCGCGATGTCCGGGGACTCGGTCCAATCGTTTTTGTCCGCGGCTCGATAGCCAAGACGGCGAAGGGAAGGCCGCACGCGGCCGTAGCAATGCGGCACGGCAGTTGCTCTCCTGAATGGAAATGACCGCTTTGGGCCCATTTTCAGAGGGAAGGACCGACAGCTTCGTCCGGCTGTGGCACACACTGGCACGAGGTTGCGGATGAGCACCTCCAGTTTGCGCTCGGACTGGGCGGAGTCACCCACGCCGAACACCGAACTCCCCGCCTCGGGGTCGCGGCCCGTATTCGAGACCGCGAGTTTCGCTGGGTTCGCGCGAGTCGCCGCAGGGCTCGGAGCTGCGCTCTTCGTCGTGGGCGTGCTCCGCTTCGGCTGGATGTCCGACGACGGTTTCATCACCGTCCGGTCCATCGAAAACCTGGCCGCTGGTCGCGGCCTCGTCCTGAACGTCGGCCAGCGCGTCCAGACGTTCACGAGCCCGCTCTGGACGCTTCTCTGCACTCCGCTGTTCGCCCTGGCGGGCAAAAACCCCTACGCCGCGCTGATGCTCGGAGGCCTCCTGTCGAGCGCTGCCCTCGTCGGTCTCGTGCTGCACGCATTTCGAAGGACACCAGGCGCAGCGGCATTCGTCTTCGTCGCTCTCTCGGCCTCGACCTCGGTACTCACCTTCTGCACTTCGGGGCTCGAAAACTCGCTGGCTCACGTCCTCGTGGCCTCGTTCTGCCTCGAGCGACTTCGGAAGAAGGGGCTACCCACGCGATCGGGGTTCGTGCTGGGCGCCCTTCTGCTCCTGACTCGATTCGATTTGGCGCTGTTCGTCGCGCCTGTTTGGGGCCTCGGACTCGTTCGTCACCCCGGGCAAAGCCTGCGGCGGGCCGCAGTGGGCGCGCTCTTGGTTTTGGCCTGGTTGGCCTTCGCCACCCTCTATTTCGGATTCCCCCTCCCCAACACGGCATACGCCAAACTAAACACGGGGATCGCGCTGGCTAGCCGCGCAGAACAGGGTCTCGCCTACCTCGTCGACGCCGCGTATCGCGACCCGGTCCTCGTCTGCGGCTTGCTCGCCGCTTTCGCATGGACATTCGTTCGGCGCACACCTCCGGCGGTACGGGCTCTGCTTGCGGGTGTCGTCGGCTACGTCGCGTACGTCATTTGGATCGGCGGGGACTTCATGAGCGGGAGGTTCCTGACGGTTCCGTTCGTGGCCACCGCGGTCGTTTTCGGCCACCGACTCGGCAAACAGCCCGGACCGCTGGTCTTGTTGGCGGCGGCCCTGCTCGTTCCCTCGCTACAAAACCTGGAAGACCGCCGCGCCAACGTCACCAAGACCGAATGCAGCATTGGTCCCTCGGGGATCGTCGATGAGCGGGCCTGCTACGTCGAGCATACGGGCCTCGCTCAAAACATCCGAGCAAAAAAATGGAAGAGCCACGGCTACCTGCGCGAATACGCGAAGGCGACCAAGCGTGCCGAAGACGGAGTCGTCGTGTTCGATCTGGTGGGGATGGCCGCCTTTGCCGAGGCCCCTCGCGTTCACGTCGTCGAGCGGTTCGCCCTGAGTGATCCGCTTCTCGCTCGCATCGAGTTCCCTCCGAACGGCTCGTGGCGACCGGGTCATTTTCGTCGGGAAGTCCCGCGTGGATACCTCGCTTCACTGCGGTCGGGAGAAAATCGAATCGAAGACCCCTGCCTCCACGCCTTGTATGACGATCTTCGATTGGTGACCTCCGGCTCACTGCTCTCGGGGGACCGGCTTCGGGCGATCGCGCGGCTCAACACGTCCTCGGCCACGTGTCCCTCGCCCGAGTGACTGGACTCACCAGCCGAGGAAGAAACGAGTGGTGAGCATCAACGCAAGTGGTCGCCCCCGTACGCGTCGTCCAGTTCGCCTGGCTCCTCCATCGAAAACGATTCGTTCTGATCCTCTCGGCGGATGAGATCGGGCGGTACGGAGCTTGGGCTCACGGCCAGAGGGCGTTGCCAGCCGAGATGCTTCTCGATCGCAGCGATCATCGTTCCCGCGACGTCCTTGCCCGTCGCGTCCTCGATCCCCTCGAGCCCGGGTGACGAGTTGACCTCGAGCAGGAGGGGCCCCTTCTTCGAGCGGATGATGTCGACACCAGCCACCTTGAGCCCAAGTGTCTTGGCCGCCCGCGTCGCCAGGCTGCGCTCTTCAGTGGTAACCCGCACCACATGAGCCCTTCCCCCTTGATGGAGGTTGGCACGAAATTCCCCCTCCGCCGCTTCGCGCTCCATCGACGCGACCACGCGGCCGTCCACGACGAACAGGCGCAAATCCCGGCCGCCAGCTTCCTTGACGAACTCCTGAACCAGGAGGTTCGCGTTCAGGCTCTTGAACGCGTTGATCACGCTTTCGGCGGCCTTTCGGGTCTCCGCCAACACCACGCCGCGCCCTTGGGTTCCCTCGAGCAATTTCACCACGAGGGGCGCCCCTCCCACCATATCGATCAAATCGGCAGTCTCCTCGGGAGAGTGGGCGAAACCGCTCGTGGGAATGTCGAGCCCCTTCGCCAAGAGCAGCTGCAGCGAATAGAGTTTGTCTCGAGACTGGGAGATCGCCGATGCCGAGTTCAAGACGAAGACCCCCATCGCCTCGAAGTGACGCACCAGCGCGCACCCGTAGAAAGTGACCGACGGCCGAATGCGAGGAATCACCGCATCGAGATCGCTGACGATCTTTCCGCCGCGGTAGTGCACCTGAGGGGTTCCCGCATCGAGCTTCATGTAGCAGTGCTTGATGTTGAGAAACGTCATCTGGTGCCCGCGCTCGTCGCCCGCTTCGAGCAACCTCTGATTGCTGAAAAGCTCAGGATTGCTCGCGAGCACTCCAATCCGGAGCCCGGAGTGACGGTGTGCCGCGGGAACCTGATAGGTTTGCAGCAGCTGCTCGTCCCCGATCGTGCCCAAACAGCAGTGAGCGTCCGGATCCACCAAGAGCCGCCCCTTCATGGCTTCGCGCCCGAGAAGCATCCGGTACCCCATGGAATCGCGATTCGACAGAGTGAGCTCGACCTCCCAGATCTGCTCTCCCAGCCGCATGGGAACCCGGATGACGTACCGCTTCTCCGACGTTCCCGACGAGCTCTTCACCATCCGTCGGTCAACGATGGGTGCCTCGCAACGGACGACGACGCGCCGGTTTCGCTGCAATGGGTGCACCTCGAAAGTGACCCACGCCGCGCCCTCGCGATGAAACTTCTGGATGTTGAATGCGTGAATCGCCGACGTTCGGGCGCCGCTGTCGATGCGTGCCAGCACGTGAGGGATTCCAAGGCTCGGGAAGGAACACCACTCCGTGCTCCCTACGACGACGCGAGTCTCGACGCTCATGGTCCGAGTCTTCGAAGTTTCCGCGAAGGGGACAAGAGGGACTCGAAAAGCAGCCCGGAAGGTGTCGTTTCGTCTCCCTCCTGGGGCTTCCTCGATGGCGCCGGGTCACCGCGCGGGTCGGCTCAGCCTTCCACAGGCAGCTCGATGCGAAATATCGCGCCTTCTCCCGCGCGACTCTCGAAGGTCAGGGTGCCCCCGTGGTCCCGGACGATCTCCGAACAGATGGCGAGACCAAGCCCTGTCCCCTCTTTCTTCGTCGTGGCGAACGGTTCGAAGACGTCTACGTCTTGCGGGACTCCTGGGCCGGTATCCTGTACTTCGATCCAACAGGCCTGCCCCTTGCTCCGAGTTCTCACGGTCAGGGTTCCTCCGCTGGGCATGGCCTCGATCGCGTTCTGACAAAGATTGAGCACGACTTGGAGGATCTTGTCGGGATCGAGGAAGGCCGAGAGCGCGTCGTCCTCGAACTCGCGTCTCACCACGACGGACTCCTGCCGCAGCAGGAAGTTCGTCAGCACCGACTCGATGAGCGGTGCGACAGGCGTCCGACGGCGCACGAGGCGACGCCTGCCGGACAGAGCCCGAAACTCCTGCACGAGGCGACTGAGACGCGCAATCTCGGCGGTGCACGCATCCACCTTGCCGATGAGGTGCTCGTCTTCGACCTCGGCTCGCATCATTCTGCGACGCAAAGCTTGCAGCTGAAGCCCCAAATTGTTCAGCGGATTTCCAACTTCGTGCACCAGCATCGACGCGGTCGTTCCCACGGTCGCCAGACGCTCGCGCTCGACCAGATCGGCCTGCAAACGCACCTTGTCGGTGACGTCGCGAATGAAGGCCGCGTACCGGGCACCATCCCGGGTTTCGGTGATTTCGGTCACCGAGAGCTCGATGGGAAACTCCTCGCCGCTCTTTCTCTTCGCCGACACCCGACGAATGAGGCCAATCGCACGGCGCTCTCCCGTCTCCTCGTAGCGGTGGACGTAGGCGCGGTGCTGGCTGGCGTACGGCTCCGCCATCAGCAGGCGCACGTCAGCATGGAGCAACTCATCAAGCGAATAGCCGAACATGTCGCACGTCGCCTGGTTGACGACGGTCATCGCACCTTCTTGGTCGATGAAGATCACCGCATCGCGGCAGGTCTGGATCAGTTGGCCGAGTCGGTCTTCGGGGTCGAACATCAAACGATCGAGCGGCGCCGAGGGAGCGGCGCGAGAATTGGTCGCGGGAGCCTAGAGCGAAAAACGGTCTACCGCTCGTCTGGACCGCGCAAATTCTGCGCCACTGCCGGAGAAAACGCATATAATTCGTGCAGAAGGCCGAATACCCCCGGCAGGGTGCTGAAAAAGCACCCTGCCACGAACAACACCGGTGCCCGCGCACACAGGCGCGACCGGGAGGTTCGTAAAACCCCTCACTTTTGTGGGGTTTTTCGAACCGGACACGTTCGTCAGAAAGGCGCGGATTGGCACCGCAGGCTGCTGAAAAGACTTTTTCAGTAGTCTTGCTAGGTCAGCGTGGTTCCGAGCGGCACGAAACGTGCTTTGCGGTTTGGGTTGCCGGGATCGACTGTCCCGGAACGCAGGCGGCAGAGCTGCCGAGGAGTGGCCTCCCGAAGCCATTGGGGAAGGCGGCATCACCATCGAAGGAAACGGTTCATGGATCGGGGCTCCATCCTCGTCGTCGACGACGAAGCGAGCGCGCGAAGCGCACTGAGTGAAATCCTGGCTGACGAGGGCTACTCCGTTCGGACGGCCTCCGACGGCTTCCGCGCTCTCCAAGTCGTCGCGGAAGAGCTCCCAGACGTCGTCGTCACGGATCTCAAAATGCCCGGGATGGACGGCTTGACCCTCCTTCGGAAGCTCAAAGCCGACGCTCCGGAGTGTCAGGTGATTCTCATGACCGCATTCGGCGCGGTGGAGACCGCCGTCAAGGCCATGCGCGAAGGGGCGAGTGACTACGTCACCAAGCCACTGAACAGCGATGAGTTGATCGTGGTCATCGAACGCTGCCTCGATCGAGTCCGGCTCGGCCGCGAAACGCAGCGCCTCCGCAAGCAGCTCGCCGAGCGCTATCAGTTCAGCAGCATCGTCGGTTCGTCGGCGGAAATGCAGACGGTGTTCAAGAGCATCGCTCAGGTCGCTCCCAGTCGCGCCACGGTCCTCGTCACTGGGGAGTCCGGTACCGGCAAGGAGCTCGTCGCCGCCGCGCTCCACCACCGCTCCGACCGTGCCGACAAGCCGTTCGTCAAGCTCCACTGCGCAGCATTGGCTGAAACCCTTCTCGAGAGCGAGCTCTTCGGTCACGAACGGGGCGCCTTCACCGGGGCCGACCGGCGTCGCGCGGGTCGCTTCGAGCAAGCGGCGGGCGGCACTCTGTTTCTCGACGAAATCGGCGAAATCTCCAGCGCCATTCAGGTCAAGCTTCTCCGCGTCCTGCAAGAGCACGAGTTCGAGCGCGTCGGGGGCAACGACACGATCAAGGTCAATGTCCGAGTGGTCGCGGCGACCAACCGGGACCTGAAGCAAATGGTCGACCAGGGCAAGTTCCGGGAGGACCTGTACTACCGGCTCAACGTCATCAACTTGCACCTGCCCCCACTCCGGGAGCGCACGGGGGACATCGGCCCGCTCGCCATGCATTTCCTCGACAAGTACGCCAAGGAGAACGGCAAAGTGATCAATCGGTTCGACGGGGAGGCCCTTCGGGTTCTGCTTCGACACCGTTGGCCCGGAAACGTACGTGAGCTGGAAAATGTCGTGGAGCGAGCGGTGGTCCTCGCGGATGGACCGTCGATCGCCCTTCGCCAACTACCGGCCGAGCTGATTGCGGCGTCTCCGACCGGGGACGAGCGTCCGGTGGTTCCCGGCTCCTCCCTGGCGGAGATCGAGAGGCACGCCATTCTAGAAACCCTGGCGCACGTGGGCGGCTCGACAACCAAAGCGGCAAAGATCCTCGGGATCAGCGTCCGCAAGATTCAATATCGGCTTCACGAGTACGCCGAAGCACCGAAGAGCAACACCCCAGCCATCGAGGTGTGACCGCGGGAAAGTAGAGGTCTCTCATGGTTGGCCCCAATGAGTCGAGTTCCGTTTCGAGTGCGTTCGACCCCCTGGCGAACCTGGGCCGTGATCACCGCGTGATTCAGCAGGTGGTCAATGCCTTCGAGCGTTATGGGGCCGAGCTCCTTCTCGACAACGCGAGTCCCAGCGATCTGATTCGCTTCACCGTGTTCTTCCGCGAGTTCGGGGATTTGATCCACCACCAGAAGGAGGAACGAATCGCCTTGGCCGCACTTTCGCTGCATGGGTTTTCAGCTGAAGGCGGTCCCCGCGCTCACATCCAGGACCAGCACGATCAGGAGCGAGTCCTGATGACCACGATCGTGCGTCACGCGGCCGGCAAGCAGCCGTGGGATCCGATCGAGCGCCAGCGGGTCGCCGACTTCATCATGGAGTTCTGCACCTTCCAGCGGAAGCACATGGAGGAGGAGAACCAAGTTGTCTACCCCGCTCTCCGGGACGTTCTCACGAGCGAAGAGTCGGCCAGCGTGTCGCGCAAGCTCGAGCGCTTCGATCAGGACCACAACCGCGACGGTCAGCTGGACTGGTTATTCTCCCTCGCGACCGAGCTCGCGCAGGAACACGGCGAAAGCTAGTCTTCGCAAAGACCCCACCCAACCGCTTTGCGGCACGGTCCCACCCCAAAACCGCTTCGCGACGCGTTCCGGCGCACTTTTCTCCGGAATCGAGTTCGCCGGAATCGAGCTAGTGTCCGCCTGCAGCTCCGGCAGCGCCTGCAGCGGCGGGGAGCTCCTCCGATCCAGCGCCTCCGGCGCCTCCGCTTCCGTCTTCGAGGTTTTCGAGCGGCACGAGGGGTGGGCTGCCGCCGCCGCAGGCGGAAACAGCGACGATTGAGACGGCCAGGAGCAGAACTCGTCCGGGGTGGACGAGCCTCCGACGATCCACGGGTACAAGCATCGTCGGAAGTTAGCCTGCCATCCTGGTTCCTGCCAGCACCCCTGAAGGCCCTGGGTCAGGCCGCCGTAACCGTGGTGTGGTTCAACCCGAAATCAGCGCCGATTCGGTCGAGCTGAGCGAATCGGAAGCCCATGCTCGGTTCCGGCAGCAGTCGCGATTCGGCTCCCTCGATGGGCTGCGCGGGGTGGCCATCCTCGCGGTGATTTTCCATCACACGGCGTCGAGGGCATTCCCCGAAATTCCCCTTCTCCGTCACGGCGAGCATGGCGTCACGCTGTTCTTCGCCATCAGCGGCTTTTTGATCACGACCCTGCTCCTGAGAGAGAAAGAGACATTCGGGGACGTGTCCCTTCGCCGGTTTTACGCGAGGCGGACCCTGAGGATATTTCCGCTCTACTACACGGTTCTCGGTCTGTACGCGGTTCTCGTCTTCGCGACCGAACGCCGAAGCAGCGCCGGGGAGGCGTTCTTCGAGAACCTCCCCTACTTCGCCACCTACACGAGCAACTACTTCGTGTCATCGGAGGGTAACCGCGTGATCTTCTACTTCGCGTGGTCGCTCGCGGTGGAGGAACAGTTCTATCTCGTGTGGCCCGCTGTGGAAAAGTGGCTCCGGCCCACCCTGAGTGCGCTCGTGATGACCGGCTTGGTCGTGGTCACCATCGGCGTTCAGGAGGGTGTCTTGAGTTCGTGGAACGAGTCGAGCGAACCGCTCGCCACTCGCCTGGCTTCCAAGTTCGCCACGGCCATCTTCTTCGGAGTCTTGGCGGCGCACCTGCTTCATCGGCGCGAAACGTTCGTCTGGATGCATGCCGTGTTCGGCCGACGCCATGCGATCTGGGTGGCCTCGGGTCTGGCACTCGCGAGCATGGTCTCCTACGACATCCCCCGTAGCCTCGCCTACCTCGCGCTGTCCCTCGTTGTGGTGTGCGCCGTGATTCGCGAAGACCATTCGCTTCGCCGCGCGCTCACTCACCCGCTCCTCCGGCACATCGGCATCGTCAGCTATGGGCTGTACCTATTTCACATGCTCGCTCGCGGCGCGGGGGTACGCCTCCTCGAGCGCTTCGGATTGGACGATCCAATCCTCTCCTTCTTCGCCACGCTCGCCATCGGGATTTTGCTGGCAACTCTGAGCCACCGCTACTACGAAGGGATCTTCCTCGGGCTGAAATCGCGCTATGCGCGACAAGTTCCTACCGCAGAGTGAGGATCCCTCCGAGTGCGCGAAGGCCTCGTCGCAGCATCAATTGCGCCACACCGGAGGGTGCTTGGAAGTTCGTCGATGTCGCGGTCGACTGGTTGCTCGAGCGCTGAGGCGTTCAGCGCACCTTTTCGATGATGCCCACGGGCCCCTCGAGGACCTCCGGGTCAGCCTCCTTCAGCGCGGCCCCGATGCTTCGGAAGCGCTCGACTTCCCATCCGAAGATTTCGCGCACGGCCCGAAGCATGGAGGTCGGGACAGTGAACCTCATGTCGTAGCTCATGCGTCGACCCTCGCGCTTCACACCCGTCGTCCAGACCACAGGCGAACCAAAGAACCCTTCAGGGACCATCTCGACCGCGTCCATCACCTTCGCGGGCCACGGGTCCAACGCCGACGGTCGAGGCACGGTCTCGAAAGCCCCTCTGGTCAGTTGCGGTTGCAGGAGCGGTGCGAGCTCCTTCTTACTCCGCCATCCCGCGTCGGGCTTGCTCTCACGGAGCGCCTGCATCCTCCGCTCGAGGGCCTTCCGGTCCGTGCCATAGCCGAACCAATCCGTCGTCTGGTCGGAAACCACGAACAGGTAGAGGTCGAAAGCCTTCTTGATTTGGGGGCTCTCCGGGGCATCGTCTTCCCCCTTCATGCTCGCCCCCCATGCCGCGGCCATGTCCTCGAGTTCGGAAGCGAACGCGTCGTTCAACAGATCGGGCGACACGCTGAGCTCGTATACACTGGCTCCAGGTCCCAGTGCGGGCAGAGCCTTTCCCTTTGCGAGCCGCAGGCCTTCGGGCTTCATGCCGGCGCTCTCCCCGTAACGGTCGTACACGCCGAGCCCCCAATCGAGGAGTTCGGTGAGGAGAGCTCCGCAGCGCGCCGCTCGTGGCATTCCTGCCAGCCCCCAACCGAGATAGTTACGGACCAAGTCGTCGGGCGATGACCCGACGTCCGAGCCACTTTCCAAGTCACCTGCCGCCCACACCAAGTGGGAGGCCTGCCAACAACGTGAGTTCACGAGGGCGGCCACCTGCTCGAAAGTCCCGCCCGGTACGAGCGACGCGAGGCCGGGATTGCTCAGGAAGGGCTTCAATTCTTCTTCGACAGCTTTCCAAAGGCCCTCGATGGGCCTCTGCATGACGCGAACGTCGCGCTCGAGGAAACCATGAGAAAAGCCAGCGCCGGTGGCATCGAGAGGCAATCGAAAAAAGTCGGTAGGCGGGCCCGATTTTCCCCGAGCCGCGCGCTGGGTCGCCGCCATGAGGAATGGTTGCGGATCCCGCGTTGCCAGGCGCACGGATAGCTCCAGCGTGTCGCTCGGGGAGCGCCAACCCAGAATGCTCACCTTGTCCACCGAACGCGCCCAGACGTCGACTTCCTCCACGAAGGAATCGTAGACCTCGAGCAGCGCGTCCTGGAGCCGTCCCCCCGCGATTGGAGACTCTCGTTCGAGCTCACGCCGTGAGCTGCGAAGCTTTCGACCGAGTTCGAGGAGCTCGTCGCGAAACGGTTCGAATCGCAGTTCTGCGTAGAGCGGTGCATCCACCAACGGTGTGACCGGGAGCCCTCGCGCCATGTAGCGATACAGGCGACCGTCACCTTGCGCCCCATCGCCGCACACCAAACGGGCAGGCGAGGGTCCAAGCGAACGCGCAAGGACGCAGTCGTCGTTGGCGTAAGCGTCGTCAGAGAGCTTCGTCCGTTCGTCCTCGTCGAGCAACGTCTCGTCGAATCGATTGATCGGCATCGAAACTGCGACCCGAAAGCGCTCGAACTCGCCCGGCCCCTCCGCAGCATCCGGATCGTACAGGACGGCGAGCTCGAACGACTCGTCCCACATGACGGCGCGCGCCCGTTCGTGCTTGGTCGCCTCCTCTTCGAGGAGCGCCTTCAGCGCCGGAGGCGTCTCGGAGAGACCGAACAGCTCCTTGTAGCTCTTGATTCGTGCGACGAAGACGAGCCCCTCAGGCTCGCGCATCCGGGGCACGTTCGTTGCCGGCCCTTGGATTCGTCCCGGATCGGTCGCGGAGCTCAGCGGAGCCTCGGCCGGCTTCTGGCCGCCGCAAGCGGTTGCAAAAGCCAACACCAAAGCACCGAGAGCCCCCCGCGAAACGGACGAGGTTAACGAACCGGGCGGAAACATTGAAGGGAAAGAGCGCATGTCGGCCAACCCAGGCTACTACCAAGCCGAGCGTCCCGAGTCACCCGCTACGTGGCTCCGCCGTGCAGCCGCATCGCCGTCGAGCCGCATCGCCGTGCAGCCGCATCGCCGTGCAGCGTTCATCGATCTGCGTTCGCCGCGCCGCGTTGTTCGCCGCGCAGTTCGCCGTGTGCTTCCGTGTCTTACACTTCGGGGTGTCGGCCTTCCGTGACTCACCTTCGGGGTGTCACGCTGGGGTGTCACCAGGGAAGCTCTTCACCCTTTTGGTGGAGGAACGAACCCGTGCTGTCGAGCGTCAGCTCGTCAATCCGAGCAAGCAATCCCCGGGCAGCTTCTTCGGGCTCGAATTCGCCCCGTCCCCCGATCATGTCCGTTTTCACCATGCCGGGATGAAGAATGATCACGGACACGCCCGCGTCGTGCAGATCGCGCGCAATCGACACGGCAGCGATGTTCAAAGCCGCCTTGCTCATCCGATATCCGTAGTGGCCACCCGAGGTGTTGTCTGCGATCGAGCCCATGCGACTCGTGATGAACGCCACTTTGGATCCCGCTCCGAGATTCTTCTGCAGGGCCGAGGTCACACGCAGCGGCCCCAATGCATTCACCTCGAATTGCTCGAGCATGCCGTCGAATTTCGGCTCCGCCAGCGTATCCCCCCAAATGAGGATCCCTGCGTTGTTGATGAGGAGCTCGACCGGTCGCTCACCAACCGCCTCGGTCAAGAGCAGGATGCCCTTCGGGTCTTTCACGTCAACCCCACTCACGACTTCGACCCCGAGGGACTCGAGCTCCTTCGATGGCTTTCGACACGCCGCCACCACTTGGGCGCCGCGATCGGCGAGCAGTCGAGTGAGCGCCAAACCAATGCCACGATTCGCCCCCGTCACCACCGAAATCGCCATTTTCGCACCATGGGTCCGGTGCACTGCGAGCGCAAGGTCTCCGTACGGAGGAACGTGCGGCACCTCATCCGCCGCAGCTCCGTCCCGCCCAGCGGCGCGAGCGCGCTGCGCTGGGTCCACTCAGAGACGCTGCGCGCGGCCCAAGAGGCCCTGGTACGATCGGGAGGTCAACGTGGCCTTGCCTTTTACCCAGTCGCGCAACGCCGGGACCAGTTCGTCGTGCCACAGGGCAGAAAGCCGAATCGCGAGGAATTCCCGATACAAATCGGTCACGATGGCATCCAGCTGCTCCAGAAGCCGCATCCTCTCGTAGAACGCCTCGTCGCTCTCTTCGACGAGCACCTCGGGGAGCGAAACCCCCGAGAGTGCGAACTTCGGCCCGTGAAACGAAAACCCGTACTCGTCGTCGCCCACCGCAAGCCGAATGGTAGCGCGCTCGGGGAGCTTGCCCTGCCGCAGCGCCGAGCTCGCCTCCGGCGTGCTGCTCGGTGCGGCCCCCTTGAGACTGATCTTTTCCCCCGGGTCGAGGAGGCTGGTGAGCGACAGCGCCGTCTCCAGCCACATCTCGACCTTTCCGTGCTCGCCCATCGGGAAGCCGTCGGCTTGGATTTCGCTCTTGAACCAGAGGAACGCCAGGAACTCGCTGCCTAGAAAGCGCGTGGTCTCGATTCGCGCAACGCGATCCATTTCAGTCCTCCCCGACCTTGGATGAGGTCCCCGAGCCTTCAGGGAGGGCAAGCAGCTTCGCAGTGTGCAACGCAGTGGGTTGGACGCGGCCGAGAGCATCCTCCGCGCGAGGACCCAGCTCGAGCTCGACCGCCGCAATCCAAGGACTACTCGCCACTAGTTCCAGCTTGAAGGTCAATTCGAACAGTTCGGTGAGTCGTTCATGAATCGACGGAGTCTGACTCCAGAAGAAGGCCTCGCCCGTCTCCAGGTTCCAAGAAAAGTCGAAGTGCTGCATGGAGGGCAGCGCCTTGCGCTTGAGGGCGATCTTGATGCGGTCGCGCAGTTCCTGCTTCTCCGCCCGCGACAGACGCTCTCGATCCAGCGCGGCCAGGCGCTCCTGCTCAGCTCGCGCGAGCTCGGCCTTCAAGACCGCCTTGGGGAACCGCCAGCGGTCGAGGCGAAACCCGAGGTTCACGTACGAATTGTAGAAAACCGTCTCGTGACCCAAGACCCCGTCGAGTGGCTCGCCCATGACGCACCAGCCGTAGCGTTCGTCAGCGTCCTCCTCCACGACGAGTGGTCGAAACGCGCGCAACTTGATGCGCCGCATGAAGGCGGTTCGGAGCTCTTCCGGCAGCTCGCCGTGGACGAAGAACTTGGTGACGGAAATCGAGCCGGAGAAAGCACCCACGAGGGGGGCGGCCTAACGAGCCCCAGCGGGTCCGTCAAGCACGGCGCCGGGGGCCCTCCCTCAACGCTTCCCGTTGATCTCCTGGCCACCGCATTGCAGCCGCAACCCTACCGGGAGATGGATTTCACAGGGGTGTGACCGCCACGCGCGTCCAGGTTACCTCGGCCAGGTGTGCCACGAGCAAGACCGACCCGCTCCGCTCCGGGACGGTACGCTCGTGCATCCACTCCGCGGGCTCTCCTTCGTCGGAAGTCCATAGTTTGAGTAGCACGCGAGCCGAACCGTCGCCGAGCGGTTCGCTTCGGGCGCGTAGGGCGATCGTGACCGGAGGACGCAGGTCGATCTCGGGTCCGGTCGAAGCCCCCTGCTGAAAGGTCAGGATGCGCAGCTTGGGCGTCGTACCGACATTGCGGATCCATGCCAGACCCTCGAGCGGCCAATCGATTCGCGGCCGCGCCGTGCCTCCATGTCCCTGCCACCCGAAGGCGACGCCAACACCCGCTGAGCCACTCCAACGGTGAAGGATTGCCTCCGCCAGAACCTCGAGTCGTGAGCTCCAACCGGCATCACCGATCGCCAACAAACGATCGTAGCCCGCCTCCACCGTGCGAATTCCGAACGGATCGAGCGCGAAGTGCCCATCGATGATCGTTCCTACCTCGTTGGCGCGGCTCACTGTGTCGAGATCCTTCCAAACGATCGTGAGCCCACTCAGAGGACGACCATCCCCGCGGTAGCGAAGGGTCATCGCCTCGGTCTCCACCTCTCCGTCGCTCAGAGTCGCAGTAAATTCGACGACGTTCTCGTCGGGTAGGCGGCGCAGGGTGGAGCGGTCGAGCTCGATGTTGAAGTCCCCTCTCTTGGCGAGGCGGGTCCCATTGGGACCGACGTCCAGGGGAATCAGGGCTCCTCCGTTCAAACGATACGAAAGGCTCGTCACGCGTGACGACACGCGTCCGAGGACATTCGCCCAGACTTGCGGGTTTCCCGGACCGAACGTCTGCACGTTCCCATGCCACACCTCGATCTCGTCGGAATCCGCGACTGGCGGCGGTGGTGGCGGTGGCGGTGGCGGTGGTGGCGGTTCCGGGCTGGTTCCCCCCGTAGATTCGCCACCGGCCTCGCCCGAGGCCCCCGCGTTCGAGTTCGCCCCCCCATTCGCAGTCCCAGCGCTCGAGTTCCCCGCCGCGCCGGGCCCTCCCGACTCCCCCGAACCCCCACCCTGCGGGCGACCGACAGGAGCCGAGGGGACCATCGGCGGATTCGCACCGCCGGTCCCCGTCCCCGCCGCCCCACCGATTGGAACCGCGATTTCCGGCAAAGGGTCGCCGTCCCCACAACTCGCACCACCCCAGAGGAACGCGGCGACGAGGCACCCGACCCCCAGGAGATGGCTCATCTTCGTCTCGTTTCCGAAACGCACGACCGGTGCCCCCCCGACGCGCGAACGGAGCTGAAAGCTCAGACCAGAGACTCACAGCTCGGGTCGAGACTCCGAGACACCCCGGGAGTCGACCCGTGTCGCCACTCCTTCCTTGTGGCCCGCGAAAGCGCAGATCTTGCGCGGGCTCGGGCGCACGTTCTGCACGAAAACACGCCCGGGGATGGGTGGGGCCCCTCCGTCCTTCCCGGGAAAGACGAGTCCTCTTCTCGCGGGCGGGCCGGCCGACCCCAGGCCCCGTTCGATTGGCACGACCAGTGCTTGACGCCAGGGGAATGCCTGATCCCAAAACCCCAATACGAACCCCACGACTCGCCAGGGCCGAGGTGCTCTCATGGTGAAGCGCCCCGCCGCGGGCCCGACGCCGCCCTACGTGCCCTCGGTCGTCAGGAAACGGCTCGAGGAAAAGCGCCGCGCCCTGCGCGCCGGTCTGAACCGCCTGGGCGACACGACCCCTCCGGATCCGGAAGCGGTTCGTGCTCAGGCCGCTGAGCTCCGCGGTGAGCTCGACGAGTATGCGGGCCTGGTGGACGCGGTGGTCGACGCGTTCACGGAGGACACGGCCCGCGGCGCGGAACGCCAGGAAGAGTCCCCGCGGAAACGCCGCTGAAAATCCCGAGGTCTCCCTCGCGCCGAAGGCGGGGATTTGCCAAGCTCGGCCTCGACGAAGATGGCTGAAGAGAAGCCCCGGGTGCTCGTCGTCCGAGCCGAAGCGTCGGATGCCCCTGCGTTCGAAGAAACGCTGGCGCGCTCCGGGTACGAAACGGAAGTGGCTCCCCTGGGAGCTGACGGCCTGGCTGCGGTCGAAAGCTTCGAGCCTCACGTCACGGTGGTGGATTTGCGCGGCGGCGGACCCAGCGATCGGTTCATCGAAAATGCCCGGCTTCGCCGTGAGGGCATGAAGGTGGTTGGTATCGCCGAACCGGCCGAGACAGTCGACACGCGACATGACTCCTTCGGGACGGATAGCATCGTTCGGGCCGACCAGACCGATACCCAGCTCGTGCCATTGGTGGATCGCGCCGCAGAGCAGGCGCGCAGTGCGGAGCGCGCGGAAAACTTTCGTCGCCGAGCCGAGGAGGTGCTGTCCCTCGCCCGCTTCGACGCGATCATCGGCAATCACCCGAGCATGCAGGAGCTGCTCAAGCGCGTCGCCTACGTCGCCGGAACGCGAGCCACCATTTTGATCCACGGTGAGAGCGGAACGGGCAAGGAGCTCATCGCCGCCGCGTTGCATCAGAACTCGAAGCGACGAAATGGTCCTTTCGTGCGTTTGAATTGCTCGGCACTGGCGGAGTCCTTGCTGGAATCGGAGCTCTTCGGCCACGAAAAGGGCGCTTTCTCGGGCGCGGTCACCCGACGGGAAGGGCGATTCCTCCAAGCGGATCAAGGAACCCTGTTTCTCGACGAGATTTCCGAGGTTCCCCTACCCCTGCAAGTGAAGCTGTTGCGTTTCTTGCAAGAGCGAGAGTTCGAACGCGTGGGGGGCAACCAAACGCTGCGCGTGGACACGCGGATCGTGGCAGCGAGCAATCGCGATCTGCGTGCTCTGGTGGAGGACGGAAGGTTTCGCGAGGATCTGTATTACCGCCTCGCCGTCGTGACGCTGGACGTACCGCCCCTCCGCGCTCGTCCAAGCGACATCCTTCTCCTCGCCGATCAATTTCTTCGAAAGGCAGCTCAAGAGAACGAAGTCGACGTCGTCGGCTTCACCGACGCGGCCCGCCAGGCGCTCCTGGATTACCCCTGGCCGGGGAACGTCCGAGAACTCCAGAACGTGGTGGAGCAGGCGGTGGTCCTCACAGACCGTCAAACCATCGACGCTCATCTGATTCCGGCGTCGTCACGGCGCGCCGCGGATGGCATGCGTCTGATGATCCCGGGCGCGACGCTCGAAGAGATCGAACGTTACGCCATTTGCGAGACCCTCCGGGCGGTCGATGGTTCGCCGACCAAGGCGGCGAAGATCCTCGGTGTCAGCCGCCGCACGATTCAGTATCGCCTCAAAGAGTGGGGTGGTCAGAGTCGCAGCTCCGACGACTGATGACCCGCTGCGCGACCAACCGGAATCCGTTTCGACTACAGCGGTGATCAGTTGCGCTGATTGCCCTCCGCCGATTTGGCCCCAAGCAAATGAGGGGCAAATCGGCTACGGGAGGCCACTTTTCTGCACCTGCCGCTCATGTTTTCGGCGATCACCGCTAGCGGTCATCGCGACGCTCCTTCGCGCGTAGCTCAGTCGGAGGAGTTGGGTTCGGGTGTCAGTGAAGGGTCCAACGTGGCTAGCGCGTAGCGGAGGTCGCGTCTCAGATCCGAGAGGTGTTCCAGCCCGACGCTCATGCGAATCAGTCCGGGCGTGACACCGATCGCTCGAAGCTGCTCGGGGGGCACATCCGAATGCGTCATGCTCATCGGATGTTCGACCAAGCTCTCCGTGCCCCCCAAGGACACGGCGAGACGCGCCACTTCGAAGGCGTCGAGTACGCGATGCGCTTCTTCTTTGCCACCGACCACCTCGAACGCAATGAGCGATCCCGGCCCCGTACACTGTTTCGTGTAGATCTCGTACTGCGGGTCGCCGGGCTCGAGGAGTCCGGGGTAGCAGACTCGTCGAACACAGGGATGCTCTGCCAAGGTACGCGCTAGGCGCGCTGCACTCTTTGCTTGGCGTCGCATGCGGACCGAAACCGTTTCCAGGGACCGCAAGAGGAGCCAACCCGTGAACGGGTTCGCCACCGTGCCGAGAATGGTCCGAAAGATCTTGATCTTCGACATCAGCGACTCTGGCCCGGTGACGACCCCCGCGATCAAGTCGCTGTGACCGCCGATGAACTTCGTCGCCGAGTACACGACGAGGTCCGCCCCTTGAGCAGCCGGCCGTTGAAATACGGGGCCCAAGAACGTGTTGTCGACTACGGTCGTCACGGAACGCCCGCTCTCCGCTGAAAGCTCTCGCGCGACGTCGCTCACCGCCCGGACGTCGGTGAGGACGTTGGACGGGTTGGCTGGGGTCTCGACGAAAAGCATGCGGACTCGGTCGACGCCGACTTCCTCGGCGACCGAACGCACGGCTCTGGGCGCGTCATTTCCGGCAGGTACCCAGCGCACCTCGATTCCAAAATGCGGCAGGATGGTGTCGAATAGGTAGTGGGTGCCGCCGTAGATCGGTCGCGTGCTCACGACGCAGTCACCGGGGGTCAAGAGGGAAAGCGCTGTCGTGGTGATGGCCGCCATTCCCGACGCGAACACTCCTCCCTTTTCCGTGCCGTCCCAGGCCGCGAGGCGGTCCTCGACGATCTCTATGTTCGGGTTGTTCAGTCGGCTGTAGATGAGCCCCGGTATTTCCGCCTGATCGGGTTGACGCAGTCCATAGGCGAGCTGGAAGAACCGCTCTCCCTCGGCCGCGGACCGGAACTGGAACGTCGAAGTCAGAAAGACGGGCGGCTTGACCGAGCCCTCCGAAAGAAACGGGTCGTAGCCGTAACCAAGGGCCAACGTTTCCGGGTTGAACTCCTTACCTCCCTTGCTGTGTTTTCGATCCATGGGCGAGCACCGAGCCGGGGGGTTCTGTCCCTGGGGACGTGTCCCTCGGACCTGGCCCTTGGGACCTCGGACGGCCAACGCTTAACGACCTGAAGCGACCCGAGTGAACACCCTAAAAAAGACACTATAGCGGGCATCGCGTGCGACGACCGGAGAAAACAGTCCGCAAGTGCCGATATTCCGACCGCGCGACCGCGGTGAGCACAGTCTTCGCGCGACCGCGATGCTTCGTGCAAAGGCAATGCTCGTACGAAGGCAATGATTGCACGACCGCGATGCTCGTACGACCGCAATGACTGCAAGACCGCACGACCGAGTTGACTCCGGCGGGTGCCCCGGCTGTCATGGCTCGGGGGATCGTGGTTAGAACAAAAAGGTATCGGGTGGGCCTGCGGACCGCCAGCGCGGCATTGTGTTTCCTCTGGGCGACTCCTGGTGCGGCCCAAGAGAAACCCAAGGAGCCCTGGATCGAGTATCAGGACGGCTCCACCTGGTTCACGCTCACCGCGCTTGCCGCTGCGGGGGTCGGGGTAGCGATCTCCGGATGCGACCCGGATCCCGTATTCGGATGTACCGAGAACGAAACACCTCACGCACCTTTCGGTTGGAACGCGCTCTATCCTTCGCGCGACAGTCACGCGCAGATCCTGGACTCGGGAGCGGAGGCAGCTGGCTTAGCATCCGACCTCGTCGCCTTCAGTAGCATCTTGGGCTCATGGCTCGCCGCTCAGCTCCAGGACGAAGAGCAGCGCTATCTGGATCTGTTTGTGACCACGATCACTCTGAATCTGGGGATCAACCAGCTGATGAAGAAGACGGTCGGTTCGTCGCGGCCAGCCATCTGGCATCGCGGAACCCCCGACTTCGACACTGGGCTTGCCGAACTGCGGGTCGAGGACCCACAGCACGCCGACCGCGTGGACCAGGAGCTCACCGCAGAGGATGGCTCTCAGTCGTTCCCATCGGGACACGCAGGTACCGTGGCGGCCAGTACATTTACCTATGCGTCCCTCGTGATTATGGCTGAGGAGAACCGTCCCCGGCCGAACCGTTGGAACGAAGTTGGGATTGTCGGGGCCGCGACGGGGTTGACGGCCCTCGCCGGGTATCTGCGCTGGCAGGCAGGCAAACACCACGCAGCGGACGTCATTGCCGGAGGGGCAATTGGAGCGGCGGTCGGACTCTTGACTCCACCCGTGATGATGCAGGTGACCAATCCGCGGGATGAGAAAACCGCGGGTGATGAAAGCGCGAGTGCGGTTTTGGTGCTCACCCCTAGCTTCGTCGCCGTCACTGGGCGATTCTGAAAGCGGGTTCTCTTGGAGTCACCAGTCTCACGAGTCGAAGTGCGGGCCGAAGAGCAGCGGCGCGAAGCGGTGCTCGTCACCGCGACGGCCCGAATGCTGCTCATGATCATGCTCCCCACCACGATCGTGATGGGCCTGGGCAGGCTCGTCCCGCATCCGGAACTCGCGGTGGGGATGCTGAGCGCCTTCATGGGCCTCCTGGTCGTAAGTCAGCTCCTGGTGCGTCGAGGTTGGATCGTGCTGGCGGGGCATCTCGTCGTCTTGGGCCTCCTGTTCATGGCCCTTGGGGCGGTGATCGTCTACGGAGGAGTCCAAGGGCCGAACGTGAGTGGACTGCCGATGGTGGTTCTTTTTGCCGGCGTATTGCTCGGATGGAGGGTGGCCGTTGGGTATGGCCTCGCTTCGGCAGTCGCGGTGTGCGCCCTGGCTTTCGGCACCGTGCGCGGAATCGTTCCTGCTCCGCCGTTCGAGCCGAGTATTGCCGGAGCTGCTCTGATGGTGGTGGTGAGCGTCACCATGACCGCGCTTTTCCTTTCGATTTCTCTCAAGCAGCGGCGCGACGCTCAGCAGGCGGCGGAGCGCGCCGCTCGCACGGCGCGAGCGAATCACGAACGTCTCGAGCAACTCGTGGTCGAGTCTCCAGACGGTTTGGCTTGGTTCGATGCGAGGGGTCGTGTCATGAACGCCAATCCGGCGTTCTTCCGTCTGTGCGCGGCGCCCGGAAAGCGTGTGATCGGCCGGGCCGTGCCACAGCTGGATCATTTCTCGGAGGCGAGTCGTAGCGACGCGGTGCGAGCCATGGAGCGCCTCGCGAACGGGGAGATCGAACAGCGTTTCGTCCTCCGGACCGATGACGGTACGACGTGCATCGCCGAGGTCAACGCGACGCGGGTCTTTCTCCCCGACAGTACCGAAGCGTTTCAATGGATCGCGCGCGACGTCACCGAGCGGGAGCTCGCTACCGCATCGCGCGACCGATTGCTCGCGGAGCTACGCGAAGCCCGCCGACTGGAAGGCATCGGCCGCCTGGCGGGTGGGGTAGCTCACGACTTCAACAACCTCCTCACTGCCGTCAACGCTAATGCGGAACTCTTGGCACGGGACAGGTCACTTCCCGAACGGGTGCGGCGCCAGCTCGAAGTGATTCATCAGGCGGGCGAGCGTGCCGCAGGCCTCACCCAGCAACTCTTGGCGTTTGCGCGTCGTCAGGTGCTCGAACCGCAGCCCATCGAGCTTCGTCGAGCCATCGGCGAGATGAAGACCCTGCTCGAAGGAATGCTCGGGGAAGGTGTTCGCCTGGAGCTCGCCCTGGGCTCTCAGGACACCTGGGTGGAGGCCGATCGCTCTCGGCTCGAGCAGGTGGTCACGAACCTGTCCCTCAATGCCTCGGAGGCCATGCCGGGCGGAGGTCGCCTCGAGATCAGTCTCCTCCGCCGCATCATCGGCAGCGCACACACGGAAATGGCACCCGGAGCTTACGCCGTGCTGCTCGTGCGGGATTCTGGTTGCGGGATGGATCCTGCGACTGCCGAGCGCATCTTCGAACCGTTTTTCACTACCAAGTCGGAGGCGAAGGGGACCGGGCTCGGTTTGGCGACGGTGCATGGGATCGTCAAGCAGAGTGGAGGACACGTCTCGGTGGCATCGAGCCTGGGACAAGGCTCGACGTTCGAAGTCTGTCTGCCCCAGATCGAGGCCCCGGCCAGTCGCCAGAGGATGACGCCCGACCGTTCGACACCCGCGCCCGGTGAGGGAGGCGTCGTTCTCGTGGTCGACGATGAACAATTGGTTCGGGAAACGGTGCAAAGTGTGCTTGAGCTGTCGGGCTTCGAGGTGATTACGGCAGATGGACCCGAGAGCGCCTCCCAAGTGATGGAGTCCCGTCGAGGGGAGCTCGACCTCCTGGTGACCGACGTCGTGATGCCCCGCGAATCCGGCCCGGACCTTGCCGCACGACTACGCCTCAGGTGGCCTGGGCTACGAGTCATTTTCATGTCGGGCTATGCCGACGACCTGAACACGGGTCGGTGGAAGGTCGTTCCGCCCTCCCACTACCTTCAAAAGCCGTTCACGCCCAGTGATCTTCGCGAGTTGGTTTCCGAGGTCATGTCGGAGCCTCCGCACGCCCGTGCGGAGGCTCAGTGACGCGGTGAGGTCGTCACCGAGGGGCGGGGGCCGAACCGTCCTCGATCTCCTCGTAGGACGTCACTTGGGAGAGCTTCAAGCTCCCATACAAATGAGGAAAGAGCTGGCCCTGGCGTGAGGTCTCCATGACCAGGCCCGGTGCCAGAGCGGCGGCCGCGAGTTTCACGAGGACGAGCCCGGTTTCTCCCGCGAAGTGTTTGGACCGGGTGCCTGCCACCTGGGCTGCCGTCGACAGATGAATGAAGCCATCGCGCAGATCGTCCGCACTTCCCGACCAGGTGCCAGCAGTTTGGAGCGTCGCCCACTCGGACGCTCGGCAGATCTTGTAGACGAACTCCGGCGGCGACGACTCCGGGTTGGTCATGATGCCGTGGCGAGATGGGTGCCGAACCAAGCGATCTGTCGCGCGCTCACGGTGTCGAGATGAGGCCCTTCGTAGAGCTCGTAATGGGTGGCGTCCTCGAGCATGAGGAACTCCTTCGGCGGCATGGCCTTCTCGAAGAGCTTGAGCGATTCCTCCGGCGGGTTCACCGAGTCTTGCCCGGCCCCGATCACGAGCAGCGGGACGCGCAGGTTGGGCAAGGCGTCTTCAGGCTTGTGTGCCAGGGTCTCGGCAACCGTGAGGAACGGCACCCGGATCGATAGGGCCGGAAACTCGCCGACGTACTTGTCGTAAAATGCGGCCGATTGCGTGTCGGTCAGGATTTTCTTGAGCGGGACCATCATCTCGCGTCCGGTTTCTGCGCGCTTGGCCTGCATCCGGCTGAGGGTGCTCTTGAACTTTTCTGCCTCGTCTTCCGACATCCCGCCCGTGACGACCCGTTCGCCGTTTGCGAAGGTGAGTTGTACGGCAAGGCACTTCACCCGGTCGTCTCGACTGGCTGCCACCACGGCATTGGCGCCGCCCAATGATGTGCCCCAAAGGCCGATGCGGTTCGCATCGACCTTTGGGTGCTCGGCGAGAAAGGACACGGCGCTCAGGATGTCCTCGATCTGGTGCTCGGGAACCAGCCGTCCCGGTTCTCCATCACTCTCGCCGAAGCCACGGTAGTCGAAGGTGACGACAGCGTAGCCCGCCGCGCAGAATCGTTCGGCATAGGCAGGGAGGAGGAGTTCCTTCACTCCCGCGAAACCATGGCAGAGCACGATGCCCGGCGCGGGTCCCTCAGTATCGGGAAGGTAGAGATGCCCTGCGATGCGGAGGCCATTGGATTTCCATTCGACGTCCGTTTTCACTCTGATCGACCCTTTCTGGGGGGGGTGGACCGCATGCCGGTGCCATTCAGGCAGACGGGCCCCCTCCGCTTTTCCGTCGCTCAACTCCGTATCATCACGTGCGGGGGGCGATCCAGCTCAGTGATGGTGGCCGCCGGGCCCGTGCACGTGTCCGTGAGCGAGCTCTTCTCCGGTCGCCTTGCGCACTGAGTCGATTTTGACCTCGAAGTGGAGAGTGGCGTCGGCCAGTTCGTGGTTCGCGTCGAGCACCACCGAGTCGAGTTTCACTTTGGTCACGCGAACCGGAATCGTGTGGCCGTCGGGCGTTTGCATGGCGAGAGTCATGCCGACCTCGGGCGTTAGATCGGATGGAAGCTGGCTCCGGGGGACATCGAGCACCATCTCTTCTCGCCGCGTGCCGTACCCTTTTTCCGGCGGAACGGTGACTTTTCGCTCGTCGCCGGGGTCGGCCCCCTCGAGAGCTTCTTCCAGACCGGGAACGATGTTCTTGTGCCCGTGCAGGTAGTGCAGGGGTTGGCCGTCGCCGCTCTTGTCGATGATGTTTCCGTCATCGTCCTTCAGCACGTAGTGCATGGCGACGACCTGATCCTTGGTTACGGGCATGGTGAGGTCTCCTCGATGGGCATGGCAGCGGTCGAGGCGGGCGGAGCGTGGCTCCACGACCTCGAAAGGCTCGGCGCTCGGCCGCTGGGGGAAACCATGATTCAAGCCCTCGGGGACGCCGCCGGCAAGTCTGAATTGGGAAGAACCCGGGATTTCGCCTCGATGGCAAGCGTCGCCAGGGGCTTCTCGCGCAATGGTGGAAACACGAAGCTTTGGGTTGGCTCGAAAGGCTCACTCTGGACTGAATGTCCGGGCGGAGAGCGCGCGACGATCGGCTACACTCGAACGGTGCGCGGAGCGAAGAGTTGGACGAAGGAGCGTCGATGACCGAACCAACAGGAACCGAGCACGACGGTCGAAGCGCGCCGGATCGAAAACCGCCGGGCCAAAAACCAAGCGGCCCCAAGAAACACGTCGTCGTCAAGCTGCTCCTCGTTTTCGGGGCCATGGGCCTGCTGGGACTGACAGGCTTCGGTGTGCTTGGTTATTTCTGGTACCAGAACAGCGGCAAGGCTCTCATGCAGGCGTCCGAAGAGTCCGTGCGCGAGGGTTCGGCCTTTGGCCTCGGGCGCTCGGATCAGGCATGCATCGACGAGGGTTTGGCGCGAGCCCAGGGGTGCGGTGAGCTATCCCTCGAGTGCAACGTGACCGCAGGCGGCTTCGTGCGTGGTTGCCTGCATCAGGCCGAGGTTTCGGACGCACTGTGTGAGGAAGTTCCGGAGCTCACGTCCGTCTGGGACTCGTCGCGCTACATGCAGCGCGAGTGCGAGGCGCTGGGTCAGAATACTCCTGGCTGTCACCAGGTGTTTCAAGGCGTGCAGGGGTACTGCGTGTCGACGCGCCGAGCCGCTGGGACCGTCGCCTCACCGGAGCAGTAAACGGGCAACACCGTGTTTCAGCGTCTGGCCAAGCGTCGTTCGGCGATCTCGTGGGCGAGGGGACTTTCGTCGATGCCCACCCAAGAGCGCTCCAGGCGTCGTGCAACGGCGAGGGTCGTCCCCGAACCACACATCGGATCCAGCACCCAACTCCCCGGAAGGCTCGCTGCTCGCACGATTCGTTCCAAGAGCGCTTCGGGCTTCTGCGTTGGATAGCCGGTGGTTTCTTTGATCAGGGGCGTGTTGGCCCGCATGGCAGGGATGTCGGTCCAGACGCTCCCGAGTCGCCGACCCTCGTCGGCGTAGTAGCGATAGGCTTTGCCTCCGATCGTTCGCTCACGGTAGCGCCGCCCCTCCGTGTCGACCTGCGTGAAGTGCATGCGGAGGCTCGTGTCGGCATAGGGCTCCCGGAGGGCCGGATCACGATCGTTGTAGATGAAGTCCTTGCTGCGCGCGTAGATCAGGATCGTCTGGTGAGTGAGGCTCGGACCTCGCCGCTTTCGACCTCCGTTGCCGGGGACCCAGATCACCTCACCGACGAATCCGCCGCGCCCGAAGATCCTGTCGGCGAGCACTTTGGCGTCGTGCACGGTGCGGTGGTCCAGATGAATCCAGAGGCTGCCCTGCTCGGAAAGCGCATCTCGCATTTCGGCGAGGCGCGGCTCGAGCATGGACAGAAAGGCATCCAAACCTCCCCATGCGTCGCGGTAAGCAGCTTCCCCGGTGGCACGGGGGCCCGAACCCCGTCGCGCCGAACGAACGCCGCCTGCGTTGTAGGGAGGGTCGACGTAGATCAAGTCGAAGGACTCGGCGATCGATCGAGCTTCCCGGATCTTCGACAGACAGTCTCCCTGGAGGAGAAAACCGTCACGAGCCGAGGGCGACACGGCTCGGTCCGTGCCGGTTTGGGGTGACGCCTCGTCACTCACCTGTTTGACCCGCGGGGAGGCTCGGTGCTTCGCCCTGAGCGACGGCCTCGACCGGCGGGCCCACCGGGCCGAGGGGTTCGAGCTCGAATGGGTCTTCCGAGGCAATTTGGGCGAGCAGTCGTTCGTCTTCCGTGCCCAGCGTGGGAACCGGATCGAACCAATCCCAGTAGGGACCACCGCCCTGGCAGCCGCGCAGCATGTCCTCGGGGCGGCAAGCGACGCGAACGTGCACGTGGTCGGAGTGGGGCAGGCTGTCGCCGGGTTGGAGCATGACCGTTTGGGCATGCCAGACGAGCTCCAGATCCGTTTCGCGGGCCAAGGCGTAGTCGATGACGAGGGCCTCCAGGTCGCGACTGATGAACAGGAACTGGATGTCGATGTCGGGATCGGTCAGGAGTGCTTTGAAGAGAAGCCACTGACGTTCGACGTCGAGGCGGATGTATCGCCCGTCCTCTAGTTTCGCCAGTCCGTCCGCGCCGAGGGGAATGAAGCCCAGATTGCGCATCGGCGCTCCCGCGGGATTGGTGACATAGAACAAGAAGTCCACGTCGCGCCCCGAACGGTGCGAGTTGTGGCGAGGGATCTTGCCGCCAAACGGCCCCGAGAGATCGCCCACCACAAGGGGGGCTCCGCCGGGACGCTCACGCTCGACGGTGGCGGCCGCCCGCTCGATCGCACGAACCAGTCGAGAAACGCCAAAGTACGCGGCGCCTCGTGGGCGAAACCGGGTATACCCAGCGCCGCTTCGGGGAAGCTCGTCGGCTTCGGTGAGCACACCATGATGGGGGACGCCCACGCTCCCCCCGAGCCCGGGTGCCAGAGGCGTCGGAGTCCCGAAGCAGGCCGTCGAGAGCGTCGCAGACAGCGCCACGACCGCGAGGCGAGTCGGTCCCGACATCGCGAGGGATGCTCGGCACGAACTCACGGCTTTGCCTCGTGCTTGCCGTCGACGTAAGCCATGATGGCGCGCTCGATCTCCTGAAGCGATTCGCGGGACTCGAAGGTCTCGCGCAACTCGACCTTGCCACCGCGGTTCTTGACGTAGCCGAGCTCGCCGAACGCCGTGTAGGCGTTGACCAAGAGGGGCTTGCTGATCGACTCGCGTCGCTCGATGTCACCGGCCAAGTACATTTCGTTCCCGAGGGAGAGGCCCTGCTTGCACAGGTCCTTTTCCGTCATTGGCCCCCCCAGTAGCGCCTCGAGGCTGCGTGCCGCAACCGCATATCCTTCGAAGAAGTTCTGCAGGATGCACGTGTACGTCGTGAGCCAAGTCGACCCGGTCCAGTGCCCGTCACCGGACCCGGGAGTCAATTGATCTGCGTTCCGGGCAAGCTGCCCATCGCTGATGAGCGCATCGACGGTACCGTCGAAAATTTCCTCGAACGGTGCGTCCGCACGGAAGCGAAATTCGTGTTTGAAGAGGCGGGAAGCCCAGCGGACGCGCTCGCGAACGTCGTCCGTGGGCGTTGCACCATGCTCGCTGAGCGCGGTCGCGACCAGCGCGCGCTCCACGAAGAAGTGGATGATGATGTTCTTGGACGTATCGAGCTGGATGCGACGGCTCTCCACGACCGAATAGATCGTCTTGTGGTGCTCGGTTCCGGCGACCTCCGTCTTCGTGACGTCAAGCATCCCGGCGTCGACGAACATGCGCAGGGCCTCCTGAATCGATTGGTGACGTGGCGCGCCGCCGGGGAGCAGCGTGGGGCGCGTGATGCGTGCTCCCTGCTCGACAGGCACGCTCAAGAGGCGCTCTGAACGTTCGACGATTTCTTCTTCGGCCAGTCCGCGCCGCGAGTGACTCAGGAGAGCCATGGCCGCGAGTGCGCCGGGGGTGACCGCGGTCACTCGATTGATTTCATCCATCACCCGGTTACCCAGCCGGGTGACGACCGCTCGCCGTTTTGCTGGCCGCTGCGCGACTCCGGAAGGAATGCCGAGATCTTCGCAGATCTCCCGGATGGTCATGATGTTGCCGAACTGAAGGTTCACCCGCCCGTAGCGATCGCGGAGCACTTCCGTCGCCGTGAGGAGATCCGCGGCCTCTTCCTTCTTCTTCTCGGCGCCACTGACTTCGCGCTGATAGCTGTCCGCTTCGACGACTCGCTCGTAGCCGATGCTGACTGGAACGAAGAAGACCTCCTGCTGGGGTACCGCCATGGCGGCTTCCACAATCATGTTGAGCAGACCGAACTTCGGTGAAAGCAACTTGCCGGTGCGGCTTCGTCCACCCTCCAAGAATAGCTCGATGGGAAACCCGTCGCGGATCAAGCGTCGAACGTAGGCGTCCACGACCGCGGCATACAGGCGATCACCCTTGAAGCTTCGACGAATGAAAAAAGCTCCTCCCCGCCGGAACAGAGGGCCCACCGGCATGAAGTTCAGGTTGTCTCCCGCAGCGATGCGCGGCAGCGGCAAATTCCGGACGTAGAAGAAGTAGCTCAGGATCAGGTAGTCGATATGGCTCTTGTGGCTCGGCAAAAGGATGAGCGAGCCTTCCCGAGACGCCTTCCTGATGCGTTCGATGTCCCGGGGGTTGAATTCGATACCCCGGTACAGATTGCTGAAGGCCCAATCCAGCAGGTACTCGAGCCCCTTCGCCACGAAGAGGTCTGGTCGGGCCTCCATCTCGCGCAACATGAGCAGCGCTTTGGTCGTGTTGGCGCTCCGCGCCTCGCCGTCCGCTCCCGACAGGTCGTCGATGATCGAGCGGAGGCGCGGGCTGCGAACGATCTCTTGGCGAACGCGTTCTGGATTCTTCTCGGCGGGGCCCACCACCGAGCGACGTTCCCGTTCCAGGCGACGCAGCACGGCGTAGGTGATCCGCCGGACCAACACATCGTCGCTCAGTTCCGAGCCGTTTTCCAGAAAATCCTGGACGTCCAAGGGCTCTGCAGCACGCAGCGTGACGTGCTTGAAATTGTACGCGAACTGGCCGAGCGCGCGTGCGGGCGTCGGCCAGTGCCTGGGGCCGAGCACGAGGTCGATCGGTCGAAACCCCATCTTGTCGGGCGCCTTCGACCACACGAACACGAGGGGCAACAAGATCAGCGGCCGTTTGCTCTTGCGCTGAATGTGAAAGAGCGCCCGCACGAGCTGGTCGCCTTCGCGCATGCCCCGGCCTCCCGAGGCGCCCGCGGCGATGTCACGGACGCTGGGTGGTCGCTTCAGAAACAGCGCGGCGCTGCCGTCGTGCGAAAAGGCATCGGTGAGCTCCTCTTCGACGCCCGGGCGGCTCTGGGGTAGCAGGGCAGTCATCCAGCGGGGACGCATGGCCGGGTTCAGAACCCAGAGCCCGAGATCGTTCACGTAGCGAATGGGCGGTAGGTTGTACCGCTTCGTCAGGTGATCGAGCGCGAGGAAATCGAGCCAGTTCAGGTTTCGAAGGACGTAGATGATGCTGCCGCGCTGGCTCAGAGCGCGGACTTCGGCCGGCCAGCTCTCTTCGACCTGGATGTGATCGAAAAATCGCCGGTAAAGTGCCCTGAGTGCCGCGTTGGGCGAGTACGGACGGGTGAGCTCGGGCGCTGTCATCGAACGTGCCACGGTGCTGGCCAGTGGTACGGCATGCTCTGACCGAAGCAATACTGGTTTGACCGGTTGAGGAAGGGTAAGTCGCGCTGCGAGCCCTTCGCAACCCGCATCGCGCGTGTTACAGCAGCCGCCGCTTGCGGTGGTCCCCTTCAGCGGTTTCCGTTTGCCCGAGCCCTCTGCGCCGCCGTAGTCGCAAGAAGAAAAACGGGAGTGCCAGGTGCAGATCAGTGACCCCGCGCGACTTTTCTCCGCCCCTTGCTTCAGTGGCCCCGCGCGGCCACGTCACCTCATCGGAGTGTTCCTCGCCGCCGCGGTGCTCGGTGCGTGTGACCGCAAGAAAGACGAGCCCATGCCGGAAGCCTCCGCCAGTGCTCCGTCCAAAGAGGCTCCACCTCGATGCATAGCCAGGCCGTCCACCAAGTCGTTCTCGATCCGTGGTGGAGACCAGGCCGCTGGCGAAGTGGTTGCAGGGATCGATCAGCCGTTCGCCGTCGAGATCGGCAGCGGAGTGGCGCTGGCCGAGGGATTTGCCGTGGCGGCACTGGGTGAGCGGGACAAAAGCTCCCACGCCCTGGTCGCCATCACCAATCCGGAGGCGACTCGCGGCAGGCTGGTCGATCTCGGTCCTCTCCACGGGCAGATCGAGCCGCCCCACCTGGCGGTGAGTCCTGCAGGACTTTTGGCGGCCGTGGTGGACAACGATGCGAGCAGCTCGACGCTGCGACTCGCGCGGCTGGATGAAGTGGGGGACCGCATCGACGTGGTGTGGGGGCCCGAAGTACAGCAGGGGCGCGACGATTCGAACGCGGCCTCCCTCGCAGCCTCCGGCAAGGGTGCGGTGCTCGTTTGGGACGATCGCGACAGTTCCCGCGGGCATTCCGTGCTTCGCGGAATCCACTTCGATCCATCCGACTTCGAGCGCGCGACGAAGCCCCGCGACTTGAGCCCACCTGATGACGACGCCGAGGCACCCGCCGTGGTGGCCCGCCCAGGAGGGTACTGGCTCGCTTGGGTGTCCTACGGAAAGCTGCCCAAGAGCCCAGCGAAAACGCCCGCGACCGGTCAAGTCGAGAGCGACGCAGACGAGGGCGACCTGAGCGAGCCGGGGATCGTCGACATCGTTCCGCGACGTCTCCGTCTCGCACCCATGGGCGCGGACGGATTGCTCGCAGGAGAACCGCGATTTCTCAGCCCCGAGGGGTCTCACGTACTCGTTTTCGATCTGGTTCCAGCCGAGGACGGCGGCGTGTTCGTGGCGTGGAGGGACGACCCGACCGCCTTTGGGTCGGAGGGCGGAACGATCTCGTTGGCTCGAGTCGGACCGGACGGGAGCGTCAAAAACCACGAAGCGGCCGACGAGCGGGTGGGAGCCGGACTGCCGTTCCTCCTGCGCGACGAAAGCACCGGCTCGGCGTACGTCAGCGTGGGCGGCGCAGAGGGGGCGACCCTTCTCGGTTTGCTCGAGCCCGACGGATCGGTTCGCGACTTCGAACCGGAGCGGGCACTTCGGTCGCGGCAGACTCTCGCGGTCCGCGCAGGCAAGGTGCTCGTGGGGATGCCGCGGGGTCGTGACGTCGAGCTCGGTATCGTGACGTGCTCGTCGCGGCCTTGACCCCGGAGCCCGTTGGAAGCGGGCGGTTGACGCCGTGTCGAGGGGTTCGACCGTTTGAACGCGTCCGTCGGCAATTTCGGGTAGAGGTCCAGGGGGGAGCTTATGGTATGGCCTACGCCCTGAGTATGTCCGAGTCGCGTTTCGATCTAAGACCTGTTGCCGAGCCTCTCAGCGCCGCCGAGCGTCAGGAACGAATGAAGGAGCTCGGATTCGGAAAGATCTTCACCGAGCACATGGTGACGATCGAGTATCGCGAGGCCAGTGGTTGGGGGAGAGGAGCTCTTCTTCCGTATCGACCGATCGAGATCGATCCTGCCGCATCGGTGTTGCACTACGGCCAAGCGATCTTCGAAGGCTTCAAGGCGTACCGGCAAGCCGACGGCGGAATTGCTACCTTTCGACCTGATGCGAACGCGCGACGCTTTGCATCGTCGGCGCGTCGCCTCGCGATGCCCGAGCTGCCGGAAGATCTCTTCATCGAAGCGGCTGATATCTTGATCCGACAGGAGCGAGGTTGGGTTCCGCCCGAGGTGGGACAGAGTCTCTACCTGCGGCCGCTGATGGTCGCGACGGAGGCAGCTCTCGGTGTGAGGCCCGCCAAGCAGTACCTCTACATCCTCTTCGGCTCGCCTTCCGGAGCGTATTTTCCGAAGGGCATCAAGCCCGTCACGGTGTGGATCTCGATCGACTACGCGCGGGCGGCTCCCGGGGGCACGGGCGACGCGAAGTGCGCAGGTAACTACGCGGCAAGTCTCGTGGCGCACAAGCAGGCGCTTTCGGAGGGCTGCGACCAAGTCGTGTGGCTCGACTCCACCGAGCGTAAGTACATCGAGGAGATGGGCGGGATGAACCTGTTCTTCGTGTACACGAAAGGTGCGAAGACCAAGCTCTTCACCCCGAAGCTCACCGGCACGCTGCTTCCCGGGGTCACCCGCGACAGCATCCTGACGATCGCGCAGGACATGGGCTACGAGGTGGAAGAAGGATCGCTTTCTGTCGATCAGTGGAAGAAGGACATCGAAAGCGGCGCGATGACCGAGGTCTTCGCCTGTGGCACTGCCGCAGTCATCACGCCGGTGGGCCAGGTCAAATCCAAGCTTGGAGACTGGGAGATCCACGGCGGAGAGACCGGACCGGTTGCGTCGAAGTTGCGTGAAACGCTCCTCGACATGCAGCACGGTCGCCGACCCGCCCCGGAGGGGTGGATCCATCGCGTCTGCTGAGCGGAGCTGAACCGCACCGCCGCCACTCGGGATCGAACGCCGTCCAACGGCGCGCGATTCAGCCGGAGCCCTCGGCGAAGAAGCACGCCACGCGGTGACCGCTTCCCGGGGCGAGTTCACGCAACGGTGGCTCGCTTGCGCCGCACACTTCTTCGTCGACCTTGGGGCAGCGTGCCTGGTGCGGGCACCCTCGCGACGGCCTCAGGGGATCGGGGGGTGGACCTTCGAGCACGAGGCGGAGGCCGCGCCGCGGAGCGGTCGGATCGGTGTCGATCAGAGCGCGCGTGTAGGGGTGCAGAGGAGCGCTCAAAACGGAATCGGAGGGGCCGATCTCGACGATCCTGCCGGCCAGCATGAAGGCGATCCGTCCGGCGAGCCCGCGACAGAGGCCAGGGAATCGGGCAGAGACCACGAAGCTCACTCCCGTCTTTCGCTCGTCTTCGAGCAGACCCCGGAGCGTTTCATCGCGCTCGAGCCCTGCGCGTTCGGGGCCGTCGAAAAGCACCAGATCGGGACGCACGGCGAGGCTGCGCGCCAGGTCCACTCGCTGCGCTTCACCAGTGCTCAGGCAGTCGGCGGGGAGATTCAAGAGTTCCGGTGCGAGACCCGTCCGCTCCAGCCAAACCCGAGCGCTCTCCCTCTTTCGAGCGGAGGTGAGTCCGAGCGCCTCCTCGATGTGTGCTGCCACCGTCTTGTCGGCGGTCAGAGTTGCCGCGGCGTCCTGGAAGACAAGCTGAATTCGTCTCCGCGCCTGTTCGATGCGGCGTTCCGAAGCTCCGGCGATTTCCTTTCCTTGGAACCGAATTCGCCCGAACGCGACGGGTAGCAGCCCGGCGACGGCTTCCAGCAGACTCGATTTTCCCGAGCCGCTCTCACCCACCAACGCCAGGATTTCTCCCTGGGCCAGGCGGAGCGAAGCACCATCGACTGCGTGCGCGTCGCGTCGAAAGGTCAAGAGACCGCGGCCTCCGCGATGGACCCCGAGGCGGTCCAACTCCAGCAGAGGCTCGGGCGAGTCGCCACCGACGGATCGTTCTGCGGGGGGGCGCACCGACGGAGGACGTTCGGAACGCGGGGCGGCCTGCACGCTGAAACGCTTCGGTGTGAGGGCGACGCGGCGCGTGGCGAGGTGTTCGAGTTCGGCGTCGCCGCGGGACGACGCGACGACCAGAGCCCCTGCAGCGAGATGGGCCCTCAGCGCTTGGACGACTCGCTCTCGACCATTTTCGTCGAGTCCCTCGAGCGGGGCATCGGCAACGAGGAGTGTCGGGTTTCGGGCGAGGGCGAGCGCCAAGAGGACGCGCCTGCGCTCCCCAAACGACAGGTCGCGAAATCGCAGAGGTCGGATGCGGTCCGGATCGGCGAGTCCGAGCGCCCGAAGCTGGTCGGCGGCTTCGGGCCAGCTGACACGCGAGCCGCTGCCAAGGCGCGCACGAACGGCCTCCAGCATGCTTCGTCCGACTTGATCCGTCGCGAGCACGGCGAGACGCGCGTCCTGCGGGGCGAGGGCCACGTCGTGGCGGAGGACACCGACCGGGCGATCCCCGAGGTGCGCACCTCCGAACGTACGAAGGCCGGGGCGCCTCACTCCGGAGAGGGCCTGAGCCAGGAGGCTCTTGCCGGCGCCCACTCCCCCGAGCACGAGGAGCATCTCACCCGGACACAGGCGCTCGGTAATCGGAGATGACTCGAACTGAGCCCCGGCGGCCGTTCCAAAATGATCCAGCACCAGGGTGGGGTCAGCCTTCGTACCCGAAGGGGGTGACGATGAACTACTCCCACTCACCGCCCGTACACCTCGAGCCGTGGAGCCTGCCCCCCAGCCGTGCCCAGCACCAGAGCAGTGGAGGGGAGGCCACCGGTCGGGGCGGCGGCGCTCACCGCCAGGCCATCCCCTAGTCCGCTCTCGTGCCAGTGTTGAACGAGCTCCGTGACGTCGACGCGAAGGGGCACCCCTGCACGGGCCACTCCACGACTATTCGGCGGTTCGGCTTGGGGAGGGCGGGCACCAAAACCCCCGGCGGAGTCTTCGGGACGAATGCTCCACACTTCGACCTCGAGCGGAAGTGCAGGGGGAGGGGGGGTGTCGATCACGAGGAAAGCCGCGTCGATTCTCGAGAGCGCCTGCCAGCGCCTTTCAAACTGAAAATAGGCGGTCTCCACGTCTCGTCCGAGATGGATCTGAGGGGAGAGCGGCGTCTGGAGCCTCCCCTGAAGGGCGACGCGGCTGCCCGTGAGGGGGCAGACCAAGCGGAGAGAGTCCGGGGGAACGGGATCTCCCCCCAGGGGCACACAGCGATTGGCGAGGCACTCCTCGCCGGGCGGACAACGATCGCCACCACCGCATGGAACGGGGCCGGGAGCGCAGCTGATGACCCCTGCGGCGATCCACGCCACGAGCGCGCGATCATGCAGCTTGCGGGCGAATCGCGAGACGTCGCCGAGTCTCGAAAAGGGCATCGCGCGGGAGCTTACAGCGACGAGGGTTCGCATTGGTCTCAAAAAGGGAAGCGCATCAGATGGTTCGTGACCTCCTGCTGCAGAGGGACCTCACCTCTTCTTCGAATCGGGGTCCTGCTGGTCCCTCGAGGTCGAGCGAAGGCGCGCGTAGGTCGCCTTCCGATCCTCGATGATGGCCTCGATGGCACCAGCAAGGGCGACTTCACCTTCTCGCTCCAGGGTCTCCAGGTTCTGCCGTGCGATGCGTCGTCGAAGCGATTCGGGGCTGCGTTCGAGGAGTGCCTCGGGGTCGAAGGCATCGAGGGAGACAAATGCTGTGCCAGCCGAGCGTCCGGAGTCGATCTTGTCGAGCACGCTGGAACGCACTGCCTGAATCATGGGGTCAGGGGACCGGCGCAGGAAGGGGATCAGCCTCTCTGGGTCGGACCTGTCGGGGGAGGCATCCGGATGAAAGGCGGCCATGGCGAACGTCTCATCGCGACGCCCATGTTCTTCGCGCACCATGCGAAGGAAGGCATCGAGTTCGAAGCGACCGAGTTCGAAGCGAGGCAGGACCACGAGAACCAGCTCCATTTCGAATCGCTCCGAGAGCTTGTCGAGCTCGCGGGCGACAGCGGTTGCTACGGAGGGTCCCTGATCGGAAAGTGAAGCAACTTCCTTTGTAATTACGACTGTTTGAACGCGCCCGGCTCGTAGCGCAGGCGCCGCCCAAGGACACAGATCGAAGCGCAGAACGACCTCGTCGACGTAGCGTTTGCAGAGTCGTGCGGCTTCGCTGACGAGGGGGTCCTCCCTCGTCTGAACCTCTCGTTCCGGGTCATCGCTCGCGTCACTCACGGCGGAGACCCTAACAGAGCAACGCGTCCGCCAGAACGAGATCGAGCGTCGGAACGAGTTGCGTTCGAGTACTCGGACTTATGTGCCGGGTGCCACTGCGCCGTATGTCGTCGTGTCGAGCGCGTCTGCCGCGAGCTTCCAAAGAGCACGCACGAGGCGACCGCCGATGATCATCACCACCGAAGTCCGCCACTCGTGACGAACACACTCGCCCCCCGAAGACCGATCGCAGCACGACCTTCACGTCGTCGCATGGTCTCGTCTGATGGGTCTGGTAGTGACGAGTTCTTGACGCCTGCACGCACGACGCGGCAAAGTATTCGTCAAGTCACTTTCGACTACGAGAGGGGACACTCAACAGAGGACGAAATTATGGCTGCAAGGAAGTCCAAGAAGAAGGTTGCCAAGAAGGCCGCCAAGAAGGTCGCGAAGCGACCCGCCAAGAAGAAGGCGACCAAGAAGGCTGCCAAGAAGCGGACGGTGAAGAAGGCCGAGGCCATCGCGCCTGACGCCGCGATGCCCGAAGCGGCACCGGCGGCGCCCGCCAAGAAGACTCGTAAGAAGAAGGCCACCAAGAAGGCGGCCAAGAAGGTCGTGAAGAAGACCAAGAAGGCCGCCAAGAAGGTCGCGAAGAAGACCAAGAAGGCGGTGAAGAAGGTTGCCAAGAAAGCCAAGAAGGCGGTGAAGAAGACGCCTCGCAAGAAGGCCACCAAGAAGCGGGCCAAGAAGGCGTGAGGCCTGAGCAGAGCTCGGGAACCTGAGCTCGAAATGACACGCGGGCGCCCCACGGGGCGCCCGCGGTGCTTTTGTGCGCCGTTGATCCGGCGGTCGGAAGCGCCGGGGTTTCAAGTTATGGCGTGATGCTGGGAAGCCCTGAAATTCAGCTATTTGTTGGCGATTTTGGTGCTCTGGTCGGGGGGCGCGGGTGACTCCGCGCGTGAGTCGTGAGCTTTGGCAGAGTGTTGCCCTGCGCTTCTCCCCTCCACACCGAACACTCGCGGCGAGGAGGCGCGCTGGCGCGGGTAGAACCGACGACGTAGATTGTGAGGACGTGGCACGCATCCTCGTCGTCCAGGACTATCCGCCTCTGGCCAAAGTGGTGGCCGTGGCAGCTGCCCGGCTCGGTCACCAGACGCTTCGTGTCGGAAGTTTCGCGCGTGCCATGCAAGTGGAAGACTCCTTCGACGCAGCGGTAGTCGACATCGAGTTGCTCGATGGTTCGGGAATCGCGCTCGCTCAGCGGCTGCTCGAGACGGGGCGATGCACGAGCTTCGTCTTCTTCACGGCGTCACGTGATTGCGAACTCCTTGCCGAGGCCGAGCGCCTCGGACCCGTGATCGACAAGGCCGACTCCATCCACGGGCTGCTCGCTGCAGTGGAGGCCGAGCTCACTCGTTCCGTCGGTGCTGCTCCGGTTGCTCGCGTCGTCGGTGCCGAGGGGCAAGACGTCCCCAGCTCGAGAACGTCCGGGTTCAGGCGCCGGGTTCCCCTCTGAGCCCCCTCCGCCGACATGGTGCGTTAGGGATTCCCGCGCCCACGGTCCCTGGATTGGGCCACCGCTGACTGGGTTTGCGCTATCGGCTGTTCTCCTCACCGCGCTCGGGTGTAGCGGCCGCGCGCGGTGCTGATTACTCTCCGCGCCGTGTCCAAAGAGAAGGTGACGGCGGTCTCTCTCCGAGCTCGCAAAGGCAAGGGTCCGAAGATTTCGGTTGTGACGGCCTACGACGCAACCATGGCGCGTCTGCTCGATGCGGGGGGCGTCGACGCTCTGATGGTCGGTGACTCGCTCGGCATGGTGATTCAGGGGCGTGAAAACACCCTGCCGGTCACCCTGGAGGAGACGATCTACCACTGCCGGGCGGTCGCGAGGGCACGGCCTCGGGCCCACATCATCGGCGACATGCCCTTTCTGTCTTTCCAGATCTCGCCCGAAAAGGCCCTCGAGGCTGCCGGGCGAATGCTCAAGGAGGGAGCATGCGAATCGGTGAAGCTCGAGGGTGGCGTGCCGATGGCGGACACGGTGCGACGCATGGTGCAGGTCGGCATTCCCGTGATGGGGCACGTTGGCCTCACCCCTCAGTCGGTGCATCAGATGGGGGGATTTCGCGTGCAGGGCAAGACGGAGGATGCTGCCGAGCACTTGATCGCGGATGCGCGGGCCATCGAGGAAGCCGGGGCGTACGCCATCGTGCTCGAGGGGGTGCCGAGCGAGGTGGCCCGTCGGATCACCGAGGCGGTGTGCATTCCGACCATCGGTATCGGGGCGGGACCCGACTGCGACGGTCAGGTACTGGTCTGCTACGACTTTCTCGGGATGTATCGCGAGCTCTCTCCCAAGTTCGTCAAACGGTTCGGAGAGATCGGCGAAGCCATCGTGGAGGCGACTCGCGGTTACGTCACCGAAGTGCGGTCCGGAGATTTCCCTGGGCCCGAGCACGGCTTTTCGATGAGTCGACGCGTCTCGACGCCTGCTCCGGGTGGCGGCGAGGGCTATGGACCCAAGGAGGGAGACGGCGAATGAGTCCTCCCATTCTTCGAACGGCGGCGGAGCTCCGACAGCATTGCGACGCGGTTCGCGCTTCCGGACGCACCGTCGGGCTCGTCCCGACGATGGGCGCTCTGCATGAGGGCCACCTGTCTTTGGTTCGGCGTGCTGCTGAGCTGGCCGACGACGTCGTGGTCACGATTTTCGTGAATCCGACGCAGTTCGGCCCGAACGAAGACCTGGCGAAGTACCCGCGAACTTTGGAGCGAGACGTCGAGGGTGCGATGCGGGCTGGAGCGACGTGCATTTTCGCACCACCCATCGAGGAGATGTACCCACCCGGCGAACGGACTCGCGTTTCGGTTTCCGGCCTCACCGATCACCTTTGCGGAGCTTCACGCCCCGGGCACTTCACCGGGGTGGCGACCATCGTGACCAAGATTTTCGCTTTGGTCGGTGCGTCGACCGCCGTTTTCGGCCGGAAGGACTACCAGCAGGTCAAGGTGATCGAGCGGATGACGCGCGACCTGATGTTGCCCGTTCGGGTGGTAGCGGAGCCGACCGTGCGGGAGTCCGACGGTCTCGCTCTGAGCTCGCGGAATCGGTACCTGAGCGATAACTGGCGAGGGCGCGCCCTAAGCATCGTCCGAGCGCTCGACGAAGCCGCACGACTTCACGCTCGAGGGGAGCGTTCGGCGGGAGTGTTCCGGCAGCGAGTCCGCGAGAAACTGGAAGCGGCCGGCCTTCGCGTCGACTACGTCGAGCTTGCTGATCCCGACGAGCTCGACCCAATCGCAGATGGCGAGCAAGTTGGCGAGCGGGTGCTCCTCGCGATCGCGGCCTTCGCCGACTCGACCCGGCTGATCGACAACCTCGTGCTCGGCGAAGATCTCGCGCCGCTTTCGCGAGGTGACGAATGAAGGGGCTGTTCATCGTGCTCGAGGGCATCGACGGTTCGGGAACCACGACTCAGGTCGAGCTGCTCGTGCAGGAGCTCCGACGCCGTGGACTCGACGCTCGTTCGACGTTCGAGCCCACGGGGCGCTCGATCGGGGCGGTGATTCGCCAGGTGCTGCAGCACAAGATGCTCGACGCCGAGGGAACGCCAGCTCGGCTCCCTTGGTCGAGCATGGCGCTTCTGTTCGCGGCCGATCGGTTGGATCACGTCGAGAACGTCGTTCGACCCGCGTTGGCCGAAGGTGCGGTCGTCGTGAGCGATCGCTACTACTTGTCGAGTCTCGCCTACCAGTCGGCGACCTCTCCGGACGGAGGGCAGGCGCTCGAGTGGCTACGTTCGATCAACTCGCGTGCACCTGCTCCCGATCTGACCATCGTGCTCGACGTTCCCGCGGAGCTCGCCGAAAGTCGCCGCGCGGCGCGGGGGGGGGAGCCAGAGCTCTTCGAAACACACGAGCTCCAGAAGCAGCTTTCGGCGCTGTACGCGAAAGCATCGGAGCTCGTGGCCGGGGACCCGCTGCGCCTCCTCGACGGCACAGGAGATCTCGCGACCGTTCATCAACGAATCCTCGAAGTGGTGGAGCCGCTGCTTCCGTGAGGACGGAGACGCGAACTTGCCTGAAACCAGGGCAAGGCCGCATATTCCGGCCGATGCGTCAGCGCGCTTTCCTTCTGATCCTGACGGGTTTCGTCGGCGGCTGCGGCAGTGGTGGAGCACGCCCTCCGGAAGAACCTCTGATCTCGATTGATCAGGAGAGGGCGAAGGCCCAGGTGCCCGACGAGCCGCCTGTCCTCTACCGCGACGAGGTAGACCAGGCGGTGGACGCGGGGCTCGGTCGTTTTCTTCAGAATATTCGAGTCGAGCCGAGCCTGGTCGACGGTGGTTTTCAAGGCTTCCGGATCGTCGAGGTGCGGGACCCCGAGGCGTGGGAAAAGTTCGACCTCGGACCCGGAGACGTCGTGACTTCGATCAACGGAAAACCCATCGAGCGCCCCGAGCAGGCGCACGAGGTGTTCGTTTCGCTCAAGAGCGCTGACGCGCTCGTTGTGCGTTACCTTCGGGGCGGCCAAGAGCGCGCACTCAGGCTCCCCATCGTTTCGCAATGACTCGGGGTCGTCGCCCCTGGTGACGCGGATGTTGCTCAGGACCGCGGGGTCCAGGGAAGGTCGCGCAACTGGAACTCTGCGATCCGATCGAGCACTTCGCGGAACGATTCCCGCGTGAAGTGAGCGCCGCTCGTGAGCCAGTCGATGTGCTTCACCGGACGGATGTCGTCGTGAAAGTGGCCGATCACGTCGAGGTGATCCGCTTCGCCTGCCCAGACGAGCTCGCCCCACAGCATGCTCAGGGTAGGGACGATTCCGTCGCTGTCAGTCTCGGTGGCCTCCCGTCCGATGCCTCGAGCGATCGCCAATTGGTCGGGGCGTGACGGTTTGGCGTAGGGATATCGAGCGTGACGCTGCCCAGCGAATTGGTACAGCGTGGTGTAGAGAGCGGCCGTCATCGCCATGTAGGCGGAGCGAATGCGCCGCGCAGCTCGCAAAGTCGCAGGACGCGGTGCCGCGGTGACCACAGAGCCGTAGCGAACGTTTTCGGTGTTCTCGACCGCCGCACCGAAGAGATCCATTCCCTCGGGGCTGATCTGAATGATGGCCCCTTGGTCCGACTGCACGCGGCTCAAGAAATCCGTGATCTCTCCGCGACCTTCCTTGTCCACGAATCGCAGGACGGCTCCCGTCACGCGGCTGAAGAGGCGCAGATCATCGCCGAACAGGGAGTCGACGCCGCCCAACCCGGCGAGCAGTCGCGAGAAGATCGCAAGCGACGGCTCCCCCAGCTTCAGTGAGACGACCGTGAGTAGACTCAAGGCGTACAGCACGCGGGCGCCGTTGGCGGTAGCAAAGTAGCTCGCGACGGGCGTACCGAAGTGCGGGGTGTTCAGACTGACGCAGGTGCGCACCCGGCGCGTCCACCGGAGAAGCTCCGGGGAGAGATTCAAATTCGCCGTGGGGGCCAAGACCAAACGCGCGTCGAGTCCGCCGGTGGAATGCCCGACGAGATGGATCGGCCCACTGTCGTGTGCGGTGTGTCCGACCGTCGTGGCGAGAACTCGGGCTCGTTCACGCAGCGACGAAGTAGGCGGAGTGGGCACGTCCTCGAACCGCACCGGAATGCCGGCTCGCTCGTAACGCTCTTCCAGACCCTCCCGAAGGTGGTGGAAGTAGTCGTAGCCGGCAAGGCGCCCAAACCCGAACATGCCGGGGATGAAATAGACGGAATGCCGCTCGCTCATCGGGCGCGACGTTTGCCTCCGCAGCCGAGCCTATTTCAGCTCGACCCGAGTGCTCAAAGAGAAATCGAACCTGAGCTCCAGCTGATCGACGGAGACTTCGCCCCCACCCAGCGCGGGCGCGTCGACGTCAGGACGCGCTCGACGCACACGATGGACGAGCAGGTGACCGACCTCGCCCGCCGTCAGGTGTTCAGTGGGTACGGTGCCCGCGCCGGCAGCATCCTCGAACGCGCACACCACGCTGCTCGAAGTGCTCGAGCCACTTTCCGTAAGCTCGACGTACACGAAATCCTTCGTATCACCCGAGACGGACCAAGTGAGGTCGAGCGGGGCGTCGACCGCCACCGAGTCGACGGCTTCCAGGGGCATGCCCGCCGCCGTGACGTCCATCAAAGCCGGAGGCGCGGAATGTTCGACGCTGAGCGGCGCGAATGTTCCGCCATCGCCAGCTTCGACGCGGTACAGGCTGCCGGCGGGTAGGCCATCTGCCGATTGATCGCGACTGGCATAGACCACGCCTGAGATGAGATCGGTCACCGTCGGAAAGGCGTGGGGCGCGAGTTCGTGCGGCGCCTCGGCGCTTTCGGCGAGGAGACGCACGCGACCGGCGTCGAGCAGTTCGATCCGCGACAGGCTCGAGAGCTCTGTCGGCCGGCGACGGTGCTCGCCCACGACGCAGCTGTCGAGTGCGGGCAAATCCAGCCCCAGGCCAGCGGCGTCGAGAGCCGCCTGACGGTCCGTCCCGGCGGGCAGGTGGAGGAAGCCTGCGAAAGCGTCCGCGCGCGACGCGCCTCCAATGGAATCGTCTCGTGCGATCGCGACGACCGCGTGGGTCGAGCCCCCATCAGCGTCGCTGGCGTAGTCTTCGGATGCCACCGAACAGCCCAGCGCGACGACGCCGAGTGCAACGAGCTCGAGCGTCTGCAAGCATCGGCCATACGGCCGCTTTGCGCGGTGGGGGACGAGTTGGGGCACGGCAGACAATCGTAGGTGGCCAGCCTCAAGTGGGCAAGGTGACGACCGGTCCACAGAAACGGCTCGGGTAACAGAGGGCATTACGGAAACGGTTCGGGAATGGAGCGCGGCCTCGAACGACGGGGTTTTCCACGAGACCTTGTTCTGTTGCGTTGGTGCTGGAATCCGTTCGTCCCCCGTGCGGACGTTCAATCGAGACTCACGACGGCCGCGAGCGCGGGAGATAGCGTCATCCCGTCCAGGCGCGGCGTGGCCACCACTCCCGAACCCAGCTCGACCTCTCCGGTCATGCGCTGGTAGCCGCCCGAGACCTCGAACACTGCCCACACGGGTCGGGTTCCGACGGCAACGCCCAAGACCGTCCCCGCCCAGAAACGGCCGCCCGTTGCTGGGGCCACGGTTGGGTTGGTGGACGAGTCGAAGTCGAAGATCAGATCGGCGGAGAACCTTTCGTAGCCTGCCCGTCCCCCGACCCATGCCCATGCCACACCCGGGCGCGCTTCGATCCCGAGGAGGAGCGGCACGTCCAAGCTGAAACCGGACACGCTCCCGCCGTCGAATCGACCGATGGCGCCTTCGTCGACGGGCGCCGCATCCCCGGCCGATGTGCGCGGCGGGTTCGAGCCGGGATCGGGCAAGATGCCCCCGACGCCCGCGCCAACGCTGAGGGTCCAGTCGGGGTCGAGAGCGAACGCGCGGCGAAGATCCGCGCGGACGCGGCGGCCCGTGTAGGTGATGCCCATCTCGGCTTCGCCGCCTAGCCCAGCGCGTGCAGTGACGAACGGAGCGAGGCCGGGCGCAGCGATCGTTTGGGCCAGCGCTCCGTCGATGAACTCCTCGCGCTCTTCCGCAGGAATACCTTCGGTGTCCTTCCCGAGCTCTCGGGCGCGATCGATGGAGCTGCTCGGGCGGCCCAGCGCAAGGTGCGTGCTCGCCCCCGCACCCGCGCGGATCGCTCCTCGCTCCAGAGTCTGCGCCGGGTGCATCAGCGGCGTACCTGCGCCGCAGCCAGAAAGCACCGGGGCCGTCGCGAGGAGCAGCGGAAAGGAACGCCGTGGGAATGCAGGCTGGGTCATGCGTGGGCTACCGCTCTACAGCGGCGATCGCGGCCAGCGCAAGCCGAGCCCCGTGCGTCCTGGCTGGGAGCGTGAGGCGAAGGCGGTCTGGTCAGCTCCGACTCGGACAGGTAGAGTCCGCCGCCCATGTTCCTGCGCCGCCTCGCTCTCCTGGTCGCCTGCGTCGCGACGGTCGCCTGCCAGCCGAAGATTGGTGACGACTGTGTCTCGGACGTCGACTGTTCGTCCGTGGGGGATCGCGTGTGCGATTCAACTCAGCCCGGTGGCTACTGCACCGTCTTCAATTGCGATCCGACGAGCTGTCCGGAGGACGAGTCGGTGTGCGTTGCGTTCGGTGATGCTCGGTCTGTTGTGGCCGGTTGCCAGAATCCCGGCAAGACGTCGCCCTACGTGCGGAATTTCTGCATGGCGACCTGCGATGACGACGACGATTGCCGGCGCGACTACGTCTGCTTCGACATGGCGGAAGAGAACCCGTGGAGCGCAGTCGTGATCCAACGGAAGTCGAAGTCGACGAAGGTCTGCGTGGCTCCCTACAGCGGAGCGCCGATTCCAGACGATCGCGACAACGGCGTGTGCGTCGGCAACGAAGAGCCCTTCGAGGGCGTGCCCGAGCCAGCGGTCGGACAGGGCTCGCCCGTCGGCACGGGGGGCACGTCGCCTTCAGGTTCGGGCGGAACGTCGAGCGGTGGCGCTGGCGGCATGTCGCTTGGTGGTGCCGCGGGCATGTCGGGCGGCTGAGGCTTTCGCCCGCTTCTTGGACGCAGAGCCTTCAGAAGAACTTCTGTGCGAACACCTCGGCGTAGGCGATCGCCACGTAATAGATCACGTACCGAGGGATCCTGAGAAGGCACGGCCAGACCACGCGTCCGAAAGGCAGGTCGAGCATGCCGGCGGTCCAGCACGTGATTGAGAACGGAATGGGGGTCATCGCACCGAGCGCGACCGCCCACGGTCCGTAGCGGAGAATCATTCCGGGACTGTTCTGCTTGATTCGTCCGAACAGGAGGTGCGGCCATTTCGTTCGGGACAGCCGGCGGCCGCAAAAGTACCCGAGCCACCCAGCGATGGACGAGACAGTCCCAATGGTCGGGATGAGCCAGAGCCAGTCTGGGTGGTAAGGGCTGTTGGCGATCAGCAACAGCACCGAGTCGGGAGGAAACGGACTGACGAACCAGTCCGTGATGAAAATCAGGAGGACCAACCCGCCCAAACCAATCGTGTCGAACACCCAATCGGTGACGCGGTCGAGCTCCTCCCCGTAGCGTACGGCGAGCACGCCTGCGATCACTGCCAAGAGGACGAGGCTGAGTCCCGCGCGGATCAGGTTCTTGTGAATGTAACGAGCAAGCGGCGCCTCCGACGAGGAGCCCGACGAGGGAGGTGGCGGTGTCTTGACGCCATCTGTGGTGAGCTCGGGCACCTGGGTCTCGAAGTAGGCGGTGGACGGAAACCGGGAACGGTCGCTCGGACCTCGGCCTGAGGCCCTTCGCGTTTGTAGCTCTGGTTAGCTACGCTCCGCGCCGTGTTCAAGTTGGCACCGTTGCCGCGCACGCTCAGCGCCGCCCAGCGAGACCTTCACCACGAGAGGGCGAGTGTCCGCCTTTCGGCGATCCGAGACCTGACTCGGTTCGAGATGGATCCGGAGCGGGGCGAAGCGATCGCGCTCCTGCGTGGAGCTTTGAGCGACGGGGAGGCTGAAGTCCAGGCGGGTGCCATCGTAGCGCTTGCCGATCTCGAAGCAGTCGAGGCCGTGGGCTCTCTCGTCCCATTTCTCGGGGACGCCGCGATCCGGGTGCGGCAGATGGCGGTTGTCGCTCTGGGTGAGCTGGCCGAGCCGGGGGATGCCGAGGTCGTCGGGCGTATCCGGGGGCTCTTGGCAGCGGGCGAGCCAGCGCTCAGATTCCAGGCGCTTGCCGCTTGGGCGCGCCTCGCTCCGGAGGCGTTGGAAGAAGAGCTGATCGAACGGAGCGAGGATTCGGACGCCGAGGTGCGGACCCTGGCGATCCGGTTGGCGGAGGAGCACTGGATCGGTGCTGATCAGTTTCCCACCGACGCACTCGTTGCCATGGCTCGCGCGCGCCTCGACGACGAGAGTGCGTGCGTGCGGTTGCAGGCCGCTATTTTCTTGGCGCGGGCCGGTCTCGAATCGAGTCGAAACGTGCTCGTCGCTGCGGTCCAGCGGCGAGCAGGGGTCACCGAGCCCTCCGACGAACAGACGGCTATCGAGCTCTCCGGTGAGCTCGGGCTTCGCGCTGCAATCCCCTCGCTGCGTCGTCGCGCCTTTGGCTGGTTCGGCGTGTCGCGCGATCCCTTCGCCTGGCATGCGCGCGTCGCTCTCGCACGGATGGGGGACGAGCGAGCACGCGCAGCCATCGAAAAGGGCCTCCAGGCCCGGTCGTGGCATACGCGAACGGTTGCCGTGGAGGCAGCAAGTCGCGCTGGTCTCGTGGGGTTTCTCCCGCTTCTGGAATCGATGCAGGCGCGGGGCGAATCCATCGATGCCGAAATTCTCGGTGAGGCGATCGAGAGGCTGAAAGCGGAAGGACGAGCCTCCTCGGCCGCCGGTCGGTCCGACGGCGCGCCGGTCGAAAGTCGTTGAGCGTCGCGAGCTTGTGGCTCCGGCCACAGTCCGCTATGCGCGGTGGCCATGGCCGACCAGTACGACGCGATTGTTCTTGGTGGTGGTCCCGGCGGATACGTGTGCGCCATTCGGCTCGCGCAGCTGGGAGTGAAGACCCTCTGCATCGAAGAGGAGGAGTACGGCGGCGTTTGCCTCAACTGGGGCTGCATTCCGTCCAAGGCGCTCATCGCCAACGCCCACTTCTACGACAAGGCTCAGAAGATCGGCGCTCACGGCATCAAGGTCAGCGGGGTCGAAGTCGACGTCGAGCAGATGCAGGACTGGAAGAACGGCATCGTCAAGAAGCTGACGGGCGGAGTGCGCGGCCTGCTCAAGAGCAACGGAGCCGACATGCTCGAAGGCACTGGAAAGCTCGTGGCGCGCGACACCGTGGAGGTGAGCCTCAAAGACGGCCGGACCAAGCGGGTCGTCGCGAAGAAGGCCATCGTCGTGGCGACGGGTTCGGCGACGATCCAAGTGCCCGGGTTCGAGTTCGACGGCGACAAGATCATCGGCGCCCGCGAGGCGGTCAGCCTGCGTAAGGTGCCGGAGCGCCTGGTCGTCGTTGGTGGTGGTGTGATCGGTCTCGAGCTCGGCATGGTCTATCAGACCTTCGGTAGTCAGCTGACCGTCGTCGAGCTCACGCCAGGTCTCTTGCCGGGGATCGATCCCGACTGCACCAAGGTGGTCGAGCGACAGATCAAGAAGCACGGCGGTAACGTGCTCAAGAACACGCGCGCCGAGGGCTTCGAGGTGAAGTCGGACGGCACCGTGGCGGTGACGGTCGTGACCGAGGGCAAGACGGAGAAGATCGAGTGTGACCAGGTACTCGTGGCCGTCGGCATGAAGCCGCGCTCGAGAAATCTCGGCCTCGAAGAACTCGGCGTCCAGATCGATCAGCGTGGCTTCGTTCAGACCAACGAGCTCTGCCAGACGAACGTCGAGGGCATCTTCGCCATCGGTGACGTGAGCGGTCCTCCCATGTTGGCGCACAAGGCCTCCAAGGAAGGCGAGGTCGCGGCAGAGGTCATCGGAGGCAAGCGCGCCGCCAAGGACTGGGTCACGGTGCCGGGTATCGTGTTCACCCATCCCGAGATCGCCACGGTCGGTATCACCGAGGCGCAGGCCAAGGAGCAGGGCCTCAACTACAAGGTGGGGCGCTTCCCCTTCTCGGCTCTCGGGCGCGCCATGAGCATTGCCGAGACCGATGGTTTCGTGAAGGTCGTCACCGACACGGATACCGGCCGGATCCTGGGCATCCACATCGTCGGCCCCTCTGCGAGCGATCTGATCAGCGAAGCTGCGCTGGCCCTCGAAATGGTGGCGACGGCCGAAGACATGGCGCTCACGATTCACCCCCATCCAACCCTGGGCGAAGCGCTGATGGAGGCGAGTGCCGCCTCGCTGGGCCATGCCATCCACATCGCGAATCGCTGACGCCGTCCTGGGCGGGGAGCGGCATCGGCTCTCCGCCCTCGTCACCTCGAGCCCGCGAGGGTGAGTGGCGAGCGACCTTCCGAGCTCGGGATCCGGCGGGCGCGCGTTGGACGCACTACCGCGCGTCGAAAGAGTGGCCGATCCCCCGCAAGAACAGGCAAGTCTCGAGAGAAATCTGCGGGGCCGGGCCGGTGCGTCCAAGCACCTGGATCTGTAGGTAATTTTTCTGGTTTGCTTTGATCCATGCCATGGCATTCTCGTGCCATGGGCATGCTCGGGCGAATGGGCCGTACCATTGGGCGGAACTTTGACGCACTGCTGGACAAGCTCGACGACCCTGGTCGTTCCATCGAGCAGACGCTCCTGGAGATGCGGGAGCAGATCCGCGCTGCCCGTCGCGAGGTCGTGAGCGGAGTTGCCGCCGAGAAGCAACTTCGCGCGAAGGTCGAGGCGCTCGACGGGCAACTCGAGAAGTGGGCGTCGCGCGCGGAGCTCGCGGTCAAACGAGGTGACGACGAGCTCGCGCGTGCAGCGCTGCTGCAACGAAGGCGGATCAGCCAGGAGCGTGACCGTGCCGAGGCGCTCCGGGTCGAACAGCGCGGGCTGGCCCTCGAGATGAAGCGCGATTTGGAGCGCATGGAGCAGCGGGTGCAGGAGATTGATGCCCGCAAGAACACGATCGCCGTGCAGGCTCGCCAGGCGCGCGCCGGCGGTGGCGTCGAAACCCTCGGAGGCGACGGTTCTGCGTTCTCCGAGCTGCGTCGGCTCGAGGCGGAAATCGACGGCATCGAGGCGGCCGTGCAGGCGCAGCGTGAGGTCGAGGAGGCACTGCGGCCTGTGGGCCCCGGGGCCATGAGCACGGACGAGGTCGAGGCGCGCTTTCGCAGACTGGAAGCTGGTGAGGATGGGGATTCGGGCGAGGGTTCCGGTTCGGAGGTCGAGGACGAGCTCCAGGCCATGAAGACCAAGTTCCGGATCGGATCCTGAGCATGGCGTTTCGCTTGGTCGTTTCCCTGACCTGGCGCCCCCCGGCGGCGACCGAGGGTGACGGCGCGGTCCCCATCGAACAGCAGTGGCACGAGCTCTCGGGGCGCCTGCTCGAGCGAGCCACGGCGCTCGGGGGTCGCATCGTGGGGTGGAACTTTCGCGGCCTAAGTGTCGATTTCGCCGCTGACGGACTCCAAGACGCGGTCGACTTCCTGGTGGGCGAACCCGCGAATCTGGAACTTTCGTGTGGCTTTTGCCATGGCGAGCTCCAGACTGTTTCGGGTGGGGCGCGTATTGCGCTGGTCACCGGAGAAGCGCTCGGACTGAGCGAGGCCCTCGCCGGCTATGCTCGAACCGGCGAGGTGCTCGTTTCCCCGCAGCTGGTGCGTGCCGCACACGGCGAGCTCTTGACCCTGGGGGAACCACCCCGCCGGGAAAACCGCGACCCAGTCTCGGCGTTGATGTTGGATATCGTCCACCCGCTGCGTTCGCTCCTCGACGAGGCCGTGGCGCGAGTGGGTGAGCCCGAGTTTCAGGGCCCGGAGCCGAGTGCCTCGCTACCGGAACGCGGCTGCGTGTTCTTGGTGCGGGGCAGCGCAGGAAGCGGAGGAACGCGGGTGCTTAGGGAGCTTTCGCACGGCCGGGACGATGCGCTCTTGGTGCGGCCAGGAAGAGTGGGGGCTCCCTTGGACGCACTGCTTCAGGCTCTCGAAGTCGAAGGGGCACCTCCGCCCTGCGAATTGAACGACATGCTTCGAGCGCGTGGCATTGCGATTGTGGCAGTCGACGACGTGGAGAGCGTCGACGCAGATACTCTGGAGTTCTTGGCGGCGCGCTGCGACGAGGGAGCTCTGGGTGTGGTTCTTCGCGTCGACGAAGGGGCCCCAGTCCCCGCCGCCTTTCAATCAGCCGAGAACTCCGGTGTCAGGGACCTCGCACCAGTCACCGGTGCGGCGGGCCTTCAATTGGCCACGACCGCGACGCGGGGCGAGCTCGCGGAGGAGCTGCGACGCAGTCTCGGCACGGCGCCGTCCGCGCTTCCTCTCTCGGTGATGGAGCGTCTGACCGATGCGCTCGAAAGCGGGGACTGGGTGTGGTCCGAGGACGGGCTGAGGCTGCGTTCCGCTGAAAGTGAGACCGAGGAGCACCCCGCTGAGTACTGGGTCGAACGACGATTTCGACGTTTGCATCCCGAAGCAGCGCTCGCGCTCGAAGCAGGGCTCGTTTGGGGCGGACGCGTCGACACGGGTGAGCTCGCGAAACTGCTCAGTGGATTCGAAGCGGAAAGGGAGGCAGCGACCGGTCCCGAGTGGGGAGGGCTACGAGCTGAAACGTCGGACATCGATGGGTGGCTGGAGCGCCTCACGAGTGCTCGGTGGCTCTGCGACCGCCACATCCAGTCGGCAACTCACAGCTCCGTCATCCGCAGTCTGACCGACGAGCAGCGGCGGCTCTTCCTTCACGCGGCAGCCGCCAGCGAGCTGGCTCGCCGCAGCGACTGGAGCTCGCGAGCGAGCGCCGTCACTCATGCGGCCCTGGCGGGGGACCTGGAATGGGCTCAGGAACTTGCCGGAAGCCTGGTTCCCCAACTCTACGAGCTCGGGCTTTCGGCCACGGCCGAAGCATTCGCGGAGCTTGCGGCGCGCGGAGACGTGACGGTGCTTCAGGCGAGGGGGCTGGTGCTTCCCGAACAAGCGTCGCCGTCTGCGCCGGACTCGATTCGTCCGGTATCGCGGGCCAGCGTCGTTGCGCCGGAGCACGAGATCCCCGTCGCCAACTTGACGCATGACTTCGCGAGCCTCCCTGAAGAAGGGGAGCCCGAGGAGCTGCTCTCCGAAGCGGATCTCGACGAGATCGAGGTGCAGCCCGACTCGACCGGACTGCGTCAGGCTCGGGCAGCGGCGGAAGCGGCGCGCTCGGTCGGCGAGGACGCGGACAGCATCTTTCCCAAGGAGATGGCTGCCGCGGTGGCTCGGCGCGATGCCGCGGCGCTCGAACAAATGGCGCAGGCGATGCGGCAGCGGGAGCACACTGCCCTCGCTCTTCGCCTGGAAGCGATGGCGAATCTCGCCCGGGGAGAGGCCGGCGTTGCGCTGCGGGAGTTGCGCGCCGCAAGAGCCAAGGCTTTGTCGGAGCCACCGTCGCAGCAGTGTCGCGCGGCCTTGGCGTTGGCCGTGGGGTTGGCGGCGTCCGGGCGCCCGCAGGAGGCGTTTCTGGAGGGGGTTTTCGGTCTGGCTCGTGCCCGTGAGGCAGCGGACCAGCGCGGCGAGCGAGCATGCGCACGCTTTTTGGGACAGCTTTCACGATCGCTCGGGGAGGCGCAGGCTGCGGCGTGCTGGGAAGGTCTCTTTCCCTGAAATCATTCTGGAGAGAGGTCAGCGAGGCTTTCACGTACGGCGGCACGCGGCTCGTCGGGACCTTCCCGATCACGCCGCTCCCGATCGACCTCGCTCCGAGACTGACCCAAGCTGCGACGCCAGGCGGCGCGCAGGCCCGTGGCGTCCAGAAGCCCGATGACGAGAGCCGCGACGGCACACCAGAAGGCGAGATCTTGGGCGACTTCACCGGCCAAGCGCGCCGCGGTCGTGGCGTCGCTCGCGCGCGGAAGCTCGCGTACGTTCGCGAGCAGGATCCGCAGGGCCAACCAGCAAACGATGAAGGCGAGGCCCAGTCCGAAGCCCGCGCGTCCGAGGCGGCTGCCCCCGACATCGCGGGGCAGGTGCGGGTCGTTTGAACGGTCGCCGGAGGGACGCAGGCTGCCCCGCGTCTGGAAGAGGCCGGTCAGCAAGCTCACCGCCGCGAGTGCGCCGAGCACAGGTAGCAGGGTGGCGAGCAGCGCCCACGCGATCTCTGGGCCCGTAGGGAGACGAGGGGGCGAGCTGGTGATTGCCGCGACGAGTCGGGTTTTCGAGTCTTCCCAGGCATGTTCGACGCATGTCGGGGTCGACCCGATGAATACACAGAGTCCCGCGCCGCGCAGCAAGCTGGTGGATACCGGCACTTTTCCTGCGCGGTGCGCGCGCCGGAGACGCGCTTCGTTCGGCTCGCCACCCGTGCTCATCTACCGTCGTGGTCAGAAGGGTAGTGCCGGCAAGCTGGCTCCGCCCGTCGCGCGAAACGTGGCCGCCGTTTGACGGATCACCGGCGTGCGAATGACCGCCGGAGGGTGGGATCGCTCGAAAGCGAAGAGGAGATCTTGCGGTGACAGCTGCTGGAATGCTGCGAAGAACCGCATCGTCAGGAGACCTCCACCTTCCGTCCAATGATAGCCTTGGCGGCGACCGCCGGCCGTGAGGACATTGTGGGTTCCCGCGACGTCCGACGCGAGTTCGTTCGGTTGGTTGAGCAACGGCAATGCCCCAGTGAGGGCGTGACCGAGCTCGGCCGCGTCGACCTGAACGGAACCGCGCGCGGTGCAGGGGAGATGCCCGAGGTGGTGGTGCCCGAGTTCGTGACCGAGGACGAAGGCTAGCTCTTCGTCCAAAATCTCGTGTTGACGGGCCACTCGGCGCGGATCGAGAAGCTGAGCCTGAGGAATGAACCCGGGCGCGGGGCGAGGGATGGGTCGTCCGGGACGAAAGGTCTGCGCCAGCGTCCCGACGTACTCGTCGACTTTGCGGGTGCCGAAGATTTCGTCGGCCGCCTGGGCTTGGGCCAGGTGCGCGGTGATATCGAGAAGGCCATCGCTGATGGCCATCAACGATTCGCCGTCGCTGGTGCACGCTGCGAATGCGTTTACCTCGCCGACGGCGGGATCGAACACGAGTGGGATCCCCTGAACGCGCTGCCTCTGTGCTGGTGGGAGTGCCGCGATCAGCTCGAGCAGCACGGACTGCGCGCGGTAGCGGAGGAAGCCCAAGTCGACCAGATTGATGGGATCCGACGCCGGCGCGACTGCGGTAGGCGTGCTCGCTGGGGGCGGGGTGGTCGGGACTGCGCTTGGGACGGAGCCCGGCTGCTGCGGGTACTGCTGTCCGGTTTGTGGTTGTTGGGGCGGATAGCCTTGCTGTTGAGGCGGATAACCTGCTTGGCCCTGCTGCTGCGCTGGGTACTGCTGCGCTGGGTACGCTTGGCCGGGATACTGCTGCGCTGGGTATCCCTGCTGCGCTGGGTATCCCTGCTGCGCTGGGTATCCCTGCTGCGGATTCTGGTACCCCGGCTGCTGGGGCGGCTGCGACGAGCTTTTACTGCAACCGGCGACCAGCACCGCGGCGGTCAGACCGAGCAGACTGAGATAGCGCGAGGGCCTCATGTGCTTGTCGAGCCTATTCGGAAATGGATGCGGACGCTTCCCCCATACCTCGAGGATTGGTCTCGCGATGAGTCGATCCGGTGCAAAACGGCCGGCTGCTCGGCGAATTGCCGCCGGGGTCGGTCTGGGTCACGCCGTGAGCCACACCAGCCCGCCGAGGAAGGTGACGTAGCTCAGGGTCAAAAGGGTGCCCTCGGTTCGCGTGACGACGCGGGGCTTCCGGAGGGCGAGCACCAGGTAGAGGGTCAGGGCTCCGAGAACTGGCAGATCGAGGAACATGGCGGTCAGGGAGGAACCGATCGGGTGGACCAGCGATGCAACCCCGAGGATCAGCAGGAGGTTGAAGATGTTCGAGCCCACGACGTTGCCGAGCGCCAGCTCCGAGTGACCGCGAAGGGCGGCGACGACCGACGCGGCGAGCTCCGGGAGACTGGTACCGATGGCGACGATCGTGAGTCCGATGACCCGTTCGTTCATCCCGAAGACCTTGGCGATTTCGACCGCTCCGTTCACGAAGAGCTGGCCGCCCGCCACCAGGACCCCCAGGCCGACGATGCCGATCCCGATCAACGCGGGCTTCCCGAAACGCTCTTCGCTGGGGACCTCGTCCAGGTCCACCGGGCGCGCCTTCGACCAGCGAAGGGTCAGCAGGGTGAACGCCACTGCACCGGCGAAGAGGGCCGCGCCCTCGAATCGCCCGATCCATCCGTTGATGAGGGTGAGAGGGAGCGCGACGGTGGCGGCAAGGAGGACCCAGAGTTCACGCCCTGCCATCGTCCCATCGCCCCGCGGAGGCGAAATCAGCGCCGTGAGGCCGAGGATCAGGGCGACGTTAGCGATGTTCGAGCCGACGACGTTCCCCAAGGCGATCGCGCTGTCGCCCATGCGTGCCGCAACCACGCTGACGACCAGCTCGGGGGCCGAGGTGGCGTAGGACACCACCGTCAGGCCGATCAGGAGGGGACGAACACCGAGTTTCAGGGCGAGGCCTGCTGCACCGCGCACGAGCCACTCGGCTCCGAAGTACAGCATCGCCCCTCCGAGGATCAGCGCTCCAATATCGAACAGCATGGGCGAGGCGGGCGAGCCTTCCAGAACTGCGGCAACAAGACAAGGCCCGAGACAGGACCGGCGGCGCGCTGGCTGATGTAGTCTCGCCCCGTGCGCAAGCTGGCTCTTCACTGGCAGATCCTGATCGGTCTGGCCCTGGCGGTGGTCCTCGGCTTCTTTTTCGACGAGGACAGTGTCGTTCTCGGGGTTCGGCCGTACGACGTTCTAGCCTTCTTCGGAGACCTGTTTCTTCGGGCTCTCAAGATGTTGGTGATGCCTCTGATCGCGGCGTCGATCATTTCGGGCATCGCATCGGTCGGCGACACGGAGGGGTTCGGTCGACTCGGCCTGAAGACGGCGCTCTACTACATGGCCAGCTCCCTGGTCGCGATCGTGATCGGGCTTTTGGTCGTCGATTCGATTCAGCCTGGGATCATCGATGGCGTTCCTGCGAGGGACCGGATCGGGCTGAGCGCGGAAACTGCCGCAGTCACGGAGAAGGTGGCCGGGCGAGGGGCAGGGGACTTGGTCGAGGTCTTCCTGCGCCTGGTGCCATCGAACGTGTTCGCAGATGCCGCGCAAAACGAAATGCTCGGGGTCATCTTCTTCTCACTTCTGTTCGGCTACTTCATGACGCGCATCTCGGCGGAGCCCCGGAGGGCGATCACCGATTTTTGGCAGGGCGTGTACGAAGTCATGCTGAAGATGACCGACTTCGTGCTCGCGTTCGCACCGATCGGCGTTTTCGGCCTGGTTGGCAAGATTGCGCTTTCCACGGGCTTCGCGGCGTTGCGCCCTCTTTTGAGCTTCGTCCTGTGCGTCGTTCTGGCTCTCGGGCTGCACACCTTTCTGGCACTCCCCCTCGTGCTCAGATTCCTCGGGCGAGTGAATCCCAAGCGCCACTTCCTGGCCATGTCCGATGCCTTGCTGATGGCGTTTTCGACGGCGTCGTCGAGTGGAACCCTGCCCCTGACGATGGAGCGGGTGCAGATGGCGGGCGTTTCCCGTCGGGTGTCGAGCTTTACGCTCCCGCTGGGGGCAACGGTCAACATGGACGGTACGGCGCTCTACGAGTGTGTGGCCGCTGTGTTCATTGCGCAGGCCTACGGCTTGGACCTCTCGTTTGCCCAGCAGTTCACGGTCGTGTTGGTTGCCCTTTTGACCTCGATCGGAGTGGCGGGCATTCCTGCCGCAAGCCTGGTGGCCATCACCCTGATCCTCACGACGATGGGGTTGCCGGTGGAGGGAGTGGGGCTGATCCTGGCGGTGGATCGGGTTCTCGACATGTGCAGAACGGCGGTCAACGTCTTCAGCGATTCGTGCGCGGCGGTGGTGATTGCTCGGACGGAAGGAGAGACGGAAATCCTCACGACGCCGTCTGGAATCGTGAAAGAGCAGCTCTAGCCGGCGCGACGGGGCACGCAGGCCTTCACGCGCCCTGACGTTTCTTCGCCGGCTAGCTCAAAACGGAGTCGACGCACTGCCCTTGTTTTCTCCGATTGTCGCAAGCGATGATCGCCCCAGGCTGCGGACCCCCGCCGCCGACTGCGAACCCCGCTTGCGATGGCCGAATCCAACATCGAGTACGAGCTCTCGACGCACGCGTCCATTCGGGATGTCGGGGAGGCAGAGTACCGAGCTCTCGTGAAGGACGAGACCCCACCGTTCCTGCGCTTCGAATGGCTCGACGCGCTCGAGCAGAGTGGGTGCGCGACCGCGGAAACCGGTTGGCTCCCGATGTTCGTAGTTCTCAGGCGCGGTGGGAAGACGGTGGCCGTGGCTCCGGCCTACGTGAAGGGGCACTCCGACGGTGAGTTCGTCTTCGATCACGCATGGGCTCGTTTTGCGGAGTCGTCCCTCGGCATCCCCTACTACCCGAAGCTGGTGCTCGCGGTGCCGTTCACCCCGGCAACCGGTCCGAAGCTTCTGGTCGCATCCGGAGAGGACCCGATTCGCGCGCACGCCGCGCTGTGCCAGGGCCTGGGGCGCGTGACCGAGGTTCTCGAGCTTTCGTCGGCCCACGTGCTGTTTCCGCCTCCCGAAGAAGCCCTGCTCCTGGAGAAGGCGGGGCTTTCGATTCGCTACGGGGTGCAATACCACTGGACCAACCCTGGCTACGAAACCTTCGACGACTTCCTGGCGCGGTTTCGTTCCAAGCGGCGCGCGGCCGTCCGTCGCGAGCGTCGGGAGATGGCGCGTCAGAACATCGACCTGGTGATCCACACCGGATCCGAGCTCAGGGGCGGTCTCGTCGATTTGGCGTACTCGTTTTACCTGAGCACGGTGGACAAATACGTTTGGGGGCGGCGGTACCTGAATCGGGAGTTCTTCCAGAGAGTCTGCGAGACGATGGGCGAGCAGATTCATCTGGTCGTGGCCTACGAGAGGGCAACCAAGAAACCGCTCGGCGGCGCGTTCAACCTGCTGGGCAAAGATGCGCTGTACGGACGCTACTGGGGCTGCCTCGAAGAGAGACCGTTCCTCCACTTCAACGTTTGCTTCTACGCCGGAATCGAGGACTGCATCGCACGGGGGCTCGAACGATTCGAGCCGGGAGCAGGCGGCGAGCACAAGCAGGCGCGCGGGTTCGAACCCACCATCACCCGGAGCGCGCATCTGGCGTTGGACCCGAGGCTGTCGTCCGCCGTGGGGGACTTTTTGGCAAGGGAGAGGGAGGCGGTCTCCGAATACGTCGCGTCCTATCGAGCCGATCCGGTTCTGAGGCCCCTCGATGCGTGCTGACCGCGCCTCACGGCGAGGCCCCCGCCGGCGAGCTCAATGATCGGACGTGGTCACGTCGAAGAAGCCTTGCCACCCCAGGGTAAGCCACAGGGCGGGAGCGAGCTCATCGAGAAATCGCACGTTCCCTCGCAGGCGCAGCCACGGTCCCGGCGCGCGCGCGAGGAGCGGCACGCCCATCCCCAACCCCGCTTCGAATCCTGATTCCTCGCCGAAGCTCTGCTCTCGGGGTGCGGCCACGAAGTAGCCTCCGGATGCGGACAGCGAGTCGAGGGTGAGGTCCCAGAAAGCGGGGCCTCGTTCCGCATTCTTACGAAATCGTAGAAGGAAGAGGGGCTCGACGAGAACCCCTCCGGACAAGAGGTGCCTCGTGGTCGCGTCGTCGTCGAAGCTTTCCCGGTAGGCCACGTAGAGGCCGAAGAAGGCGTAGTAGCGCGCGGCAACCCCCACGAGCAGGCGGGCGCGTTCGTCTTCGAAATCCAGCTCTGCTCCCGCGTGCGGCGAAAGCGAGAGGGCTCCATCGAAGCGACCGTAGACCCCGTCGCTGAACGTGTTCGGGTCCGTCACGTGCGCCAAAGCGGGAGCGTCGACCGTGGACTCCCCGAAGGCTGACTCCGCTTGTGCCTGACGAGGGAGAAGCAAACCGAGGAAAACGAGCAGGACGCGGGCATACCTCGCCGCCTTGACCGAGCTTCTTCGCTGCTCGCACGGAAGGGTGAGAGAACTCGTCATCTCATCCGGCAGGAGAAGCATCCCGGTCGTCGCTCGCGTCGGTTCGCAGCACGGCTTCGATTCCTTCGCGGATCTCATCGGGGAAGAGAAGTCGCGGGCGCACGAGCGTCTGTCCTTGGAGGCGCCCCAGAAGGAACGAAACGTCACTCGGTTTGCGCTCCGAGCCGTCAGGAAAGACCACGGTCAGGGGGTCCCCCTCGTCGAAGGGTCTGAGCGAGGGAACGTCCAATCCCACGTAGATTTCCGGATCGAGACCCGATTCCGCAGCGACACCGCGTGCCAACTCGAGGCACCGTACCTGGCCCTCCGGAGACGACGATTCCCCGTAGAGCTCGAGAGCCTTGAACAGCCGTCGCGCGGTGAGGCGCCTGGCGAGATCCGCCAGCACCGGGTCCTTGGCGTCCTTCCATGCGCCGAGCGCGGTCCACATGATGGCGTCGTCGAGGGCCAGATAGGCGCCGAGCCCCGTGTCCTCGGTGACGGCCAGCTCCGCCACGGCGACAGGCGTGTTCTCCACCCGAGTCCCGTCGAGGAGAAGTTGCCGGACGCGTTCGATCGTTCGAGCCAAGAGCCACTCACTCGTTCGGCTCGCCTTGTGAAAGTACACCTGCTGAAACATGAACAGGCGCGCCAGGATGAACGACTCGATCGCGGGAAGCCCCTTCGTTCCGTCCAGCGCCAGAGTCGGCGCCCGGTCACTCGAATGCCCGAAGCGAAACGACCGGATCAACCAATCGAGGTCGAACTTGCCGTAGCTCACCCCGGTGGCGTGCGCATCGCGGAGCAGGTAGTCGCATCGATCCACGTCGAAGGTGCCGCTCACCGTTCGGGCCAGGTAGGGCAACTCGTGCCGACCCCGCACGAGCTCGACGACTCGCGCGGGGAGAGTGGAGTCGTAGCGCCTCAGGATCTGATGCACCTCTGTGGCCGGATCGAGCACGATGCGCTCCGTCCATTCCTCGTGGCGCGGGGCCCGAGGGATCGCCTCTTCGAAGAGGTGGGAGAACGGTCCGTGCCCGAGGTCGTGGAGAAGGGCCGCCGCCAAGGCGTCGCGGGCGCGCTCGGTCGTGACGCGCTGCCAAAATGGCAGATCCCCCTGAACCGCCCGGAGGCGTTCGATGAAGCGCCCCATGACGTGCGCGGCGCCGATGGCATGGGCGAAGCGCGTGTGGTCGGCGCCTGGATAGGCCAGGGAGGTGAGACCCAGCTGGCGAATTCGCCGAAGCCGTTGCATTTCGCTGGCTTCCAGCAGGGCGACCACAATCTCCTGCTCCTCGGACTCGAAGGAGACGAGGCCGTGCACGGGGTCACGCAGGATCATCGCGCCCCTCATATCACGACTCCCGAGGCGTCGTGACCTCCCCACTTGGAGACCAGGCGGTGATCTTGGCGGCGCTTGCTGCAGGGCGTGATGACGGCTCGATGGCGGTCCGGAGGCACCGGGAAGGGCCTGCATCATGCGGAAACGGGCGTCCCCGCACGGGCGGGGACGCTCGGGACGCAGCCGGTCGTCGCTGAGAAATGACGTTCTCGACCGCGCGTCGGGATGCGCGCGTCGGGATGTTGGTTAGTTACACACCCGGCTGGACAAATCGGCGCATTCGGGCTTTCTTGTCCAACTATACTGAAAGGCCTCTGTGCCCCCTGAGCGCCAGAAGCGATTCTTCCGTTGCCCCACATGAGTACTTCCAGCAACCCGAGCGCCCCGCCTTTGCCCGAGCCTATCCCGCTCGTCGATGTCCTTCGGGCATTGCCGAAGAAGGAGTTGAACTCGCTGATCCTTCGGGTGAAGGCCAAGGTCGATCCGGCGAAGCGGATCGATGTGCAGTCTCAGCTTGCTCGGACTCTGCTGGTGCTTCCCGAGCTGCGCGACCCGGCGAGCCTTCCCCTGGCAACGCGGGATCTGCTTCATCGCATCGCCGAGGAGCGAGGCAATCTCGTCGTCGAAACACTGCCCGGTGCGGTCGAGCCGTTGATCGAGCGCGGCATCGTCTTCGCGCGGAAAATGGATGCGGGATTCGAGTTGGTGCTGCCGGTGGCCTTCATGCTGCAGCTCCGCGCGTGGGCGGGAGAAGATCCACGGAGCGTTCGCGCGTTGCTTGCGCAGGCTCACCCCGACGTCGCGGCCAGCATCGCCTCGCACTATCTCGGGCGCACGGCGACTCCGCCGCTCGCGCTGGCGCTGGAGTCAGCTTTCCTCCTGCTGACGGATCCGTCCCAGCTGTCCCGAGAGCTGGAAGCTCTGGCACCCCTCGAACGAAAGCTTTTGCACGCCATCGAAGAAGTCGGCAGCGAAGTGGACACCGAAGAGCTCCTGGAGCTGGAGCGGGAGCCGATGCGTCTGCGCGGCGCGACCGGTGCCACCCCATCCCGCCGTGGCGTGGGGTTTGCGCTCGAACGCCGTGGTTTCCTCATTCCGGTGCATCCGAATCGCCACGTCGTGCCGACCGAGGTCGCACGCCTCGTGGGCGCCGAGCGTCGTTCGGAACGGGAAGAGCAGAGGCGCCAGGTACGCGAGCGTGTCGCTCGGGAAGACTTCATGCCGCGCCGAGCGCGCTTCGCTCAGGATCCGGTGCCTCTGGCGCTCGCCATGGCACTGGCGCTCCGCGATTCGGGGGTCGAGGTACGCGATGGAGTCGGGACTCCGCGGTCTTTGCTCTCCAAGCTAGCCACGCGCTTCGGCCGCGCGCCGAACGACGTGGCCCTGGCAGCCGCGCTGAGTCGAGTCGTTGGCCTTTGGGACCTCGAAGGCATCACCGCGGAGAGTCCACCCGGTTCCTACCGAGTGTGCGAGGTCGGTCGAGTGCTCTTCGAGGCATGGCGTCGCGGTGGCGCCTGGGACGAGTCGCGTGAAGATGGGGAACTGATGCGCGTCTCCGCCGAGTCGCGCGAAGCCGGAGCCGTCGGCGTCGTTCGTTCCATCGTGCTCGAGGGTCTCCAAGAGCTCGGCGACGGGCGCTGGGCGCCTTGGGGCGCCGTGGCTCAGTATCTCGAGGCCGATCCGCGCACACCGGGCCTCACCCGGTTGATCGAGCGTTGGGCGCAGCGCTCCGGCGTCGAGCCAGCGCTCCCGCTCGACATTGCCAAGCGCATGGCGACGGAAACCCTGCACGCCCTCGGGGTGGTGGATCTGGCGGTGCCCGACGAGGACGAGCTCAGCCAAGGACCGATGCTGCGCATCACGCCCCGCGGCCGCGCTTGGCTCGGAGGCATGCCCGCGAGCACCGAGCTCGCGCCCAGCCAATTCTTGGACAACCAGTGCCTGCGCATCGGCGCTGCTTCACGCGTTGCCCATGTGCTGGCTCTGAGCGGGGTGGTCGAGATCGGTAGCGTGGAAGGGGCGCTCGATCTCACTTTGTCCAACCGGGTGCTTTCGGCCGCGATCGGGGCGGGCATCGAACCAGACCTGATCCGCGCCAAGCTGGAGGGCGTGGCGCAGGTTCCCGATCCGATCGTGCGACAGCTCGCTCAGGCGAGCGCTGTCCTCGGGCGAGGGGAGTTCGTGGAGACAGCCGGTTTCCTCTGGGTCGAGGACCCCGAAATCCGGCAAATGCTCGCGACTCGGCGCCAGACACAGGATCTCTTCGTCGATCCGTCACCGCCTTCGGGGCTCCTGGTCGCCGCCGGAGTGGATCTCGATCGCCTCTCGCGACGCTGCCGTGCGCTCGGGGTCGAAATTCTCATCGAAGGCGGGGTGTACTACACCCATTCCGTGGCCCCGCCGAGTCGTGGGCGGCGTTCGGATGCACCGGCCAGCCGCGGGCCAGCGACCAGTCGCCTGCGAGCCGAGGCTCCGGCCTCGAAACGTCCGCGCCGTCGTCGAACCGCGGTCAAGTAGTAGCTGTTAGCAGGGGGGCTTTCCCAGCCCCCCTCGTCGCGGCGAGTGAATCGCCGCTCCTCACCCCCAACTCCCGTCTCCGCTCCGG